>JAPLJY010000195.1 GCA_026388345.1 Deltaproteobacteria bacterium
TGAGTCGTTGTAATAGATCCTTCGGACAGCTTCGCTGAGGAGGCCTGAGACGGAGAGGACCTTGATGCGGCTGCAGGCCTTCGCCTTCTCATGCAGGGGAACGGTGTCCGTCACGATAACCTCTTTCAGGTCCGATTGTTCGATTCTTTCGATGGCCGGTCCGGAAAGGACAGGATGGGTGCAACAGACGGAAACCTCAACCGCCCCTTCCTCCTTAAGTGCCTTGGCAGCCCGAACAACGGTTCCGGCTGTATCGATCATGTCATCCAGGAGAATGACCTTCTTCCCCTTGACATGGCCGATGATGTTCATGACCTGTGCCTCGTTCGGCCCCTCCCGGCGTTTGTCGATGATGGCCAGGCTCGCCCCGAGTCTCTTGCCGAAGGCGCGCGCCCTTTCTACGCCTCCCGTATCCGGCGAAACGGTCACGATGTTATCGCCATGGTAGTTCCTTTTGATATAATCCAGCAGGACCGGGGTAGCGAAGAGATTGTCCACCGGGATGTTGAAGAAACCCTGAATCTGACCGGCGTGGAGATCCATCGCCAGGATCCGGTTTGCCCCCGCCCGGGTGATGAGATCGGCCACGAGCTTGGCGGAGATCGGCGCCCGGGGAGCCACCTTCCGGTCCTGTCGTCCATAGCCGTAATAGGGAAGGGAATGACGGCCGTGATCCGGTCCGCGGAGGCCCGGCGGACGGCATCGATCATGATCAGAAGTTCCATCAGGGTGATGTTGACCGGCGGGCAGGTGGGTTGAATGATGAAGACATCCATTCCACGCACATTTTCGTTGATCTCGACACGGGTTTCGCCGTCGCTGAAGGCCGTGACATGGGCTTTCCCGAGCGATACGCCCAGGTTCTCCGAGATTTTCTGGGCGAGCGTTACATTCGCATTTCCGGTAAATACCCTGATTCTTTCGAGCATCTCAAAATCCTTCAACTCATCAATTGGCTGGGGCGGGAGGATTCGAACCTCCGAATGCAGGATCCAAATTCCTGTGTCTTACCGCTTGACGACGCCCCAGTTCCGATTCGGACGGCAGCGAGAATCCAGGGCCTCCGCGCACTGGGTCGAAGACCGGGGCCGGTTTCCCTTACAGGGATTGCGCCCCGAATACCAGCCACCGGGTTTCCTGACCCAGATTTTTCTCCGCTCTTCCTGCGGACTCCCTGTCCGTGAAGACGCCGAAAACGGTCGGTCCGCTGCCCGACATCAGGGCGCCGAGAGCGCCGCTCTTCAGCAAAAGGGCCTTGATCTGATCCAGAACGGGATGAAGCCTCGTCGTCACACTCTCCAGATCGTTCGTGAGGCCCCGGATCAAATCTTCCGTTGTGGAAAAACGTGGGATGCTATAATTTATTCCCTGCTTTGTCAATCCCAAATTGAGTCCCTGATAAACCAATTTTGTGGAGATTTCAAAGCCTGGATTGATCAGGACGAACCGGAGGGGCGGAGGGAGGGGGAATTCCTGGAGGCGATCACCGATCCCGGAGGCCCAGGCTGTCTTCCCAAAAATGAAAAAGGGGACGTCCGCTCCGAGGCCCGTCCCGATTTTCATCAGTTCTTCCCGGGTTACGGGCGATCCGTACAGTTCATTCAGGGTCATGAGGGTCGTGGCGGCATTGGAACTGCCGCCGCCCAGCCCTGCGGCGATGGGGATCCGTTTCCGGATGGTGATTTCGATTCCGGGCGATGCACCGATCCGGGAAAAAAAGGCTGCCGCCGCCCGATAGACAATATTTCCCTCACCCTCCGGCAGGGTCGTGCCGGGGCAATGGACCGCAATACCCCCACCGGTCGTCGCGAATGTCAGCTCATCACAGAGGCTGATCCTCTGCATAAGGGAGAGGATATCGTGGTAACCGTCCTCGCGCTTCCGGAGGACCCGCAGGTAGAGGTTGACCTTGGCCGGCGATGCTTTCGTGATCATGGATGGGTCATTTCCTTGACAAAACGCATTCTCAATTCATATAGGATGCCGTCTAACAGTTGTTTTTCGTCCTCCTCGAGGTTACCCTCCGTTTTCGTCTTCAGGATGCTCAGGATGTCGATCGTCTGCTTGGCGGCGGCGAGGTTGCGCCCCGTCTCCTTCGTGACCGGATCGGGGAAATCCCCGAAGTGGTACATGGCCGTTGTGCTGAGCGAAAAAATAAATCCGGCGAAATTGATCTCAGGCAAGGGGGCATCCTCTGGGGGGGCGTTGCGCGGCTCCTCCTGGGGAGGCGGGGTCTGCTCGACCTTGACCTCCGGTTTTTTCTCCTCCTTCTTTGCCTCTTCCTCCTTTCGCACGGAACCGGATTCGTCGAAATGGCGACGATCCTTGATCACGAATCCCTTTTCATTCTTGTCGTTTTCCATGAATCCTCCTTGCGTCATGACGGATAAAGGCCGGTCTCCTGCCTAAAGAAGGCAAGGAGACTGAAACCGGCTATTAACCGCGGGCCTGCGACGTTTACATCGGTCTCATGCTTCGCAGACGGGTAATCCGCTCCTCGATCGGCGGATGCGTACTGAAGAGGTTCATCAAAGAACGTCCCGTCAGGGGGTTCACGATGAACATGTGGGCCGTCGAGGGATTTGCGTTCATGGGAATCGCCTGGGAGGCCCGGGAGAGCTTTTCGAGGGCGCCCGCCAAGCCGTAAGGCTTTCCCGAAATCTTCGCCCCGCCTGCATCGGCCAGGTACTCCCGCGAGCGGGAAATGGCCATCTGGATCAGCGTGGCGGCGATCGGGGCGAGGATGGCCATGAGGATCAGGCCGACGATGTTGCTTCCACCTCCCTCCTCGTCATCGCGGCTTGCACCGCCGAACATCGCCGCCCACTGCGCCATGTGGGCGAGCATGACGATGGCCCCGGCCAGCGTCGCGGCGATGGAGCCGATCAGGATGTCACGGTTCCGGATGTGGGTCAGTTCGTGGGCAATGACCCCCTCCAGTTCATCCGGGCCGAGGATCCGGAGGATGCCCTCCGTGACGGCAACCACCGCGTGATGTTCGTCCCGTCCCGTGGCGAAGGCGTTCGGGGCGTCTTCGGGGATGATATAGACGCGCGGCATCGGCATCGAGGCCCTGAGCGCAAGATTTTTAACCATGGCGTATAGCTCAGGCGCCTCACCCTCTGAAACAGGCTTGGCGTGATACATGCTCAGGACGATCTTGTCGGAAAACCAGTAGCTTCCAAAATTCATCACCATCGCGAAGAGGAAGGCGATGACGACGCCATTCTGACCGCCGAACCAGCCGCCGATCAGCATGAGGAGGCCCGTCAGGGCGCCCAGTAAAAGTCCTGTCTTGATCGTGTTCATCCATTTCCTCCGTGAATGATAAGATTTTTATCGATGATCCGTTCCGGCGAAGGCCTCCTGAGTCCGGCCTTCGCCGAATATGAAATCATGTTTGCATTGTTAATTTTTATGAAAGACCAACCGCTTGTCCTCCTGATCGATCACGATCCGGTCGCCTTCGACGAAGGCTCCTTCGAGGAGCTGCAGGGCCAGAGGGTCCAGGATCTGTTTCTGAAGCACCCGCTTAAGCGGTCTGGCGCCGTACACGGGGCTGTATCCCTCTTGAGCTATATAATGTTTGGCACCTTCTGTCAATTCCAGGGACAGTTTCCTTTCCTGCAACCGTTGCCGGATGAGTCCGAGCTGGATATCGATGATCCGCTCGATATCCGCCATTGCCAGCGCGCGGAAGATGATGATATCATCAATCCGGTTCAGGAATTCCGGTTTGAAGGTCTCCCGGAGCGCCTCCATTGTCCGTTCCCGCCTCTCCTCATCCACCAGAGAGGGGTCCTGGATCCACTGACTGCCGACGTTTGAGGTCATGATTGCGATCGCGTTCTTGAAATCCACCGTACGGCCGTGACCGTCCGTCAATCGGCCGTCGTCGAGAATCTGCAGAAGGATGTTGAAAACGTCCGGATGGGCCTTTTCGATCTCATCGAAAAGGAGGACCGAATAGGGCCGGCGCCGCACGGCCTCGGTGAGGTGGCCGCCTTCGTCATATCCCACATACCC
>JAPLJY010000268.1 GCA_026388345.1 Deltaproteobacteria bacterium
CGGGGCGTCGTGGATGTATTCCGCCGTCGCCCAGGCGATGCTGAGGCCGTCGAAGGTGCTCGTTCCCCTTCCGACCTCGTCCAGGATGATGAGGCTGCGTTTCGTCGCATGGCGGAGGATTTCCGCGACCTCGGTCATCTCGACCATGAAGGTGCTCTGCCCCCGGGCCAGGCTGTCCGCCGCGCCGATGCGCGTAAAGATCCGATCGACCACGCCGATCCGCGCGCGGGCCGCGGGGACGAAACTCCCCATCTGGGCCATCAGAACGATCAGGGCCACCTGCCGGATGCAGGTCGATTTCCCGGCCATGTTGGGGCCGGTGATGATCAGAAAGCGGTTTTTCTCGGAATCGAGCAGAACATCGTTGGGGACGAAACCGGTCCTGCCGGCGAGCCGTTCGACAACCGGATGACGACCGTCCGTGATCTCGATGACATCCTCGCCGTCGACCACGGGGCAACAGTAGTTGTAACGCTCGGCCACCTCGGAGAGCGACGCGACGGCGTCCAGATCGGCGATTCGGGCCGCCGTCCCCTGGATCCGGCGGATCTCACCGGCAATCCGGCCCCGGATTTCAACGAAGAGATCGTACTCTCGCGCCTGCCGCATCTCCTCCGCATGGAGGACCGTCTCCTCGTATCCCTTCAGCTCTTCGTTGATGTACCGCTCCGCGTTGACCAGCGTCTGCTTCCGGATGTATTCGGCGGGAACCAAGCCGGCGTTTGCCTTCGTGACTTCGATGAAATACCCGAAGACGCTGTTGAATCCGACTTTCAAGGAATGAATCCCCGTTTTCTGTCTCTCCTTCTCCTCCAGTGCGGCGATCCATTTTCTGCCGTCCCGCATGACCGAGATCAAGCGGTCCAATTCCGGATCGTAGCCCTCCCGGATGATCCCCCCTTCGCGGATCGTGAGCGGCGGATCGTCCACGATCGCGCCTTCGATCAGTCTCCGGATCTCCGGCATCTCGTCCATGCCGTCTCGGATCGCACGCAAAAGCGGCGCTTCGCAACCGGCAATGGCGGCGCGGAGCAACGGCAGGACTTGAAGCGACGTCCGGAGCGCGGCGAGATCCCTGCCGTTGGCGAGCCCGACGGCGATCCGGCTTCCAAGGCGCTCCAGATCGTAAACGGATTTCAGAATGGCCCGGAGCGACTCCCGGAGGAGGTGACCTTCCCGGATCTCGGAAACGGCGGTCAGCCTCTCCCGGATCCGGAGCGGATCGCGCAGCGGGTGATTCAGCCACCAGCGGAGTCTCCTCCCCCCGAGGGAGGTCACCGTCTCGTCGAGGACGTGAAAGAGAGACCCGCTCTTCTTTCCCTCGGCGATCGTGGCGAAGAGTTCGAGGTTCCGCTTGGCGACCTCGTCCATCAGCAGATGGGCGCCGCTTTCATACCAGGTCAGCTCGTTGATGTGGCCGAGGCGGTCCTTCTGCGTCTCCATCATATAGGCAAGGACGGCGCCGGCCGCTGCCGCCGTCGCCGGATGGGATTCGAGGGCCATTCCCGAGAATATTTCTTCCGGGAAATGGTCGCGCAGCAGGGCGACCGCCGTCGCCGGGTCGAAGCGGTCCGACGGCAGGCGGTTAATCAGGCAGCTCTCCCCCTCACCGGCGACAGACCGGATCAGATCCTCGTCCCGGAGATCCTCCGCGACGAGGATTTCGCGGATCGGGAGTCCCGCCGTCTGGACAAGGAAATATTCGCGGTCGTCCGTCTCTGTGACGCGGAATTCTCCCGTCGAGATGTCGACAAAGGCCAGGGCGAGGAGGCCGTTCCGGATGGCCAGGGCCGCAAGGTAGTTGTTCTCCTTGGCGTTGAGGTTTTCCGTATCGAGAACGAGGCCGGGGGTAATGACGCGGACCACCTCCCGTTTCACCACACCCTTGGCAAGTTTCGGATCCTCCGTCTGTTCGCAGACGGCCACCTTGAACCCGTTTTCGATCAGCTTCGCGATGTACCCGGATGCGGCATGGTAGGGAAAACCGCAAAGGGGTATGGCGTCCTCCCGATTCTTGTTGCGAGACGTCAGCGTGATCTCGAGGACCCGGGAGGCCGTCACGGCATCCTCGAAGAACATCTCATAGAAGTCGCCCATCCGGAAGAGGATGATGCAGTCCGGATAGCGTTCCTTCACCTCCACATACTGCTGCATGGCCGGGCTCAGGTCGTTCACTCCCATCGGCCGCGCCTCTGTTTCAGATCGATATAATCTCCCGTCTCAACCTTCCCCTTGGAACCGATGAATCGGTTGAGCAACCAGCTCGCTCCGCCGATGATCAGGGCGCCCGCAACGGCGGTCCAGAATCCCCGAACATAGAATCCGGGAATAATGGCAGAGACGATCATGAGCATCAGCGCGTTGATTGCAAAGGTGAATAGCCCGAGGGTCAGGATGTTGAGAGGCAGCGTCAACAGGATCAGCAGCGGACGTAAGATCGCATTGAGGATCCCGAGGAGCGCCGCGGCCAGAAACGCCGGGAAAATACCGCTCACGCGGATGCCGTCCAGCAGCCAGGAGGCTGTCAGAACAGCCGCCGTCAACACCAGCCAGCGCAACAGGACACCCCTCATTTCGGTCCTCCGATCATTTGTTATCTCGCTGTTCTTAGTCTTCGCCGTCCATCAACGGAAGGTCTTGAATTTCTCTTTCCCGGCGCCGCAGACCGGGCAGACCTCCGGCAGGAGGCCGTCCGCGATGTAGCCGCAGACCAGGCAGACGTGGTAGGTCGTCTCCCTCTCCTCCAGGAGGTGGTTCATCGCCTCCTTGTAGAGCTTAGCATGGGTCTCTTCGACATCCCGGCTCTGGCTGAAATGGAGCACCGCGGCCCGGTTTCCCTCCGCCTCGGCCTCCTTGACGAATCGGCCGTACGCGACCTCCGCCACCCCCTGCTCCGACTGGAAGCTCTCCGCCAGGTTTTCCTCCGTAGTCTTGATCTCCTTGAGGACCCGGAGCGCCCTCGCCCCGTGGATCTCTTCGGACCACGCAATCACCCGGAAGAGCTTCGCCATCTGCGGATACCCCTCTGCCTCCGCCTTTTCCGCATACACCTTCAGGCGCAGGGCCGCCTTGGCCTCACCCGCATAGGCCTGCTGCAATGCATCCCTCGTTCCCCCCATGACGCCTCCCTCCCGAACGCCCGCAATAAAACCCCTCCCTCACGACGAAACCAATGGACAGTGAGGCCGGCTATTCGGGCGCAAACTCATCCTTGGCGGCGCCGCAGATCGGGCAGACCCAGTCTTCGGGAAGCCTCTCAAAAGGGACACCCTCCGCAACCCCCGCATCGGGATCCCCCGCCTCCGGGTCATAAACATAACCGCATATTCCGCATACGTATTTTCCCATGATCTTCCTCCTCCTCAAGATGAATCGGCCATTGTAACGGAAATCTTCCCGCCTTTTTGATCCGTTCTCGACCCCTGCCGCCCCTTCTACAGGCGGCTCCGGACCTTCTCCGCCATCGTTCTCCCGAGTTCATGACAGCGCGCAAGAACCCCGGCGTCCGGCACGTTCTTCACCCGGATCCCCTCCCCCGCCTTCTCGACCTTCATCTCCGCCAGGATCTCCTCGATCTCCTTCACCGCCTCCCCGCTCCAGCCGTAGGACCCGAAGGCGGCGCCGATGAGGTTCCTCGGCTTCAACCCCTTCAGGTAGGTCAGGATGTCCGCCATGTTCGGGAGCAGGTGGTTGTTGAGCGTCGGCGAACCGACGGCGAGTACTCCGGCGCCGAGGAGTTCGTATACCACATCGCTCCGGTGCACCTCGTCCATCGACATGAGCTTCACATGCAGCCCTCCCGCCGCAAGTCCCTCACTGATCGCCCGGGCCATCATTTCCGTGCTGTGCCACATCGTCGCATAGACGACGACCGCCTTCGCCTCCGGCTTCTGCGCGGCCCATTTCGCATAGCT
>JAPLJY010000261.1 GCA_026388345.1 Deltaproteobacteria bacterium
GATCTGCTGATAGCCCCGGTCGATGTGATAGACTCGGGAAATGGTCGTCGTCCCCTCCGCCGCGAGACCGGCCAGGATCAGGGAGGCCGACGCCCGGAGATCCGTCGCCATCACCGGCGCCCCGCGGAGTTTCGCGACCCCGCGGACGATCGCGCTCTTTCCCTGGATGACGATGTCCGCCCCCATCCGCATCATCTCGCTGACATGCATGAAACGGTTCTCGAAGACCGTCTCGGTGATCACGCTGAGCCCGTTGCCGAGGGCCATCATGGCCATGATCTGGGCCTGCAGGTCCGTCGGGAATCCCGGATACGGAAGCGTCTTGACATCCACGCTTTTTACGGTCCCGCCGCCCGCCGCCCGAAGGGCGTCCCCGTCCGCGTCGATCCTCATGCCGGCGTCCCGGAGCCTGGCGATGAGCGCGTCAAGGTGGAGGGGGTTGCAGCCCAGGATCCGGACATCCCCGCCGGTCATCCCGGCGGCGATGAGAAAGGTTCCGGCTTCGATCCGGTCCGGGATCACCGCCGCCTCCACGGGATGGAGCGATTTCACCCCATCGATTGTGATCACATCGGTTCCCGCCCCGCGGATCCTCGCCCCCATGGCGATCAGCACCTCGGCCAGATTGACGATCTCCGGCTCCCGCGCCGCGTTTTTCAGGATCGTTGTCCCCTCCGCGAGCGTCGCGGCCATCATGATGTTTTCCGTCCCCGTAACCGTGGAGATATCGAAATAGAGGGTCGCGCCCCGGAGACGCGACGCCTTCGCCTCGACATACCCGTCCTTCAGCGTCACCTCCGCGCCGAGGTCGCGGAGCGCCTGGATGTGGAGGTTGACCGGTCTCGCCCCGATGGCGCAGCCTCCCGGCAAGGAAACCCGCGCCTCACCCATCCGCGCCACGAGGGGACCGAGGACCAGAATCGAGGCCCGCATCGTCCGGACCAGGTCGTAGGAGGCCTCGCAACGGGTGATCCCGCCAGCGTTGATCCGGACCGTCTCCTCCCCCTCGATCTTCACACCGAGGCTTCCCAGCAGCCTTCGGATGGTTTTGATGTCCAGAAGGTCCGGAATGTTGTGAAAGGTGTTCCATCCATCGACAAGAAGCGACGAAACCAGGACCGGCAGCGCGGCATTCTTGGCGCCGCTGACCCGGATCTCCCCCTGAAGCCTCCGTCCGCCGGCGATCACGATCCTGTCCATCGTTTACCCCCCCGTCACGTGCACCCCTGGAAAATCAACCTCATCCCCCTTAAACCTGCCGGCATCGGTAAAACCATGATCCCGGAAGCGTGCATTGGAGATTTTTCGGGGTACCCTGCCCCCTCAGCACATCGCCCGTTAAGGAAAACGGGGGGACAGCTCCCCTATTTTGCCATTTTCTCATTTTCCACTCAGCGGTGAAACCGTGATCCTGTCAGCGCACATTGGAGATTTTTCGGGGTACCCTGTGCGCGAAGCGGATCGACCGCCTGGAAAACTGTCTGAGCGCGAAGCGCGAGTTTTTTCCCGGCAGCGTAGCGAGCAGCTACAGGGTCGAAAAAGATCCAGTGCGCTCCGAGGATCACGCACTTCACCGCTTCTCCTTCTTCCGGGCCGACGAGACGCGGTCGATCCCGCCGTAGTCCTTCCGGAAGGAGATATCGTCGTAGCCGCCGTCGTCCCTGAAGAGCGCCTCGACCCGATCCCTCTGCCCCTCGCCGATCTCCAGGAAGATCCGGCCGCCCGTCTTCAGGCGGCTCAATCCCTCCCGGATAATTCTCCGGTGAAAGTCCAAGCCGTCCGGGCCGGCGATGAGCGCCCCCCGGGGCTCGAAATTCCGGATCCCCGCCGGCAGGAGGTCGTATACACCCTCCGGAATATAGGGCGGATTGGAACAGATGATATCCAAATCCCCGGAAACCACGGCAAAGAGATCCCCCTGAAAAAATTCCATGCGGCCGGCCACGCCGTGGGCCAAGGCATTCCGGCTTGCGACTGCGAGCGCCTCCGGTGAGATGTCCGTTGCGACCACCCGGGCTGCGGGCAGTTCCCGGGCCAGGACGACGCCGATCGCGCCGCTCCCCGTCCCGATATCGAGAACCCGCAGACCCTCCCCGGGGGGACGGTAAAACCGCAGGACCTCCTCGATGAGGCATTCCGTCTCCGGTCTCGGGATCAGAACCTCGCGGCCGACCTCGAAGCAGAGGGACCAGAACTCCTTGTCCCCGAGGATATAGGCGACCGGTTCGCCAAGGCTTCGTCTTTCGACCCAGCGCGCAAACCCGGCGGCCTCCTCTTGCGAGAGTTTCCTTTCCGGTTGCATGCAGAGCTGCAAACGGCCCATCCCCAGGAAGCGCATCAGGAGAACCTCGGCGTCAAGCCGGGGGGAGGGGCTGCCTGAGCCATTCAGGTCACGGGCTGCACGCCGGAGGGCCGCCCGAATATCCGTCATTAATGGAAACCTCCTCACCGCCTCCGAAAGTACCCGCAACTTGGAATCCGGGACGGCTTTGTAAAATGGCCGCAGGCAAGGCGCGCGAACCCTGAGGAGAGAGGCGTACTTTGGTGTACGCTGCAACGACGAAGGGTGAAGCGCAACGCAGCATCCGGACTTTTTACGAAGCCGTCATCAATGCCCCGATTGTTTGAGCGCGTCCGCCTGGAAATGGGTCGTCAGGGCGTCGATCATGAACCGGATGTCGCCGTTGAGAAAATTCTCCAGGCTGTAGGAGGTGAGCCCGATCCGGTGGTCCGTCACCCTCCCTTGGGGATAATTGTAGGTCCGGATCCGTTCGCTCCGGTCCCCGCTCCCCACCTGATTCTTTCTCGTCTCGGAGATCGCGTCGTTGTGTTTCTTCATCGCCGCATCCAGCAGGCGCGCCCGGAGAACCTTCATCGCCTTGTGCTTGTTCTTGAGCTGGGATTTTTCATCCTGGCAGGTGACGATCAGGCCGGTCGGCAGGTGGACGATCCGGACGGCCGAATCGGTCGTGTTGACGCTCTGTCCGCCGTGGCCGCTCGAATGGAAGAC
>JAPLJY010000170.1 GCA_026388345.1 Deltaproteobacteria bacterium
CTATTGCCTCGACGCACCCCCTCGTTGTCCGAAGTGCCGCTCAACGCGAATTGACGAAGGCGAGATTCCTATAAGGCATTATGACTGAAGAATGACCGAACAACCGGATGCAACGGACATGCTGCTGCGCGCCGCTGAGCGCATCTTTCTGGATCAATCATTTCTCCTGCAATTAAATATCTAATATCATGCCGGACTTGATCTGGCATCCAGTCCAATTCTTGATTCCCTCTTTCGCGGGAATGACGGCTTTGACATATATTGTTGCCGAAGTAATAAAAAGACAGCCGACGCGGTACATCACTCACACAGTGATCGGTAACGCACCCCATATTTTGTGGTAAAAATCCTCTTGACACAGAATTTTATTTCATATAGTCCCGCCGTAGCAAATTGATTCCGGAAATATTTTTGTAAATTAGCGGAGGGAAAATGATGGAGGAAGATAGAGCTACCTGCCCATATTGCAGCAAGGAGTTTGTAGTCGTAGAATATGGATACCGAGTTAAATGTCCGCTATGTAGCGGTAGAATAGGTGTGTTTCCCGAATCAAAATATTACATTGATACACCATTTGGAATGATGGGGGTTGGAATTTGTAATGGAAAATAAATGTCCCCGTTGCCTGAGTGTATGTGTTGGGCACTGGGTGGGTGCGAAAATTATATCCACAGGTGGTCTGCAAACGGCGTCACTTTCAAAATGGAAATAAACCATCCCCGCCGCGTGCAGCGGAGTATTAATCTGAGGGTTCCATGGTCCGATTCGCAGCAAGCTGCGGGGAATACAACCCGAAGCGATTCAATGCTTTTTTCTCATCATTTGTGTCGATAAGTAGGTGACGTCGAGGTCAACAGCGATTCATTTCATTGCCCTGGTCGCTTCGATCAGGGATGTGGCCGTATCCTCGCAGACTCTCTCGACATCACTCACTGGGCGGGGCTGGTGGGTTGGGCATGCAATTGGCAGGTCCGCTGTATCGGGCACGCATAGCGCAGGTCTGGCCTGTCGGGAGCACATCGCTCATCTCTATCCGCTGGCATAAAGCGCTTATTTCTCGGGCATACAATTCATCCTGTGCCCCACGTTGGCAATAAGCCGGGTGATAGTGGCCACGGCGTTGGGCTGTTTGAAGGCCCGGTAGACGATCTCCATCATCCGGTAATAATCCTTTGTGAACCGGTTGTATCCCGCCTGGAGCTGCTCGACAGTCATGTTCTTCGGCCTCACGATCACCTGGCCTCCCGTGTATTTCGTGTAATCGGTGCAGATGATCCGGCCTTCCTGCTCGAATTTCCGATAGAACTCGGTCCCCGGATAGGGGATGAGGATGTTGACGGCGACGCTGTCGATCTTGGCCTTGTCCACCGCCTCGATGGTCCGGTCGAACACGTCCGGCGTGTCGGTGTCGAATCCGAAGATGATCCCCCCGTCCACCAGGATGCCGCGATCGTGGAACCGCCCGATGTTGTCCTTGAGGCGCTCAACCTTGTTGAACCCCTTGTTTGCCTCGGACAGCGCCGCGGCCGAGACGGACTCGACCCCCACAAAGACGCCGAGGCAGCCTGCCTTCGCGGCCAGGGAGAGCAGTTCTTCGTTTTCCGCCAAGAGCACATGGGATTGCATGAAGAATTTCTTTCCATAGGGGATCATCGCCGTGAAAAGGCTTTTCGCGAACACCTCGTCGGCCGCGAGGTTGTCGTCAAGGAACGCGATGATGCTGTTGCCGGCTCGCCGGACATCGGCGATGACATGATCGACGGGCCTGGTCCTGAAACCGTAGCCGTGGACATATCTCGTGGAACAAAACGAACAGGCATGGGTGCAGCCTCTTGTCGCCTCGATGGGGTAGAGCGGAAAATACCGGAAAGCATCGACCAGGTCCAGCCTGGGCGGTTTCAGATTGGCCAGGTCAACCGGCCTTTCAGTCCGGTAGATCCCGCGCATCCTCCCGGCAGCGGCATCGGCGACGACCTGCGGCCACACCTCCTCGGCCTCGCCCACCACAACCGCATCGGCATGAAGCAAAGCCTCTTCCGGCATGACCGAAGCATGCATCCCGCCCAGGACCACGGGGATGTGCCGCTGCCGGTAATGGTCGGCGATCTCATAGGCGCGGTAGGCCCTGAATACCTCGAAGGAGATCCCCACGAGATCCGGACTGTCGTCCAGACTGATCTTCTTGACCCTCTCGTCCTCGATGGCAATGTCGTGCCCTTCAGGAGTGGCCGCGGCCACCGCCGGGAGGGAAAGGGTCATGATCTGGGACCATCTTGACCGGGATCTGACCGCCGCCGATATGAGCTTTATCTTCATGATCGCACCTCACCGTATGGTTTCATAGCCTCCGGGGACGCCCTGCTTTGAGAAGACGATTTGCCAAAGCTGAACATGCCGGGCGCGAAAGGACCCGGCGCAGTAAAGCAGGTAGTATTTCCACATGCGGTAGAATCGCTCGCCGTATTTCGCTTTCAATCGATCCCAGCCCGAGTCGAAGTTTTCAAACCAGGCTATGAGAGTCCTGTCGTAATCGGGACCGATCAGGTGCCAGTCTTCCATGACAAAGCTCTTTTCAACGGCGGCGCCGATCTGCGCAATGGACGGCATATTGCCCCCCGGAAAAAGATATTTGGTCATGAAGGGGTCCGCCGTGGTCGTTGTCGAAAGCTCTTTGCCGATGGTATGTAGAAGAAAAAGGCCGTCATCGGCCAGACAGCGCCGGGCAACCTGCATGAAATTCCAGTAATTTTTATAGCCCACATGTTCGAGTACACCCACGGCGACAATGCGGTCGAATTGCCCGCTTACATCGCGATAGTCCTGGAGCTTGATTTCAACCGGGAGCCCCTCGCATATTTTCCTGCCCAGGTCCGCCTGCTCCCTGGAAACGGTGATACCGGTCGCCGTGATGCCATATTTTTCGGCGGCGTACTTCATGAAGCCGCCATAGCCGCAGCCGATATCCAGGACCGTCATCCCTGCACGCAGTCCCAGCTTCCTGCAGATCAAATCGAATTTGGCTTCCTGCGCCGCGTCCAGGTCTGCGGCTCTCAGCCAGTAACCGCACGTGTAGGCCATGGATTTGCCGAGCATCAACTTGAAAAGATCATTCCCGATATCGTAATGCCTGTCGGCGATCACAAAGGCCCTGCGCCGGGATTGTTGATTGAATGCGCGCGATACCGCCGCCCTCAAAAGGAGCGGCCAGCCCGGTTTGGTTTTTTGCTCCAATTGCGCGCGCAAGATGCGGCAGATGAATTCATCGATCCGGGCGCAGTCCCACCAGCCCTCCATGTAGGATTCCCCAAGCCCGAGGCTGCCGTCTTTCAGCACGCGGGCATAGAATCCCTCATTCCGCACCCGGATGTCCCAGGGATCGGGGCCGTCGATCCGGACGCCGGCAGTGGAAAGCAATGACTCGATGATCTTTCGGGGGTTTTTCATATCTCGCCTCTTCTGAGAAACCTCAAAAGCTACTCCCTGATAAACTGCTCCGCATGGCGCGGGTCTCTGATCCCAACCCTTTCCCGCCCTCTTGCCCTCCTGACCTTCGCCTTCTGACCTTCCGCTGCTTCCAGCCTCGTGTTCTCCACCTCCACCAATAACCCCATGCCCTACCTGACTTTCTCTTTGAAGGGGGCGGAATCCGGCTTTCCCCTCCCTCTTGCACGACCATGAAACCCATTATTCTCCCTCCCCTTCAGGGGGAGGGTCGGGGTGGGGGTGGGGTAAGAAAGTTATCCGCCGGAGTCCGGCTCAGTTTCTTCAAGCACCGTCCTTTGGATGGTCAATGCATTCCCCTTCGTCGCCTGGCCCCACTTGACCAACCGGAGATGCGGGCCGTTCTCGAACGTGATCTCGATCCCGGTGATGCAGAGCGTATGGACGCAGGAACCGGTATTGAAGTAGCTCCGGTCGGGCTGGTGCTTGAACTTGACGCCGTCGGTCCTGACCTTGGACTCCAGGTAGCGCTGCTCCGTCAATGACAGGTTCTCGAAGACCGCCCGGTGGGTGTGGCCGGCAATGATCGCGGCGATGCCCTGATCGTTATTGTTCGCCCATTCGTGGAGGCGTTTGTCCACCTCGTTGCAGAGGCCCGGGTTGAGGGCGGCGCGGGTCGGATCCTTGATGCCGACACGTTGCAGGTCGGGCCAGAAGTTGTGCACAAAAAACTTGCTGACGACGGCCAACTCCCCGCTGCACTTCGGATCCGCCTGGTGGCCGTGAATCAGCAGAATAGCACCCGGCTTCGGCGTCGGCCGACACGTCGGAGAAGGCGCGCAGACTTCCGGTGGATTGGGTGCACCAGCGCCGCCTCCTCCGCTTTCACCGTCCCCGGACGCCTTTTTCTCGCCATCAGCAAACGCCGTTTTTTTGCCATCGCCAATGACATCCTCTCCGAACGCCTCGCCGCCACCCTTTCGCAGTCCCGCCTCCAGGACAATCCCCTCATAAATTTCGATACCGGGGAACAGCGTGCGATAGACAGCCTCGTTGTCCTTCCAGTACAGGTCGTGGTTCCCCCATACCTTCAAATAGCGGGTCCTCGTGGGATCGGGGTCGTGGAATTTCGCCAGGAGTTCATAGACCATCGTGTGGGTAATGTAGATCTGGTCGAAATTGTCATTCTCCCACAGCTCCTCGGCGTCGCCCAGCTCGATGTAGGTGAAGCCGTTTTCGAGGTAGTGTTCCAGGGCGCAGCGGTAAATGAGGGAGTTCTGCGCAAAGTCGTCGGCCCCGGAGCCGTCCCCCCGGTGCATGTCGGACATGCAGACGAGTTTCATTCCGGGCTTCAGGGTCAGCCGCCGGATACGTTCGAGCCTGAGAAAGATTTCCATCTCCTGCCTCCTTCGTTCCATCTGAGAGCTCTTTCCCGTGCCGCCGGAGAGCCTCTTCGTTTATTCCAACCGGCAAATCGACAGTGACCTGCTGCCTCTTTGCCCTCCCCGGCTGCCGCATCCGCTGCTTACAACCTCTCCCACTCTTGGGCAGCCCGAACGCCAACCGTGACGAGCCAAGGCCCATCAGGATCATCCAAAGTCGCTCCGCGCTGAGACCGTTCCAAAACAGTCCACTCTCTTAAAGGCATCGACGTCGTCACGGATGATCTCTCCGTGGCCGGGATAGATGATCCGGGGGGTGATCGTTTCGGTCAGCGTCGCAAAGGTCCTCCGGATCCACTCTTCATCCCAGCAGAAGCGGTTTACGTATCCCCGGCCATCTTTCCGGCCCAGGATCAAATCGCCGGAGATGAGTTCCCCCGTCGTCTCGTTGAAGAACACCACCGACTCCTCCGTATGCCCCGGTGCGGCGATCGCCTCCCAGTCGCCAAAGCCGATCCGGGAACGGGGAAGACAATTCCCTTCGAGATACCGGATGCGGTCCGCATAGGAAACGCGCTGGAGATCCCGGAAGAAAGGCAGGGGCACGCCGGCCGTACCGTCGAAGGTCAGATCGGACCATTTTTGGACGCCAAAGCGGCCTGCAATCAGGGTGGGAAGCAGACCGGTGAACCAATTCCTCATGGGGGAGAGCGGCCGATTGGCCTTCAGGTAAGCCTTCACGAGAGGATGGAAAAGGATAGTCGTCTTCGGGGAACACTTTGATAGCAAGGCACTGATCCCGCCGATATGGTCGATGTGGAAATGGGTGGCGGCGATGAAACGGATCGCCCGGAGGGATCGCTTCAGGGTGTGGGTGCAGTAATTCTCCACCGCCCGGGCCGCTCCGGCGCTCCCCACATCCACAACCATCAGACCGGCGCCCTCTTCAATGAGGTACGTATTGGCCAAACCGCAATCCGGGACGTTGTGAACCATCTTCCCCTCCTTAACCCCTCTGAGCCCCCCGATTACTCTTCCGGTTTATCTTCCGAGAACTCAGGTTTTCCGCCACAAATCCCCCTGCGGCAAACCGAAATGAGTTTGTGCCCCCTACCCCCAACCCCCTTCCCCCGAATTTCTCCCCGGCTACCCGGGCCCCTGCTGAGGAAGTGCGACCTCGGCGGGGATGGGAGCTACTGCCGTCGATTCAGCAGGAGCGGAGTTAATGGCTGTGGATTCGACTGGGGCGGAGGGGTCGGCAGTGGATTCGACGGGAGCGGGAAGAACGACCAGGTTCCAGAGGCGGTCGAATTCGGCGGCGAAGGACTGGATCAACGCTTTGTTGTTCGTGAAGATGGCGGCCTCGTGGTTCCGGAATTCCGATTCGTTCGTGAAATTGTAGCTGCCGGTCATCAGGATCTTGCCGTCGATGATCATGAACTTGTGATGCAGGCAGCCGCCTTTGACATCGATGAATCGGAGGTCAATCCCCTCGCCGGCGAGCCACTCGTCGATGGAATAGGCTTTCCGGGCGATGTCTCCGTCCAGGATGATCCGGACCTTGACCCCTCGCTTGAGGGCCGCGGAAAGCGCCGTGCCGAGGTATTTCGAAGAGAAGGCGTAAGCGGCCACGACGATGTTAACCTTGGCTGCCTTGATCAGCCTTGCAAGCTCTTTCGATGCGCCGCCCTTCGGAGAGAATAGGACGCGTGTTCCTGGAATTGTGCTCATCTGTAAGTTCCTCCTTCTAACCTCCATGCCCAAGTCGGGCACGATGAATGATGAAATCACCCCCACCCCGCCCTCCCCCGTCGAGGGGGAGGGATACAGGGAGGCGAGGCATTTTCATATGAACGAAAACCGGTCACCGGATCTGATGGTGGAGGGAAATGAGTTTGTGCCCCCTACCCCCAACCCCCTTCCCCCGAAAATGGCGGGGCGCCCGGTACTGTGCCGGAGAGGGTTAACCCCGGCGGGGCTTGGAACGCCGCGGCCGATCTCACCACACCGGCGAAACATCGGTCATCCATGGGATCGCCACACCGAAAAGGTTAAGCCCGCCACACCAGGGAAACGGTGTGGCGGGCGAGTTGACCGGTGGACGATCCGGCTCAGGGGTTTACTTCTTTTTCCCCTTGGCTGGCGGCTTCTTGACTACCAGCTTGGCTGCCGCTTTCGCCTTCGGGGCCTCCTTGTGCGTGTGGACCTTGACCTTGTCCTTGGCCTGCTCCCGTTGGCGCAGCATCATTCCCTCCTTCCAGATCTTCGAGACCTTGAAGCCCAGCCGGTAGCCCGGGGGGATGGTGATGGGCTGTCCCGTCGCCGGATTGCGCCCCTGGCGTCCCTTCGTCTTCCTGACGCTGAAGGTCCCGAATTTGGTCAACTGGAGCTGTCCCGTCTGCTTCAGGACGGAGAAAATCCCCTCCAGGACGGCGTTGACCACCTTCTTGGTGTTCTCCTTGGTCAGCTCCGTGGTTCCGGCCACGGTCCCGACTAGATCGTTCTTTCCGACTCTGCTTCTTCCTTTTGCCATGGTTTGGGTCCTCCTTTTCTGGTTTAGGGTTGCACTAACTTCACGATCACGAGATAGACCGCGTAGCCGATCGATCCCATGATCAGAAATGCCGTTGCAGTCGGCGGTCACGACCGATACCTCTCCAGGAACGCGAGCCACTTGCACTCCCCGCTGAAGTCGAGGTCCCGGTAGGCGGTGTTGATGCTGTCGCCGGGGAAGTAGATCGACAGACCGCAGGTGCCCCGAACCTCCCTGCCGATCTTTCCCTGACTGAGGATTGTTCTTCCCTTTCCGGGTTTCAGCGCGGCAATGAGATCGTCCGCCTTGGCGCGGAGTTCGGCGCCGGCCTTTTTTCGGAGATTCTTGGCGAAGCAGACCAGGTCGATGTAGTTGTCGTCATAGAACCGGGGGCTCCTGTTCCAGGCAGCCTCGATGAGTTTGGCGTCGGTCTCGACGGCGGCAAGAAGGGCTTCCGACAGGGCATTGACCTTGGCCGTCATCTCCCCGATCCGGATCACATCAAGGGCGGACTGTGTGACCGTCTCGTCCTTCCCCTTGTAGGAGAGGAGATAGCTTTTGACGATCCAGCGGGCGAGGGCGGCGGCGTCCTGGCGGGGCCTGGCGGTCAGGCGGGTCAGGATCTCGGTGTAGGGCCAGCCGTCGAAGGGCTCCTCGATCTCCGAGCCGACGATGACGTTCACGGAATCCCTGAGCTGGTAGGCCACCTCGATCATGTTCATGAGACAGGCGTCCATGCCGAGGAGATCGATCTTCCGCCCCAGGAGCACGCAGATCCCGGCAAGGACAACCCTCAGTTCGCGGTTGTCCAGCGCGTCGCCGCCGGAGGTGTCGTCGTAGCAGATGCTGCGGTGTTCCTGGGGGAAGGCGTGCATGAAAAGCTGACGGCGCGGTTTCTTTTCCGCGGGACCGGCCGCCCTGCTCCTGGCATCCTCCCACCAGCCGCTGCCGTGGTTCCAGAGGATGAGGGCATACCTGTCGGCGGGATGGTTGTCCGCCGCCCATTTGACGAAATCGTAGAGGACCTGCGGATCGCCGGTGTTGGTGTCGCCGAAACTTTCGATGCAGTCTGTTTTGAAGCCGCCGCCCTGGGTGATCCGGAAGCGCCGGGTGAGGTTGTCCTCGATCCGGTCGAGTTGGACCAGGATGTTGACCTCCTTCGTGGAGCCCGCCTGGGCCATCTCGGCGATGTCCCGGAGGGCCGCGCCGTCGAGGTTGTTGTCCCCGGCCATGTAGACCATGAAGGTCCATTTTGCCGGGGTGGTTGCGTTGGCCTTCCCTCCGTTGTCTTCTCTGCTGGTCGCCATGACGCCGGAAATGTCATTCGCCGGGTTGCCGATCCCACCGCCATCCCTGTCTTTGTCGTTGCTCTGAGTCGTTTCCATCGTCTCGCCTCCTGTCTCCGGGTTCCGTCTCCGCTTCTATGTGGCGAATTTGCAGAGACTTGTTTTAGGGGCGATGATAAAAGTTGTGGTCGGGAAAAAGCAAAGATTGGAGGCAGCTCCTGTCAGCTCCTGTCAGTGCCTGACAAAAAATCTTGTGCACCTTGCGGCCATCTTTTCATTTTTGGCAAGATCGGAGTCAAATTACTGGAAAAAAAGACGGTAATTTGGTAGCGTTCCTCTAAATTGAGGAAGGGTGCAAATGGCTTATTTTCTTTTCATCGATGAAAGCGGACAGGATCACAGGGTTTAGGTGCGAAAGATTTACTGGAGGAAGTGAAATAAAAAAAGGCAATGCAGCGCCGAAGCACTGCAAAGCCTCCGATTATGATTATGGTTATCTTTTAGAAAAAATCCAGAGAAATTTCATGGGCGAGCTGATGCGCGGCTCTCAGCTCTTTGTCCCTTCGGCAAGGATGTTCAGGTAATCGCTGTACATGTAACGTTTGTCACGCTTCCGTCCCGTTATTTCCCTGAGGATTTGGACTTTTTCCAACTGCGCCACAAGCGTGGACGCCGCCTGGTAGGATACGTTGAACCGCTCGGCAATCCGGGCGATGGACACGGTAGGCGTATAGAACAACTGCTCCAGAATCCCGACGGCAAGCGGAGAGGAGATCTTTTTCTCCCACAACAGGCGACGATGATTGCTCTGGAGTTCGAGGATCTGCCTGGCCGTATCCATCGCGGCGCCGGCAATGTCTTCGACCCCTTTCAGGAAATAATCCACCCACTGCTCATAATTGCCCGTCTCCCGGACCATGTTCAGACGATCGTAGTATTCCTGGCGATTTTTCTTGAAATAGTAGCTCAGGTACAGGAGTGGCTTGTGTAAAACCCCCTTCCAGCACAGGTAGAACGTCACCAGCAGACGCCCCATGCGGCCATTGCCATCGAGAAACGGATGGATCGTTTCAAACTGGTAGTGAATCAGGGCGCAATCGACAAGGATCGGCAACCGCTCCTTGTCATGAAAATAGCGTTCCAGGGACCCCATGGCTTCAAGCGCTTCGTGGGGAGGCGGCGGCACATAAGAGGCCTCGTTGAGGGTGCAGCCCGGGGGGCCGATCCAGTTCTGCGATCGCTTGAACTCACCGGGGAGTCTTTCACTGCCCCGAGCGCCTTCAAGGAGAAGAGCATGGATCTCCTTGATGAGGCGAAGGCTCATCGGCAGGCTCTGAAGACGGTCGAGCCCGTAATTCATCGCCTTGACGTAATTGACCACCTCCGTCACATCGTTCAGATTCTCAAGCTTGTCCCCGCTTTCATAGGCGAACAGATCGTCCAGGGAGGCCTGTGTTCCTTCGATTTGCGAACTCAAGAGGGCCTCCTTTTTGACGTACATCGCGATAAAAAGATCGACGTTGGGCAACATTTGCGCCACACCGTCCAACCGGGCCAGGGCCATGTCGGCACGGGAAAGCAGATTCTGAAGTTCCCCCTCAATCTTGACGGCAGGCTTGGGCGGTAGAGGCGTCGGGATAAAGGCCCGATAGCCGGTCGTTTGTTTCACGTACACACCGCTTCTCTGCATACCTCACCTCCTCTTATTCAAGAATTATTGAATAGCATACCACCCCTGCCCTCGTTATTCAAGAATTATTGAATAACGGGTTGTCACGCTGCCTCTTATTCAAGACTTATGGAATAACACACCCTCCGGGTGCCTCTTATTCAAGTTATGAAGGAACTGGAATCAGACGATCTGGTACGAGAAGAACGCATAATTATACGCGCGCGTATATCTCTTCACAGGCTTATACGCGTTTATGCATAAATTGACGACGGAATGGACGGGGATGTCAATTGCCCGTCCATTATCGCATAATTGACTTGATAATTGACGGACGGTCAATTTCCCAAGCAAACGTCGAAAGATTACGATCGGGTTGAAAATATTTATAGAACGTCTTTTCAATACGGCGCCTCTTCCGCCAGCACTTCCTCGAACCTCCGGAGCTCCTCCGCCGATATCCGGACGCAACCTCTGATCCGGGTCACACGGAGATCACCTTCGTCCAGAAGGCGATAGACGGTCCTCGCCGAGATGCCAAAATAGAACGCCACCTCCTCCATCCGGTAATAGCGCTTCAGGGGCGGCGGGGAAATTTGTTCCCGATAAACGGGTAATTTGTCGTCCTGTACCATTGCCGTCAAATCATTCCCACAGCCTTGCTGATCATCCGTTTACCCCCGAGACGGAGGATCACCCGTCCCGAAATTTTCAGGGTCGCATAACCTTGACGAGAGGCATAAAACTTTCCTCAAACCCTTGACGAGGGGGTGTTTCAAAAACGGGGCCGGACCCCTCCTACGGGGGGCCGTTTCCGGGCGGCTTTCCCCGACCTGCGATCGCGACATTTTTCCATCCGCTTTTCAAGCTCTGCCTTTTCACGATCGGAAAGCGCCCTTCTTTCGGGGTGGTCCTTCATCCACACCCTGAGTTGCGGTTCTTCCTCCTCGTTGGGATCGAGGCCGGTGATCCCCCGACGGATGATGCAATCCCGGTTCAGCATGGCCAGGGTAAAATAGCGGCCCGCCCCGGCGCCGGACCCGGCGATCTTCTTCTGCATCTTTAGCCAAGGGACGTTCCCCTGTGTCCGAGAGCGGCAGATCTCCTCGCCGGGATACCAGATGCCGTTGAGGCTGCTCCGGTCCAGGGGGCACAACGGGGCAAGGCAGGTTTCGTAGAGGGCACAGGCGGGGCGCGCGTCGGACATCGATCCTTCGGAGTCGGAAGGACCTACCATCGCCTCCCGGCCATCGACCGATCTCGTTGCGGCATCACCCGCGCGGCCGGGTCTTTTCTTTTGCACGGGAAGATCTTCCCAAAGCGTCGCCTGGTCGCCGGCGCCGCTCCGGCCCGCCTCCTCGATGACGACCGTCGTTTTGGCCTCGTCGCCGAACTCGAACCGGAAGCTCCAGGCCGTCAGATGCTCCGGGCTGTCGTCGGGGATGAAGCGCCCTTTGACGGCGTCCCCCACGAGCTTGCCCCCCGTGGCGAGGTAGTTGTCCAGGTTGCGTGTCTTCCTGTCAGGAAAGGAAAAAATCACCGTGATCCGGACAGCCGCCAACTTCGGCTTTCCCAACTCCGCCCACTTCACGGCGATGAAATCCTTCCACCTCTTTTCATCCTCCCGTTGCCTGCGCCAGTGATCGTTGCGGCAGAGGTTCAGCGACGGGGGGAGAAAGGGCATGAAAAACGTCAGAGGTCTCATTATCGTTCTCCTTTCGTCTGAGAGAGGTTATCGGCACCGGCGACTTTCACCAAAGGCTTGATCGTCGGCACCCCACCTTCGTTCAGGGGCTGGGTCTGATGAAATCGCCGGTAGCTCTCCCAGTCGAAAAAGAGGATCCGCGACTCCCCCTCGAAGAGCCGGTCGATGATCCGCTCACCGAGGAGCTTCTCCAGCGTTTTCATGTTCCGGATGTTGCTGGTCAGGATCACGGGCAGCATCGCTTCGTATCGAAGGTCGAGGACCTCGTAGAGGATCATCCGCTCCGTGTCCGTCCCGAACTGGACGCCCACCTCGTCGATGACCAGCAGATCCAGTTCCCCCATCCTCCGGAGGATTTCACTCTGGGTCACTTCCGAATCCCGGTTGAAGGTGTCTTTGATCTCCCTGAGGAGCCGCGGCGTCTTGGTGAAGAGCGCCGCGTAGCCCGACCGGACGATCCGGTTGATGACGGCGGCGCACAGGTGGCCCTTCCCCGTGCCGGTGTTTCCCACGAACAGAAGCCAGGTGCCAGTATTCCGGTGCCGGGCAAAATCGTCCGCGAACTCCCTGGCGTACGACAGGACGTTCTCCTGCCTTTCCCGGTGGGCGCCGTAGAGGACGAAGTTCTCGAAAGTCTTCTCGGCGAAACGGCGCTTGAGCATGCTGTTTTCAAGCAGGTTGCCGAGGCGGGCCTTTTCGCAGGCCGTCGCCCGCGCCTCGATCTCGGCGATCACGCGATTCCTTTCGCAGACGTCGCAGGGGAGCTCCGCCCAGTGGGGTGTCTTCCCCGTCGCCTCAAGATAAGCGGCGCTGTCCATGAAGACAGCCCGGAGCGGATTGCCGCAATCGGGACAGCTCTTCTCCGGCATCGGGGGCCGTTCCTCACCGGATGACGAGCTCCGGGGGGAAATCAGAAAAGGGCGCCGGCTCCTCTTCAGGATCGTCCCGATCCCTTCGACGCGTGTCGGGGTATTCGCTTCCATGTGCGTTCTCCTTTCTCTCTTCACGGGCCAGCCAGCCCTGGATGAAGCGTTTGTAGTCCTTGTGTTTGCGGTGGGGATTAGCCATGAGCCAGGCGGTCATCTTCCGGACCTGGGCGGGGATGTCCTGATCGGGGTAGGCGGAGGCAAGGGCTTTCCAGAAGGCGTGGTCATCGGCCAGGGGGGCAAAGAAAGGGTTGTCGTCCGGTACGGGTGACGGCGCCGGGTCGGCGAAACCTTGGTTTGCATAGCTACTGATATCTTTACTTTCTTTATCTTTCTTTAATACTTTCTTTAGGAGGTCGCATGTCTTCGACTCTGAAGGGGAATCAGCGCAAATTTTAGGTCGTTTTGACCTATCGATATAGGTTGTTTCGACCTCTTTTTTTAGGTCGTTTTGACCTATGACGGTCAAATCGCCAGATGATTTATAGGTCGTTTTGACCTTCTCGGAATGGGTCGTTTCGACCTCTTGATTTAGGTCGTTTTGACCTATATCGGTCAAAGCGCCGGATGATTTATGGGTCGTTTTGACCTTCTCGGGATAGGTCAAATTGACCTGCCGCCCGACGGTCTTCCGGAGGACTTCCTTATAGGCCGGATCGTCGCGCAGCGGCACCTTGACCTTCCAAAGGTGATAGAATTTGTTCAACCTGTAGCGACCGTGATTCCCGGCATCCGGCTCGAAGATATCGTTTTTGACAAGCCACGATATGGCCTTGCGGGCATTCGACAAATCCAGACTGGAGAGCATGGCAAAATCCTTGGTTGTCAGAGCCGTGAACGATTTCGGGCCGCATCCAAACGAGAAGCGCATCTGGACGTCAATGAGCCGCCGCGCCCGCTTCGGGATGTCGGCGCACATCAGCGCTTCCAGGAGCTCGTTGAAGATCATGGTGTAGCCGTCTTCTCGTTTCGGATGACCGGTCCTTTTCATGCCGTTATGACTCCTTCCGGATACCCCTCCCCCGCCCCCTTCGAAAGAGGGTCCCTCTACTGTAATATGTGGAAAAATTTTCATTTCGAGCCAAAATATTTTTATTCGCCTTTTATTTCATAATCTTACGGAGGTGGTACCCCAGGGCTTTTAGGGCGTTTTCGCGCCGAAGATCCAGCCCCTTGCGCCTCCCCGTCCGTGAGATCCCTTTCGTGATTTTGCCCTTGATGAGGGCGGCCTCGATAAGCCTTTTCTCTTCCCAGTCGATCACCCGCTGCCGCGCAAGGAGGTCCAGAAACTCCCGCGCGTCGGATACGCCCAGAATGTCCAGGACCTTCATGATGTCGGCGAATTCGTCGTCAAGTGATCCTGGGGTGTCGTCAGTCGAATGGGTTTCGGAGATAGGCTCAACGCCGGAATTGATGGGGGCTTCGCCGGCATGGCGATCCAGCATGGCCTGGATGCGATTCTTCATTGTGCCGACAACCTTGCCGGCTACTTTCTTCGCTGTAATCGGTTTTTCCTTCAGGACACCCAGCATGGTCAGGCAGATCTCCTGGAAGAGATCGTCGTCTCCGAAATTGAAGCATCGCTCGCGCCAGAAACCGTAGACGCCGAGAATCCCCGGCTCAAAGATGGCGAGAAAAACGACACCGAGCCGTTCGCAGTCGCCGCCCTGCCGGTAGTATTGAATCATCCGCCAGAGAATCCGGTCCTTCAGGCGATAACCTCGCTCCTGATCGTGGAGAAAAGCGATGACGGCCTTCCAGTCGGCAAACGGGACCAAGTAGCGGCAATCGGCTTGCAGCCGCCAGTAGAGCTTTCCGAGTTCTTTGGAGTCCAGCTCCTCGCGGATGTCGGAAAAGGAAAAGCCCATGCGTCAATGGCGGCATGGGCTTCAAGAGCAGGGGAAACAGGTCTGACACTACGTCATGAAAAGCACGATCTCTTGAACTCTATTTGCTTTTTCGATCTTTGGACGATGAACAGTCTTCCAGGGTCATGGTCCTCGGCGGCGTTGACCACCCGGAGGCCGACCTGGAGTAATATAGAACGAGCCAATGCCGTAACGTTTATCAATTGCGGCTGCCGGGACCAAGGTCGCTCCGATGATCGACCATTTTTGTCACGCTTCGCGGCTTGCGCGGGGCGGTGGGGGAAAAAACCGCCTTCCGGTCATGTGACAACCGAATCAAGTCGGTCTGCAAAAGGATCAGCGCTGAATAGCAGAGGCATGCGGATGAGATGTCAGATAAATCGCGGGAGGATCAGGTCAGCGTCAGAGCAGGATCCGTTTGGAATCAGGTCGGATAGCGTTTGGCTTCACCCCCTTTCCGGTTGATGCGGATTCAAATTCAAAGCGTGAGACTTCCAGAAAAAACAAGGCCGCACGAGGCGGCCGGACGAACTTTTGCGGGAACACCGGCCCCGATGTGTCATCGTTTTATGGCATCGTTTGCCGTTGTCGAAAAGAAAAACGCTGTGAGAGATATCATTATTTCTCTGTAATTACAACAGAAAATAAGACATCAGATCATTATCCAGATATTCTTGTCGGACATATCCAGACTATTCATTGCCGATCAGATGTCAGAAGATTCCAGACCGGTCATCGACGGGAATTTTATCCCCGGTTCGGCGCGAAAACGGTCTTTTTCGCCGGGGGTACCCATCACGGAAACTATCGTTTTCACGACGGAATAAAAATAATTTGTCCCGAAATGGAAATTCTTCCACATATTACAGGTAGAGGGAGTTCGTTTTCGGAGGGGACTGCGAGTCATCCCTTTTCTTCAAAACGATGAATCGAAACAACCCATCGGGGGGAACGATCCATGAATTTCGAACTGGAACCCAAGGACATCGAGGCCATCGCCAGTCGGGTGATCGAAAAGCTCCTGCCGGTGATCCGGGACTTTCAGCAACCGGATCGACTGATGGACATCGAGGAGACTGCCTCGTTTCTCGGCAAGAGCAAAGGGCAGATCTACCAGTGGGTCAACCTGGCCAGCCACGGGTTATCGGCCTTTCCTTTTCAGAAGGCCGGGCGGTCTCTGCGGTTCTCGGATAAGGCGATCCGGGAGTGGCTGAAGAAAAAATCTTTGCGCCGTTAGAAATCCGTTAGAAGGGCATTTTATGTAGCTATAATCACATTAGATTTACCACGCTCTTTGGGTTCAAAAACCAACGGTCACCCCTGAAAGTACATGACTTTGCCTCCGATTGGTTCTATACTGTTTCCATGGATGAACCTGCATCAATCGACGGGCTGCAAGGTCAAGTATGAGGAAGGAAAGGGGGTGATAAGCGCAGGACAAGGATGCCGATGGA
Organism: Deltaproteobacteria bacterium; assembly: GCA_026388345.1. The sequence continues at coordinate 16,265 of JAPLJY010000170.1, forward strand.
AGGATTTTCATCGTTCCTGATGACCGAGGCCGACGCCGAGGTGCAGGAAACGACAGGAATCGGAGGTCGGTAAAATGACAGGCAGCATCCAGAAAAAAGGCAAGACCTACTATGCCGTGATCCCCATCAACGGAAGGAGGAAATGGTTTAAAGGGGGCACGAAAAAAGATGCGGAGCGGGTTCTTGGCGAGAAGTTGGCAGAGGTGAGCCAGGGGAACTACCGGGAGATACCGAAGATGACATTCAAGGCGTTCGCAAAGTTGTGGTTGAAAACACACGCGGAAATCAACGTAAAGCCGTCCACCCTGGCCGGTTATGAACACATCATCGAGAAGAATTTGATTCCCCGGTTTGAGCATATCCAGATGTCGGAAATCACGACAGGCGGATTGCAGGTTTACGTTGCGGAGCGGAGAAAGGCCGTCTCCGGGAAAAGCGCCCTCAACGAGGTCGTGATTATCAAACAGATGTTCAAGCACGCGCACAAGTGGGGATACGCCCGATCCAATCCGGGCGAGTACCTGGAAAGACCCAAGGTGATCAAGCCGGAAATCGAGATTCTGGAGACCCGAGAAGTGAAGTTGATGATTGACAATGCAAGCGAGTTGTACCGGATGGCCTTTTTGACCGCTGTCTTGACGGGCGTCCGGGCGGGTGAACTTTGGGCGCTGCAATGGGGCGATCTGGACTGGAATGGGAAACGCCTCTTCATCCGGCGCTCCGTATGGAAAGGCAGCTTCCAGACTCCGAAATCACAAAAGGCCATCCGGAAGATCGATCTGCCGGACAGCCTGATTCCTGAATTGCGGAAGTGGAAGCTCCGCTGTCCCCTCAGCGAGCAGGACTTGATGTTCCCGAGCGCCGAGGGAAATATCACGGATCATGACAACGCCAGGAACCGGCATTTCGATGCGGCATTGCGGAGGGCGAAACTCAGGCACGTCTCTTTTCACAGCCTGAGGCATACAAACGCCTCCATGCGGATCCTGGCGGGGCAGAACATCAAGTACACGTCCACCCAGTTGGGTCATGCCTCCGTGAAGATCACCCTGGACACCTACGGCCACCTGTTCGACGACCAGGATTTCAATCGCCGGCAGGTGGGACTCCTGGAAACCACGTTTGAAACCCCCGTTAGAAATCCGTTAGAAGAACAGCTATCGGAAGCGGAAGCGGGAAACAATTTTAATGGACCCGCAGGAAATTCGTCGGCGGGAACCCTCCGAAACACGGAAGCGAAAACGGTTTTTGTCGCGTCCGTTAGAAATCCGTTAGAAAAATCCCCCCAAAATGCAGAAAAGGGGTTAGCCTCTGGTGCTAACCCCCTGTAATTCTTTGGTAGCGGGGAGAGGATTCGAACCTCTGACCTTTGGGTTATGAGCCCAACGAGCTACCGGACTGCTCCACCCCGCGTCACCGCACACCCGTGTTTCCTGCGCGAAAGGAACTTCTAAACCACGCTCCTTGAATTGTCAAGGCCTATTTCCGTAAAAACCGGGGGAATGAGCACTTTTCGGGGAAACGCAATCATCCCGCCTCATCTTTTCCCGAGGACGCTGAAGACGTCGGGAGGCCGGTCGAGTCCACGAATGACGGGACAGGGGATCTCCTCCATCCGGACCAGATTTTCCACGAGGCGCGCCGTTTCGCCGCAGATGAGGATCTGATCCGCCCCGGCAAGTTTCTCCAGTCGGGAGGCGAGGTTGACCGGGGCGCCGAAGACGGTGTATTCCTTCTTCCACGGGGAACCGAAGATCCCGGCCATCACCTCGCCGGTTGCGATCCCGATGCCGACGGCGATCCTCCGCTGCGCATCCGGGATGCTTCCGTTGATTCCGGCGATCTCCTCACGGACGGCAAGCGCCGTCAGGACGGCGCGCGCGGCATCGTCGCCGCCGCCGATCGGCGCCCCGAAGATTCCCATGATGCTGTCCCCGATGTGCTTGTCCAACGTGCCATTGTGGCGGAAGATGATGCTGTCGAGGGGTGCAAAGTAGTGGCGGTTGAGGAGTTCGGATAGTTCGGCGGGGTTGAGTCTTTCGGCAAGTCTGGTGAACCCCCGGATATCGGTGAAGAGGATGCTGACCCTGAGGCGCTTCGGCAGCAGGGCCGTGCCGCTCCTCTGAAGCTCGGTGAGAACCTGCTCCGAAACGAATTGTTTGAGCCTCTTCTTGATGTTGTACTCCCGGACCTTCGCCCGCAGCTCATCGTTTTCGAAGGGTTTCGTCAGGAAGCCGTCGATCCCCTCGTTGACCGCCTCGATGGCGCTCGCCATCGTCGCATAACCGGTCAGCATGATCCGCGTGATCTCCGCGTTCAACCGGCCGATCTCGATCAGGGTCTCCAGACCGTCCATCCCCGGCATCCGGTAATCGGAGATGACCGTTTCGATATCCCGGTCGTCGCCGCGGACGATGGACAGCGCCTCTTCACCGTTTTCGGCGAGGAGGATCCGGTAACCGTCCTTCTCCAAGACCTTCTTCAGGGAGCGGCGCACCCCCTCCTCGTCATCGACCACCATCAGACCGTTCATGATTCTCTCCTTCTGCAGGGGAGTTCGACGGTTACGACCGTCCCACTCCCCTTTTCGCTTGCGACACGGATCTGGCCGCTGTGCCGCCGGATGATCTCATGGGACAGGTAAAGGCCAAGGCCCGTACCCTGTCCAACTGTTTTCGTCGTGAAAAAAGGCTTGAAGATGTCCTTCAGCGAAGCGGCGGGGATCCCGATCCCCGTATCGCGGCATTCGATGATTACGGTATCGGGTGGCTGCTGCCGCGTCGTCAGGGTGATCTGCCCCTTCCCACCCGGGAGCGCCTGGAGGGCGTTCCGGATGATGTTGATCAGGACCTGTCCCAGGTTGGCGAAGTTCCCTTCGACAGGCGGGAGGGCTTCGTCGTATGCCTTCACGATCTCCACCGGCAGGTTCTTGTACTGATTGTGGAGCACCCTGAGCGCATCGTCGACGACACGGTTCATGTCCACCTCCTCCACATAGGTCTGGGTCTGCCGCGACAGGTCAAGGAGGCTCCGGATGATCGACGCCGAACGCCTGAGTTCACCGATTGAAAAGCGGAGGTCATCGAGAACCTCCTCCCTTTTTTCCACCTGCATTTCCCATCCCGCGATGGTTTCAACGCTGGTCTCGACAAGGCTCATTGCCCCGGCGATGGGATTGTTTAGCTCATGGGCGGTCCCGGCCACAAGCTGTCCGATCGCCGCCAGGCTCTCCGAACGGATGAGCTGCTGCTGTGTCCTCTCCTTCTCCGCCAGCGCCGCCCGCAGGGAGGCCGTCCGTTTTTCCACCTTCCGTTCGAGATCGCGGTTCATCGACTCCATGGCCTCATAACTCTGAGCATTCTCGATTGCCGTCGCGGCCTGGTTCGCCATCGTCGTTAATAGCTCCAGGTCCTCATCGACGAAGAGCTCGCCGGATTTCTTCTGACCAAGGGCAATCAGTCCGGCCAACCCTTCCCGCGCAGGGAGCAGAATGACCAGCACAGCGCCCAGATGGTCAAAAAGCCTGTTCAACACCTCCCGGTCCGCCTCAGCAGCCCCGCGCCTCTCCACAGCCGCCCGGCTCAGCGGCCGCTTCTCCATCCCCAGCATGCGAATCAGCAAAGCAATCTCTTCGCATGGCGCCTCTCCTGTACCGCCCGGTTCTTTTCCGTCATAGAGACGGAAAACAGCCCCTTCGGCAATGACGAGGGTCACCCTTTCCACTTGCAGGGCCCCTGTTATCGCGCCGATGAGCAGTTCCCTGATCTGCGGGAAACTTAGAAGCGAGGCCAGCCGCCCGCTGATCTCCTGGAGCAGCTCCCGGTAATCGTAACGTCCCCGGAAAAAAATGCGGTCGATGAGGCGCTGCACCCGTTCCCGAAGGGGGGTGAACAACAGGACGATGATCAGCGCCAGGACCAGGGAGAGCACAAACGAATCGCTGCTGCCGGCGGTGATAAAAAAGGTGTGGAAGAGAAAGATGACAAGGATATAGAGCGCGGTGAGAATGCCCGTCAGCAGGAAATAGACCGTTCCCCGGCGGATGAGGGCGCCGATGTCCAGAAGATCATATTTGAGGACGCCGAAGGCCAGAAAAATGGCCGGGATAAAGCTGAAATTTCCCAGCGGGTAGACGGGAACGCCGCTGACGGGCAGGATCGTTAGTGCCAGGAGCAGCGTGGAAAACCCCATCCCCCCGAAGATGTATTTGATCCGGTTTCTCTGATGATTGTCCGCGGACTCCTTCATCGCGCGATAGAGAACCGCGAGACAGTAGAGGACCGTAAAGGCGACCGCCGCTGAAAAGAGAGGAAAGAGCAGGCCGGCACGGGCTATTCGGCCGAAGGAATAGTAATGGAACCCGCTGAAGTAGAGATCGGTAGGAACGAGGGTCAGAGAGGCGATGCTGAACAGCCAGACGGAGATCTCCAGCCACCTTCGGCCGCGGATACCCAAGAATGCATGCACGAACCGGATGTAGATGGGGACGCTGAAGACGAAGAAGAAATGGACGGTCCGGTCCACGCGGAGGGCGAGCTTCTCATCGGGCACAATGGAAACAAGGGCCACGTCGGCGTTGAGGAGGGCGCCGAGGAGGCAGATGCCGGCAAACAGGATGTTTGTCCGGTTCCTTCCGCCCCGTAGAAGCGAGATCAGGGCAAGGCCAAGCAGGACGATAAATCCCAGAAGCGGAGGAATGACGTATGCTGATACCGCCTGTAGAGCGTCCGGAACCATCTTTTCTTCCCCCCTGCAAAAGGTTTTCTGCCGGGCGAAGTACCCCGCGATACGGACTGCGGAGGCTTCCGATGCTTACCCTTGGATCAGCGGCGATCAGAAGACGAAGACGGCAACGGCGATGACCGTGGTGAACCCGTGCGACTGGACGATGCTGGACTGGGTGATGTTCCGGGTGCTGACGATCTTTCCGCTGATCTTGAAGATCTCCTTTTTTTCGTCCCAGCTCTCATCGATATCGAAGTCGATGCCGAGCGTGGAGGCGAGCATGGCCGCGGCGAGGTCTTCCGCGTAATCCCCCGCCTGACGCTGGGTCTGGCCGAAGGCGTGATGCTCGCTGATGTAGCCGTAGGTCCGCTTGTCGGCGGGAATGGCGCAGCCTACGGATGCCGCCAGCAGCCGCCGCGGTTCATTGCTGCAGCAGCGGCTCAGCACGCAATAGGTGATGGCGCCCGCCTGGAGTTCCTTGAGGCCCCGGGCCCGTGAGATCACCTGACAGCCGGGCGGAAGAATGCTGGACACCTGGACGAGATTGCATTTTTCGATGCCGGCGGCGCGGAGCGCCAGCTCGAAAGAATGGAGTTCCTCCTTGTGGATCCCCACTCCTTTTGTGAAAAAAATCTGCTTGGGAACATAAACATTCAATGGCTTTCTCTCCTTTATACCGACAACGAACCAGGCCGGTTCCATATTTTACCGCCTCATGCGGCGTTTCTCACTCCATGCATCAGGCAGGCTGAAACGCCCGTCTGCTGTGTTCCCCTCCTCCTTCGCCGTTCAACGTACCAGAAAGTACGCTTCACGGCTCAAGAGTTCGGGGGCCTTGCACCCAGACGCTTTTGAACAGCCTGCAACAACGACTTTTTCAACAGTCTCTTAGGGCTTTTCCGTGAGGTAGCCCATGATCCGATAGACCAGTTTGGCCGCAAGGAAATCCGGCGCGACCATCCCCGGAATGGGGGCAAGCTCCACGACGTCGAAGCCCCGGATCCGGCAGCGCTTCGCCGCCTCCCGGATGAGACGCAGGACATCCCTCCAGGCGAGTCCCCCAGGCTCCGGCGTCCCCGTGGAGGGCATGACGGCCGGATCGAAGACGTCGAGATCCACCGTCAGATAGAGATCCCCCTTGAGATCGCCACAGATCGCCTCCCACCAGGCCCCCCCGTCCAGGATGAGATCCGCCGCATGGCTCCGGACATGACTCCCCGCCATGAATTCCGCCTCCTCGACGCTCAGGCTTCGGATGCCCGCCTGGGTCAGAGGAGAGATCCCGGAGATTCGCCGGGCCACGGAAGCATGGCTGTAGGGCGTGCCCTGATAGGCATCCCGCAGGTCGGCATGAGCGTCTAACTGGAGGACAGTGATCTCCGGATAGACCTCTTTCATCGCCTGTACAGCGCCGAATGAGATGCTGTGCTCGCCGCCGAGCATGACCGGGATCTTGCCGTCGGCCGCAATCCGGGAAATGGTCCGGCGGACGGAGTCCACCATCTCGGCCGGCCCGCGCGCGTCCGCCTCGAGGGGCGGCAGCGTATGGATACCGGACCGATAGGTCTCCTTCCGAAGCTCCTCATCATAGAGCTCCATGTTGCCGGAGGCCTCGAGAATCGCCCCCGGCCCGCGCCGCGACCCGGACTGGTATGTCGAGGTCAGATCGTACGGGACGGGAACGACGACGAAGGCCGCCTTCTTATACGCTGTAAATGCCGGTGCGATGCCGCCAAAATTCATGGGACCCCCTGAAACAAGAGCGCGCTTCTAACACACCTCCGACACCCTGTCCATCAATTTTAAAGTATTTCTTCCCTGGGCGGCGGGATCGTCTTTTCCCCATTCTCGATATAGGGGGGATTCTCATTCGTCTTCATCTCTCGGCGTAGATCCCGGATCGTCTTGTTGAGGCGGTTGATCGTCCGGGTCAGGCGGAACCGCTCCACGATGCCCATGAACCCCGTGAAGATAACACCGGCAAGAAATGCAATAAATATAAGCATGTATGCCGGCAACGACTGTTTGAAAAAATCAAAATCATAATAGCGGAGATGGACGGGGTCGGTATTTTCCAGGGAAAAGGTGATGATGAACATGACGAAAATCGCCACGATGACGGTATAAATCACTTTCATCCGCAGACCTCCCGTTGAAATTTCGTGAAATAGGGTCTGAGCTCCCGGGCGGTTCCGGAGACATCCTCGGGAATGACGCGGACCTCGCCGATGACGCTCATGAAATTTGTATCGCCTCCCCACCGGGGAACGACGTGGATGTGCAGGTGATCGTCGATCCCGGCCCCCGCCGCCTTTCCAAGGTTCATGCCGATGTTGAACCCCTCCGGTTTCATCGCCTCGGTCAGGACCCGGACGGAGAGATCCATGAACGCAAACAGCTCTTCCCTTTCCGCGGGGAGGAGATCGCTTAGACGGCTCAGGTGGCGGAACGGAACGATCATGAGGTGGCCGCCCGTGTAGGGATAGCGGTTCACCATGATGTAACCGCTTTTCCCCTCGCAGACGACCAGTTCCTCCCCCCGCATGGAATCCCGGCAGAGGACGCATCCCGCGGGCTTCTCCCCCCGGATATAGGCCATGCGCCAGGGCGCAAATATCGTGTCCATCCTGTAACCCCCGGCAAGACAGATGCCTGTTTCAATAACCGTTCAACGTCGGATCGGGAGCAACTTCTCTTAAATAATCAATTCCGCAATTCAACGATCTCCCCGGTGATCGTCTTTCCGATCTCCAGGACGCCGACCGAATTGAACGGGCAAAAACGGTTGCCGGTGGCCGAACCGGGGTTGAAACAGAGGACGCCCTTTTCCACCCGGTTGCACGGCTGGTGGGTATGCCCGAAGATGAGGCAGTCCACGCGTCCGAATTTCTTTTCCATCGCCTCGTCCATCCGTGGGAACATTCCGCAGGCATGGATCAATCCCAGACGGAAACCGTTTATATCGAGGACCACTTGGTCGGGGAGAAGACTCCGGACCTGGGGCGGATCGGCATTGCCGTAGACCGCCCGGACCTCCTTCCGGTCGAAAACACCCAGAACGGCAAGATCGGTCAGATCACCGGCATGCAAAATCAGATCTACGCCATGGAAGGGATGCTCCAGAATTCGCCTGAGTTTTTCGTCATAACCCCGGAGATGAGTATCTGAGATCACCCCTATCTTCACCCGGCCTACCTCCGCGCAGTTACCGGCGGATTATAACGAGATGCGCTAAAAAGACAAGGATTATTTCGGGCGTGGCGCCTCCCGAGCCTGTTTCGGTTTGACTTTCCGCGCGGCTGAAGTTAGGATGAGCCCGAAAAACAGACGCAGAGGTCAAACACGATGCTCGAATCCTCACTCGACAGACTGGCGCAACAGATCCTCGGCCTTGACGAGGCCTCCCTCTCCTCCCTCTGGGAAAAATACAAGAAGCGGATGGAGCATTTCGAACCCACGAAAGAATGGGAAAAGGCGGTGATCATCTTTTTCATCATCAACGCGGTCCGGGCCAAGAACCACATCTTCAACGAGCAACTCATGCGGCAGGGGCAACAGCAGACCGGACCGGAAAAACCCCCGAAGGGGAAACCAGAGCTGCGGTTGGTCAAGACGTGATATCCTGAAATGGTTCAAAAGAAACCCCCTCGCCCATTGGCTGAGTTTCAAAGGGTGACGCAAGATGAATCGTGAAGCGGCGCGGATCCGGATCGAATCCCTCCGGTCAACCATCCTCCACCACAACCGGCGCTACTACCAGTTGGATGACCCGGAGATCGCCGACGCCGATTATGACCTCCTCCTTCGGGAGATGATCGATCTGGAAACGGAATTCCCCGATCTCATCAGCCCGGACTCCCCATCGCAACGTGTCGGCGCCCCCCCGCTGGAAAAATTCATCCCCGTAACCCACCGGACCCCGATGCTCAGCCTAGCCAACGCGTTCACCGACGAGGAGATCCGCGAGTTCGACCGCCGCTGCCGCCGTTTTCTGGGAAGCGACGACCCCATCCGCTATGTCGTGGAGCCGAAGCTCGACGGCCTCGCCGTGAACCTTCTCTACGAATCCGGCCGGCTGACGGTGGGCTCGACACGCGGGGACGGCGCCACAGGTGAAGAGGTCACGCTGAACCTCCGGACGATCCCGGCGATTCCCCTTTCCATCCCGCGAACGGGGGATCCGGCCCACCCCCCGGGAGGCGAAACGGCGGCCGTGCCGGAGAGGATCGAGGTCCGGGGGGAGGTCTGCATGGAGCGGGAGGCCTTCCGCAACCTGAACCGCCGCCGGACAGAGCAGGGGGAGCCCCCCTTCGCCAATCCCCGCAACGCGGCTGCAGGATCGCTCCGCCAGCTCGACTCGCGGATCACGGCGCGGCGACCGCTCACCATGTTCTGCTATGCGATCGGAACGGCGGAAGGGATTTCCTTCCGTACGCACGAGGCAGTCCTCCGGACGCTCGCCGCCTGGGGTTTCCAGGTGAATCCCCTGATCCTTCCTGCAGTAGAAATGGAAGAATGCATCCACTATTACCACCGCATGGACCAAATACGCGAGGAACTCCCCTACGAGATCGACGGGATCGTGATCAAGGTGAATGACCTCCTGCTGCAGGAGCACCTCGGCGCCGTCTCCCGCAGCCCCCGCTGGGCGGTGGCCTGTAAATTCGCGGCGATCCGGGAGCGGACGGTGATCGAGGACATCGTCATCCAGGTAGGCAGGACGGGCGTCCTGACGCCGGTTGCCGTCATGAGGCCGGTCCGCGTTGGCGGCGTCATGGTCAGCCGTGCGACCCTCCACAACGAGGACGAGATCCGCAAGAAGGATCTCCGCATCGGGGATACGGTGATGATTCAACGGGCGGGTGACGTCATTCCCGAGGTCGTCGAGGTCGTCCGGACCGCGAGAACCGGCGCGGAGAAGCCTTTCTTCATGCCGGAAACCTGCCCGGAATGCGGTTCGCGCGTCGTCCGGATGGAGGGCGAGGTCGCCCACCGTTGCATCGGCATCTCCTGCCCGGCACAGATCCGCGAACACATCTCCCACTTCGCTTCCCGCGGCGCACTGGACATCGAGGGGCTGGGAGACAAAATGGTCACCCAACTCGTGACAAACGGTCTGATCCGCGACCCGGCGGACCTCTTCTTCCTGACGAGGGAACAGCTCCTCGGCCTGGAACGGATGGCCGAAAAATCGGCGTCCAATCTGCTGGAGGCGATCGCCCGGGCGAAAAACCCGCCGCTCGACCGTCTGATCTTCGCCCTCGGCATCCGCCACGTCGGGGAACACACCGCGAAACGACTCGCACAGGCATACAGCACACTCGACGCCCTGATGGCCGCCACCTCCGAAGAGCTGCAAACCGTCCGGGACATCGGTCCCGAGGTCGCCGCTGCCATTGCCGGTTTCTTCAGGGAACCGGCCAACCTTCAGGTGATCGGGAAGTTCCGCAACGCGGGCGTCGGGGACATGATGCCGCATCGTGTCCCCATGGAGGCGGCGCGACCGCAGGCCGCACCGCTGGCAGGCACAACATTTGTCTTTACCGGAACGCTGGCCCGGATGGGCCGCAGCGAGGCCAAGGCCCTCGTGGAATCGCTGGGGGGAACGGTCGTCAGCTCGGTTACGAAGACAACCGACTACATCGTCGCGGGAGAGGCCGCCGGTTCAAAAATGGAGAAGGCGCGGCGGAAGGGCATTGCCATCCTCGATGAGGAGGCCTTTTTCACCTTGACGGAAAGCAGATGAATAAAAGATATCACGTCCGCATCTCGGGCCGTGTCCAGGGGGTCTTCTTCCGGGCGAACACCTGGAAGACCGCCCGCTCATTGGGGTTGACCGGCTGGGTCCGGAACCTCCCGGACGGCCGGGTGGAGACAGTCTTTGAGGGGAAACCAAAAGACGCCGAGGCGATGCTCGCCTGGTGCAGGACCGGGACACCACCCGCCCGGGTGGATCATATCGATGTTGCGGAGGAAAATGCCGCAGGCGGTTTTACCGGTTTCGATATTGTCTATTAACATTCTTCGTTCCGGGGCCTGGGGACACCTTGCGGCAAGGTGTCCCCAGGCCCCGGCAACCACTATTTGAACTCTTTCAGCACTTCGCCAAAGCCATCAATCGCACCCAGTATGGTTGCATCGTCCACACAGTAGGCGATCCGGATATGGCCGGGGCCATAGAAGCCGCTCCCGGGGACGGTGAGGATCCGCCGCTTCCGGAGGGCTTCTGCAAACAGGACATCGTCGGCGATGGGCGTCCGGGGAAAGAGATAGAAGGCGCCGTCCGGCTTGACCACCCGGTATCCGACCGAGGCGAGGCCGTCACAGAGAAGGTCCCGTTTTCTCCGATAGACCTCCACATCGACCCGTACTCCCTTGAGGCCGGCGATTGCACGCTGCATCAAGGCGGGAGCGTTCACAAACCCGAGGATCCGGTTGCAGAGCGTGAGCCCACCCATGACCTCCTCCAGGTCCGCCATGGCGGGATTCACGGCGATATAGCCGATCCGCTCGCCGGGAAGGGAGAGGCTCTTGGAGTAGGAGGAGGCGATGAAGCTGTGGGGATACGCCTTCATCACGCTCGGCAGCTTCACCCCGTCATAAACGATTTCGCTGTAAGGCTCGTCGGAGATCAGGAAGATCTCGCGCCGGAATTCCTTTCCCTTCTCGGTCAGAAGCGCCGCAAGACCCCGGATGGACGCCTCGTCGAAAACCTTCCCCGTCGGATTGTTCGGAGAGTTGATCAGGACGGCCTTGGTTTTTTCGGTCACGGCCTGCCGGATCGCATCAAGATCGAGGGAAAAATCCTCCCGCGGTGGGACGATCCGGGGAACACCGCCGGCATTGTCCGCATAGAAGCGGTACTCCACGAAAAAGGGCGCCGGCATGATCACCTCGTCGCCCGGGTCCAGGATCGTTTTCAGAATGACGTTGAGCGCCCCGCCGGCGCCGCAGGTCATCACGATCTGGTCGGCAGCAAGCGCCACCCCGCGGGAGTCGCCGACCTCCGCCGCAACAGCCGCACGGGTCTCCGGGTATCCGGCGTTCGGCATGTACATGTGTTTCCCGGGGATGTCGGCGGCAACCAGCTCGCAGAGCCGGGCCTTTACGGCCTCGGGGGGATCGAGATTGGGATTCCCGAGACTGAAATCGAAGACATTCTCCGCACCGTATTGACGCTTGAGACGGAGTCCCTCCTCGAACATCTTCCGGATGAAGGAGGACTGCGTCATGAATCCGTGGATCTTTTTCGCGATTGTCATAGCACACACCTTTCCGTCCTGTCACACCCTGCCCTGCCCGCGTTATCAAAAACCCTGTAAAAAGGTTTTTTTTACTCTCACGCCGTCCCCCACCTGTCAAGAAATATATGAAGATTTTCCCTCACCCGTTGTTCCTCCCTTTTTTTTGCGCGATGACCGGGAGCGCAACCCGCAAGCCCCGCCTTGCAGGCGGGGATAAGGGGCGCAATAAAAAAACAGACGGCTTCCTTGCCGGGAAGCACCGCCCTGTGGGCGGGTGGCTTCACTTCCGGTCCATCATCAGATCTGATCGGCCTTGACATTTTTGGAGGTTTCTACTACTCTCCCCGAACCTTGAGAACGAGAGCGGATTGCCATCCGCTGCAAAAGAGCGGGGGATGTTGCGCCCCGCCGGAGGAAATGAGCCGATGCCGATTTTTGAATTCAAATGCCGGAAATGCAGAGAGAACTTTGAGGTCCTCTTCCGGAGCCGCGACGAAAAGGTGTCTGTCGCCTGCCCGAAGTGCGGATCAATCAAGGTGGAGCGGCTGATGTCCGCCTTCGCAGGAAAGATCGGCAACACCTCCGCGGGCGGCGACGGCTGCGGGAGCTGCGCCGCAACCAGTTGCGGCCCTTCCTGAGGACACTGACCGGTCACGGCCGTGCGCCGTGAGACCACTTCGACTTCGTAAAAAATTCCAAGAACGTCAACATTGGGTGCTTTTGCCCATGATCAACAGGCGGCAAAGGCCGCCACTCTGAAAAGGAGCTCACAGACATGAACATTCTGATTTTCGGACCCAACGGCAGCGGAAAGGGAACACAGGGCGCGGTGGTTCAAAAGAAATACGGCGTCCCCCACATTGAGACGGGCGTGATCTTCCGACAAAACATCAAGAATGGAACGGAACTGGGAAAGAAGGCAAAGGGGTTCATTGATAACGGAGAGCTGGTTCCCGACGCGATCACCGTCCCCATGATCCTGAACCGTCTCCAGGAGGCGGACTGCAAAAGCGGCTGGCTCCTGGACGGCTTCCCCAGGAACCTCATCCAGGCGGAGGCCCTCGGGAAGGCGCTTCAGGACGCCGGGATGAAGCTCGACTACGTCATCGAGATCCTCCTCGACCGGGAGATCGCCAAGAAGCGAATCATGGGCCGCCGTCTCTGCGCCACGGACAACAACCATCCCAACAACATCTTCATCGACGCGATCAAGCCCGCCGAAAAGGACGGGAAGCCGGTCTGCCGGATCTGCGGCTGCGACAAACTGACCGCCCGGGCCGACGACCAGGACGAAGGGGCGATCGACAAGCGCCACGGGATCTACTACGACACGAAGACGGGGACGCTGGCCGCCGTCAACTACTTCAGGGCGCGCGTCAAAATCATCGATCTGGACGGAACGCCCGGCGTGAAGGAGGTCTCTCAGGCCCTGCTGGCAAAGTTAGGATAGCCTTGGCCTCCCCATCTGCCCCTGCAAAACCGAAACGCTCCCCCAAGGCGTGTCCAGACGCTAATTCTTATAAGATCCTTATACTGCCCAGCGTCAGCCCGGCCACCCCAGCATAGCGGACCAGCTTGCCCGTGAAAACCAGCATGGAAAAGCGGATGAAACCAACCTTGAGGACGCCGCCCGCCAGACAGAGGGGATCACCGATGAACGGCAGCCAGGAAAGAAGGAGGGACCAGACGCCGTAACGTCGATAGAAGCGTTCCGCCGCCGCTTCCGCGGCAGGGTCGATCCGCAGGATCCGTCGAATCAGGAAAGGGCCACCCCAGACGCCGACGGCCCAGGTGGTGCAGCTGCCCAGATAGTTCCCGGCGGAGGCAACGGCCACGGCGGAAAGCGGATCGCTGCCCTTGAAAAGCATGAGGACCAGCAGCCACTCGGAACCGACGGGAAGCCGGGTCGAGGCGAGAAAGCTCAGGGCAAACAGACCGGGATAGCCGTGGGAGGCGAGGAAGGATTCCATGCGTCGAAAAGCAGCGGAAAGGGGGCGGGTTGTCAAAGCGTTTGTGGACAGGATGATGACCGTCCCCTTCTTTACTCTTGCGGACAATCATGGTAAGAAGCCGTCCGAAGGGACAAGCAGTTAATGGACAATATCCGAAATTTCAGCATCATCGCCCATATCGACCACGGGAAGTCGACGCTCGCCGACCGGCTGATCCAGTTCACCGGCATTGTGTCTGACCGTGATTTTCAGGACCAGATCCTCGACAACATGGATATCGAGCGGGAGCGGGGGATCACGATCAAGAGCCAGGTCGTCTCGCTTCCCTACCGCGCAAAGGACGGCCGGAGCTACACCCTGAATCTGATCGACACGCCGGGCCATGTCGATTTCACCTACGAGGTATCGCGGTCGCTGGCCTCCTGCGAAGGGGTGCTGCTTTTGATCGACGCCGCCCAGGGCGTCCAGGCCCAGACGCTCGCCAACCTCTACCTCGCGATGGAGCACGATCTGGCGATCATCCCCGTCATCAACAAGATCGATCTTCCCTCGGCGGACGTCGAGCGGGTCATCGAGCAGATCGACTCGGAACTGGGTCTGGATACGGATACCCATCTGAAATGTTCCGCCAAGGAGGGGATCGGGATCGAAGAGATCCTGGAGGCGATCGTGGCGCGGATCCCAGCTCCCAAGGGAGACCCGGCGGCGCCGCTCGCTGCGCTCATCTTCGACGCCAAGTACGACTCCTTCCGGGGAACGGTGATCCACTGCCGCATCTTCGACGGGACCGTGAAGGCGGGCGACATCATCCGCCTGGTGTACAACAATGCCACGTACCGTGTGGAAGAGGTCGGCCACTTCCTGCTCCAGCGTCAGAAGCGGGAGAGCCTCTCCGCCGGGGACGTGGGCTACATCATCGCCGGCGTAAAGACCGTATCGGACGTCCGCACCGGAGACACGATCACGCTGGAGAATCGCCCCTGCGCAAAGCCGCTGCCGGGGTTCAAGGAGGTCAAGCCCGTCGTCTTCGCGTCGATCTACCCGATCGCCGCGGACGATTACGCGGACCTCGCCGACTCGCTGGACAAATTCAAGCTGAACGACGCCTCCTTCGTCTATGAAAAGGACTCTTCGGCGGCCCTGGGCCAAGGTTTCCGCTGCGGCTTTCTGGGGCTTCTCCACCTCGACATCGTCCAGGAGCGCCTGGAGCGGGAGTATGACCTCTCGATCATCCTTTCCGTCCCCAGCGTCCGCTACCGCTTCACGCTGAAGGACGGGACGGTGATCTTCGTGGACAACCCGGCCCACTATCCCGAACCGATGTCCATCGTCAAGTCCGAGGAGCCCTATATCCGGGCGGCAATGATGCTCCCCGAACGCTACCTCGGCGCCGTGATGAAACTTTGCATGGAGAAGCGGGGCGTGAACTCGACACTGAACTACCCGAGCCCGGGCCGGGCGGAGCTGATCTATGAGGTCCCGCTCGCCGAGGTGATCTTCGACTTCTACGACCGCTTCAAGTCGGTGACGCAGGGCTACGGCTCCTTTGACTACGACCTGATCGATTACCGGGAGGGCAGCCTCGCCCTTCTCGACATCCTCGTGAACGGCGAAAAGGTCGACGCCCTCTCTCAGATCGTCCACCGCGATCGGGCACGAGCCCGGGGTCTCCAAGCCTGCGAGCGGCTGAAGGAGGAGATCCCGAGGCAGATGTTCAAGATTGCAATCCAGGGGGCGATCGGCGGCGAGATCATCTCCCGGACGACCATCTCCGCCTTCCGGAAGGACGTCATCGCCAAGTGCTACGGAGGCGACATCTCCCGGAAGCGGAAACTCCTGGAGAAGCAGAAGAAGGGCAAGAAGCGGATGAAGATGATCGGCAACGTGAGCATCCCCCAGAGCGCCTTCCTCGCCGTGCTGAAGTCGGATACGGAATGAACGGATGGATGAAAGATCGATCCCGAGTCCGGCCGGAAACGCTCTTCATGCGGTAGAGGAACCGGATGACCTCCCGGGGCTTTACATCCACATCCCCTTCTGCATCCGGAAATGCGCCTACTGCGGTTTCTACTCCACCACCGACCGTTCCCTGATCCCCGCCTTTCGGTCGGCCATCCGCCGGGAAATGGACCTCTACCGGGGGTGGGCCGCATCCTTTGATACGCTCTACCTGGGCGGGGGAACCCCCTCCGCTCTGCCCGCAGCAGATATCGAGGGGGTGATCGCCGACATCCGGGTTGCCTTTACGATCACAAGCGACGCGGAGATCACCGTCGAGGTCAACCCGGGCGACATCACCCCGCCTCTGCTGAAGTCGCTCCACCGTTCCGGGGTGAACCGCCTCAACATCGGTGTCCAGTCCTTCGACGACGGTTCGCTTGCCCTGCTGGGCCGCCGCCATACGGCCCTTCAGGCCATCGGCGCCATCCATCGGGCGCGCGACGCCAGCTTCGGGAATATCGGTCTGGATCTGATCTACGGTCTTCCCTCTTCCCCCGCTGGGTGGGCAAATGGGGACATGATGCCGCATCGTGTCCCCATTTACAGTCACCTAACAGCATGGCTTGCCACGCTGGATACGGCCATCGGCCTCGACCCCGACCACCTCTCCTGCTATCAGCTCACCCTGGAGGAGGAAACCCCCCTCGCAGAGCGATGCCGGCACGGAGAACTCATCCTTCCCGATGAATCCCGCCAGGCCGATTTTTTTCTCAGGACAGCGGAAATTCTGGAAAAAAAAGGCTACATCCACTACGAGGTCTCCAACTTCGCCCATCCCGGCCGGGAATCGCGGCACAACCGCAAATACTGGAACCACGTCCCCTATCTCGGCTTTGGTCCCGCGGCGCACTCCTTTTCAGGGCGCGAGCGCCGCTGGAACCGCAGCTCCGTCGACGCCTACATCGGCGATCTGGAATCGGGGCGGTCGCCCGTAGAATCAAGGGAAATTTTAAGCGACGAGCAACTCCGTCTGGAGGCGCTCTTTCTCGGTTTCCGGACACGCCGGGGAATCTGCCTGGAGACGTTCAAGATCCGTTACGGCCGGAATCTTCTCGCGGACAAACGGGATATGATCGAGAGGCTCTCCGGGGAAGGGCTTGTGGAGATCCGCGACGGATTTCTCCGGCCGACGCGCGCCGGGATGGCCGTCGCCGACAGCCTGGCGTTGATCTGAAAAGAGAGTGCAATTTTCTATGGCCATCTGGTCCATCACTACCTCCTTTCCTGTGATTCAATTGGAAATACAGATAGATGATGAACAAAAGAAACCTAAGACGCAATCATCATTTTGTTACGTAGTGTTCTCGTCCTGCCTTAATAAGATAGAAACGCGGAACAGAGACCCGCCTCCATATTGGAGAATGAGATTAAGCATATCACCTCGGAATCTCTTTTCTTTTTAGATAGTTTTCTGCATCTTTGTTTCCTAAATTCGCGGCCCTCCTGAAATCCTCCACAGCCTCTTCTGTTTTACCGAGCTTCAAAAATGCACGCCCCCGATGTAAAAAAGC
>JAPLJY010000359.1 GCA_026388345.1 Deltaproteobacteria bacterium
CGTCGGCTTCCTCGAACAGGAGCCGAGGCTGGACGATACGAAAACCGTCCGCGAAATCGTCGAGCAGGGGGTTCAGGAGACGGTCGATCTCGTCAATGAATTCAACGAAATCAACGAGAAATTCGCCGAGCCGATGGACGATGAGGCGATGAACAAACTCATCGACCGCCAGGCGAAGGTGCAGGAGAAGTTGGACGCCCAGGACGCCTGGGACCTCGACTCCCGCCTCGAGATGGCGATGGACGCGCTCCGCTGCCCGCCCGGGGAGACCCTGGTGAAGGTCCTCTCCGGAGGCGAACGCCGGCGTGTCGCCCTCTGCCGGCTGTTGCTCCAGAATCCCGACATCCTGCTCCTCGACGAGCCGACGAACCACCTCGACGCCGAGTCCGTCGCCTGGCTGGAACACCACCTCCAGGCCTATGCGGGCACCGTGATCGCCGTGACCCATGACCGTTACTTCCTGGACAACGTCGCCGGCTGGATTCTGGAGCTGGACCGCGGCCAGGGCATCCCCTGGAAGGGAAATTACTCCTCCTGGCTCGAGCAGAAACGGAACCGCCTCCAGAAGGAGGAAAAAACGGAAAGCGAGCGGCAGAAGACCCTCCAGCGGGAATTGGAGTGGATCCGGATGTCGCCCAAGGGGCGCCATGCGAAGTCGAAGGCCCGGATCAGCTCCTACGAGAACCTCCTCTCCCAGGAGATGGACGCACGTGCAAAGGAACTGGAGATCTACATCCCGCCCGGACCCCGCCTCGGCAAACTCGTCATCGAAGCCGATGGGGTGGGCAAAGCCTACGGCGACCGCCTCCTCGTTGAAAAGATGTCCTTCAACCTGCCGCCCGGTGGGATCGTCGGGATCATCGGCCCGAACGGCGCGGGAAAGACGACCCTCTTTAGGATGATCACCGGCCAGGAGACGCCCGATTCCGGGACGATCCGGGTCGGGGAAACAGTCAAGCTGGCCTATGTGGATCAGAGCCGCGACATCCTCGACCCGAACAAGACGATCTGGGAGACGATCGCCAAGGGAAGGGACATCGTCGTCCTCGGCGACCGCGAGGTCAACTCACGCGCCTATGTTTCCCGCTTCAACTTTTCGGGAACCGACCAGCAGAAGAAGGTAAGCCAGATCTCCGGGGGTGAGCGGAACCGCGTTCATCTCGCGCGGATGCTCAAGGAGGGGGCGAACGTGCTGCTCCTCGACGAACCGACGAACGACCTCGACGTGAACACGATGCGCGCCCTTGAGGAGGCGCTGGAGAATTTTGCCGGCTGCGCCGTCGTCATCAGCCACGACCGCTGGTTCCTGGACCGGATCGCCACGCACATCCTGGCCTTCGAAGGCGAAAGCGCCACTGTCTGGTTCGAGGGGAACTACTCCGAATACGAGGCGGACCGGAAGGCCCGCCTGGGCGCCGCGGCGAGCCAGCCGCACCGGATCAAGTATCGCCAGTTGACGAGGATCTGAAATTTTTTCCCGATCCTGCTCCGTTGGGAAATAATAGGTGACCATGAAACCATCCTTCGAACAGGGGCCCATCCGTCCGCCCAGCGAGGCCGGGAGTCTTCTCGTACGGGTCAGCCGGAATTGTCCCTGGAACAAATGCGCCTTTTGCCGCACTTATAAGAATGCAAAATTTGAGTTCAGAAATGTCGAGGAGGTTCAAAGGGACATCGACAATATGTCCGAAATTGCGGAGATCCTGAAAGAACTCTCTCTCCGGGAGGGGGATCGGGGGCTGATTTCGGAAAGGATCGTCAATATCGTTTTCGATCGTTATCCCCTTTATACTGAATGCCACAGGGCCGTTGCCCTTTGGCTCCATTACGGCGGCGAATCGGTATTTCTCCAGGATGCCGATTCGCTCGTGATGAAAACGGACGATATCGCATCCATTCTCCGCTCTATTCGCGGCGCCTTCCCTTCCGTGACCAGGATTACGACCTACTGCCGATCCAAGACCGCCGCGCGAAAATCCGTTGCGGAATTGGAGCTGCTCCGGGACGCCGGCCTGGCCAGGATTCATGTCGGTATGGAAAGCGGCTCGGATCCGGTATTAAAACTGATCCGGAAAGGGGTAACCGCAGCGGATCATATCGAAGGCGGGCAAAGAATCAAGGCAGCCGGGATTTCGCTCTGCGAGTATGTCATCCCCGGTCTGGGCGGCACGCTGTATTCCGGAGAACATGCCCGGGAAACGGCAAGGGTGATCAATGCGATCCATCCCGATTTCGTCCGCCTGCGCACCCTGCATGTGGTCCATGATACGCCGCTGATGGAACTGATGCAAAAAGGAGAATTTTCTCCGCTGGGCGATGAGGATGTTCTGCGGGAAATTCAGGAATTGATTTCCGGCTTGGAAGGGATTGAAACAACGATCGTCAGCGACCATGTTCTGAACCTGCTGGAAGAGATCGAAGGCAGGCTTCCCCGGGACAAGAAAAAGATGCTGGATGTCCTGGAGCGGTATTTTTCCCTTTCCGAAGAACAGCGGCTTGTCTTCCGATTGGGCAGGAGAAGCGGAATATACAGAAGGCTGGCCGAT
>JAPLJY010000242.1 GCA_026388345.1 Deltaproteobacteria bacterium
CCCCCCGTGATCCCTCCGCAATAGGCGGCGCAGAGCAGGCAGAAGGCCGTGATCGGTGATAACGAGTAGGTAAACGACAGAAGAAGGACGATGCCCATCGATGTGCTGATGCCGGGAAGCGCTCCCGCCAGCAATCCCCAGAGGCCTCCCAGGCAAATCGCCAGAATGTTCTGCGGGAGAAGGACCGTCGCAAAGGCATTCCAGTAAAGCTCGAACATATCAGATGACCTCCCCGGCTAATAGAAAAAACGGCTGAATTCGGCAAACATCCCCACTCCCCTGGGAAGGGGAATCGTGATGAATTTCGCGAATACGACAATAATAACGGCGGTGATCAGCAGAGGTGAAATGATCAATACCAGTTTCCTTTTTTCTTCGAGTGCCAGCACAAAAGACAGGATGAAGAGGATGGTTGACAGGATAAAGCCGATCCAGGGCGTGAGGATGATATAGCCCAGAAGACAGACACTGCAGAGCGCAATCTTTCTCCGCCGCCGCCATGCCTCGACAATGGTCTCCGGCGTAGGCGGTTCCTCGGCAGTACCCACCTTTTCCCGGGAGTACTGTCGCAGATTGCTTATCAGCCAGACCAGGCTCAGGATCGTTGTAACCCCAAGGGAGAGCAAGGGCCAGAACCCGCTTCCCACCTCCCCGAAGCGCCCCACCCCACGTAATTCGAGCGCCTCATAAAACATGAACGAGAAAAAAACCAAGCAAACCGCACTGAGAACAATTTCACCTTTCTTCATAATCCCCTCTGCTCCTGAGGCGTACGGAGAAGCAGCCTTCTCCGCACGCTTGGTATGGGTTCCAAACTGGGAGAATTACTTCACGTAGCCAAGATCTTTCAGGACATCCGCAAAGAACTTGACCTCTTCTGCCCAGTATTTTCTCGTCTCTTCGGGACCCAGGTAGCCCGGGCGGGCATAGAGGTGATTATCCTGAACGAATTTCTTATAAATTGGGGCATCCAGAGATTTTTTGACCACGTCGTGGAGATATTTGAAACGATCCGGCGGCGTCCCTTTCTTTACGGCCCAAGCCCTCATCAGACCGTGCGTATAATCGATGCCCAGCTCGGCACTGCACGGCACATTCGGAAGGGCCGGGTGCCTTTTTTCCATGATGACGGCAAGCGACTTCAGTTTACCGGCCTCGATCAGGGGCAGTGTCTCGGCAAGCTCCTCCACGGCGCCCGTGACATGTCCACCCATGATTGCTGCCTTGATCTCCGCCCCCGAATCGAACGGGATGAACGTCACATCCACCCCCACTTTCTTGAAAAACGCCACCGTCTGGATCTCCGCCCATCCCCCCGGCGTGGTCCCGGCAAACTTCAGCATCCGGGGATTCTTCTTTCCCCATTCGACCAGATCGGCCAGCGTCTTGAATTTGGAATCTCCGGAAATCGACACCGCCGACGTATCCCACTGGATCCTCATAAGGGGATCAAAATCCCTCAGGAGTTCCGACCGCGTTTTGGGTTTGACGGAATCGATCAGATGGGATGTGGTCACGGCCAGGAGACTATAACCGTCGGCGGGCTGCTGGGATACATAGAGCATCCCTTTGGTCGCCCCGCCGCCGGGCATATTGGTGATCACCAGCGGAACTTTCAGGAGGGGCTTCAATCCTTCCGCCACGGCCCTCGCCGCCGTGTCGCTTCCACCACCGACGCCGAACGGGACGTTGATTTCGATGGCCCGCTCGGGATACGGAGCCGCTGAGACGTTCCCGACGCCCGCCACCAGCCCCATGACAACAAAGACCGCTAAAAAATACATCGCTTTTTTCATTTCTTTTCCCCTTCCTTCTTCGGTTCAGCCGGTTATTGGATACGGTTTTGGTCAAACGGGGCGGACCTCTTCTCCAAAGAAAATGAGGCAACCCGATACTGGATGTCCGCGGATATCCAGTATCGGGCTGCGGATCTTTTGGGCTGCAATGATCTGGAAACTGCGAATCGACGGGGGGGAATTGCCTTCTGGATTCAGCGGGAAAGAGGGAATCTTCAGTGTCCTTCGTTCTTTTATCATGTACTTATTCGCCCACGGAAGACCTTTGGCAGGTCGGGGAAAAAGAATGTCCGCCCTATCCCTCCGTCAGGAATGAAACGTACTTTGATATACGCCGCTGTGACAAGACATGAAACCGGACGCATTGTATGGACTTTCCCCTGAGTCGTCAAGCACAATCGCCGGGGCTATTTTCTGTTGTTTCTTCTGTTGTCGTTTTTTCTTGACAATTACAGCCCGTCTCAGTATTTTGTCGCTACTTTACAGATCCAGGATCAAGGGTTCATGTTTCTCTGTCATATTCGTGTCCCGGCCTGAAAGACTTGTCGGAAATGCTTTCGGGATCAGTCGGGATAGCAGGCCAAGAAAAAATCCAATTTCGATGGCCATGGTCTTTCCGGACATGGTGATCGTTCAGCCGGCAGCTTTGGGGACTTCTCTTGCGCACAGCGACACATGACATCATGGCTGATCACGGCAACCCTCGCATTGCCGCGGACCATTCTTCTCCCGCGCTCATTCTCGCAACCTTCTCCCTCTCCCTCTGCCCTTGCAATGTCCCTTCCGCTTCCTCCAAGCGTAATCCTTTTCCCCCGACCGAGACCTTTCAACACAGGTCAGCACAGACAGCGCCGTATGGAACAGGCCAAGACAGGCTCATGTAATCTTTTGTTTTTTGAATTAAGGAGGATTTGTATGAACGGTTCCAGAGTCTTTCAGATGCCGCCCGTAATCCACTTCGGCAACAACGCCGCGGCCTAGGCCAGCCCTGGAAGAGATCGTCCAGGTGAAAAAGAAGCACCGCCGGACGCTGGAAACCATCCGCCGGGAAAACATCACCGAGATGATCCTGGAGCCGGTCCGCAATCTGAAGGCTGAGGTTTTTCCGTCCGAAATACCGAAGAAAGAGGTCAAAAACCTGGCCGATGGCATCCGGGCCGTTCTCGCCGCCGAAAAGACGGCTTCGCGATTTCTGCTAACAGCCTCGGAAAAGCTCAAACTCGCGGAGGTCGCGAAGGCCCTGAAGAGACTCCAGACCGCAAAGTAGAAGCTGATCGGAAAGATGATAAAGTTGCATGAATGAACAAAACCACGCCACCAGATCCTGCGTGCTGAAGTGCCAACTTTTCAAAAAGGAGGGAGTCCATGCTGCAAAAGAAAAGCACTTACGAAGAGGTATATCGGGGTTTCCACTGGCAGATTCCGGAGTACTACAACATCGGGGTCGATGTCTGCGACAAGTGGGCGGACGAACGCTACCGCCTTGCCCTCATCTATGAGGACGAGGGCGGCAGGACCGAAAAATACACCTTCTGGGATATCAAGAATCTCTCCAACCGTCTGGCAAACGCGCTGCGGGCGCACGGCATCGCCCGGGGCGACCGGGTCGGCATCCTGCTCCCGCAGTGCCCCGAGACGGCGATCGCCCATGTCGCCGTTTACAAATTGGGCGCCATCGCAATCCCGCTGTTCACCCTCTTCGGCCCTGACGCCCTGGAATATCGTCTCGGAAACAGCGGGGCGAGAGCGGTCATCACCGACGGGGCCAATGTCGAGAAGGTCCTTCAGATCCGCGACCGCCTCCCCGACCTGAAGCTTCTCTTCGTCACCCGGGGGAAGCCGGAGGCCGGCGCCATCGATTTCTGGGCGGCGTTGGAAAAGGGTTCCTCCCGCTTCGAACCCGTGCCGACGAAGGCGGACGATCCGGCCCTGATCATCTACACCTCGGGAACGACCGGGCCGCCGAAAGGGGCTCTCCATGCCCACCGGGTCGTTCTCGGTCACGTCCCGGGGGTCGAATTCTTTCACAATTTTTTCCCGAAGAAGGAAGACGTCTACTGGACGCCCGCCGACTGGGCCTGGATCGGCGGGTTGATTGACGTCCTCCTGCCGAGCTGGCACCACGGCGTCCCCGTCGTCGCCTACCGCGCCAAAAAATTCGACCCCGAACAGGCCTTTCACTTCATCGCCAAATACGGCATCCGGAACGCTTTCATGCCGCAGACCGCCCTCAAGATGATGCGTCAGGTCAAGGACCCGAAGGGCCGCTACGACTACCGGATGCGGACGATCGGCTGCGGCGGCGAGACCCTGGGCGAGGAGCTGCTCGACTGGGGCCGGCAGGTGATGGATCTGGAGATCAACGAGTTCTACGGGCAGACCGAGGTGAATCTCGTCGTCGGGAACTGCTGCGAGATCATGCCCATCCGCCGGGGTTCGATGGGAAAGCCGATCCCCGGCCACCGCGTGGAGGTGGTGGACGTGGAGGGAAATATCGTTCCGCCCGGGGCGGTCGGCGAGATCGCGATCCTGCGCCCCGACCCGGTCATGTTCCTCAACTACTGGCAGAACCCCCAAGCCACCCGGGACAAATTCGTCCTCGACTGGTCCCTCACGGGTGACCTGGGAAAAAAGGATGAGGACGGCTATATCTGGTACGTCGCCCGGAAAGACGATGTCATCACTTCCTCCGGTTATCGGATCGGCCCCGCAGAGATCGAGGACTGCCTGCTCAAGCATCCGGCAGTGACCATGTCCGCCGTCATCGGCAAACCCGACGAGGTGCGCACGGAGGTGGTCAAGGCCTTTGTGGTGCTCAAGGCCGGGGTAAACGGTTCGGAGGAACTGGCCCGGGAGATCCAGGAATTCGTCAAAACCCGCTTGGCCGCTCACGAGTACCCGCGGGAGATCGAGTTCGTGGCGGAACTCCCGATGACGAGCACCGGCAAGATCATCCGGGGGGAGCTTCGCAGACGGGAGGTCGAAAAGATGAAGGCCGTTCCGGCCTGATCATGATTCCGGAAGAAAAGGAGGTGATGCGCGGATAAACGCACGGATGAATACCGGCGGCGGACTCAGGAATGGGAGTGAATGCGTCCGCCGGCCCCAGGGAATTGTTTTCATAATCTCATTAAAAAAGGGGGAAATGCCATGAAGAAAAGATTGGGTATCGTGATTGCCGTCGTGATGATGACGATTTTCTGCACCGGCCTCGGCCTTGCCGCGGCCGCCGACCAACCGATCAAGTGGAAGATGGTCACCACCTGGACGCCGGCCATCAACCTGATCGAAGGCGATACAAACTTCGCCAAGCTCGTATGCGAACTGAGCAACGGTCGCCTCCAGATCACCGTCTCGCCGGCCGGCGAGCTCGTCCCGGCGAATGCGGTCTTCGACACCGTCTCCAAAGGCTCCGTGGAGTGCGGCGGCGACTGGCCGAGCTACTGGGCCGGCAAGAACAGCGCCTTCGACCTCCTCGGCTCCTATCCGATGGGGCTCTGCCAGTACGACGCCGTCAACTGGTACTACCATTACGGCGGGAAGAAGGTCTTTGACGACCTGTTCGGAAAGTACAACATGATGTATTTCCTCACCTCGGTCAGCCCGATGGAATCGGGCATCCGCGCCCGCGTACCGATCAAGACCCTGGCCGATTACAAGGGAAAGAAGCTCCGGATGTCCGGAAAGGCCCAGGGGCACGTCCTCCAGAAATTGGGGGCGGCTCAGGTGATGATCTCCGGAGGCGAAATTTACCAGGCCCTCCAGATGGCGACGATCGACGGCGCAGAGTTCTGCAGTCCCTCGATCGACTGGAAGATGGGCTTCAGCGAGGTCACCAAATACAACATCGGCCCCGGCTGGCATCAGCCCTCCTCCACCTTCGGCGTCATGATCAACAAGGGCGCCTGGGACAAGCTCCCGGCGGACCTGAAGGTGATCGTCGAGAAGGCGGCAATGGCCAATGTGGCCTACATCAGCAGTTGGTACGAGACCGGCAACATCGAGGCCCTGGAACTCTTCAAGAAGGCGGGAACGCAGATCTTCAAGCTCTCCAACGCCGAGCTCAAGAAGATCGAGGAATACGCCTGGGAATATCTCGTGGATGAATCGGCGAAGAACCCCGATTACAGCAAGGCCGCCGTCTCCATGTTCCAGTACCTGAAGGACTTCCGGACTGCCCGGGATGCCCAGGAGCCGTTTTCCCAGGGACGCAACCCTTTTACCATACCGAAACTTCCCGGTTTAAAGTAAGAGTCTGAACCGATCTGAACCGAGCGGAGCGCCCGGAAGAGACCGGGCGCTCCGCCCCACTTTCTTGAGAGAGAGGTTCCCGATATGAACACATGGCTTGGCTTATCCAAAAGGATCGATGCGTTCAGCCGGTGGACGGGCATCGTCTGCAGCTACTTGATGATCCCGCTGACGCTGCTGGTCGTCTATGAGGTGATCACCCGTTCGTTCCAGCACCCCACGGTCTGGACCTTCGAGATGAGCAACTTCTTCTACGGCGCCCATTTCATGCTCGTTGCGGCGTACGGCCTGCTGTACAAATCACACGTGACGATCGATCTCGTCACCAGCCGATTCTCCCAGAAGACCCAGGCAGTCCTGTCGCTGATCTGCTACCTCTTCATGTACTTCCCGTTCATCGCCGTATGGCTCTATTTCGGCTTCTCCTACTCGCTCAACTCCTGGAGCATGATGGAAACATCGTGGAGCATCTGGGGCCCGCCGCTCTACCCGATCAAGACCGTCATCCCGCTCACCGCCGTGATGCTCCTCCTGCAGGGGATCTCCGAGGTGATCAAGACCATCGATGTTCTCGTTCAAGAAAGGGGGGAAGCTCATGAGTCCTGAAATGGCCGCAATCGGCATGTTCGTTGCACTGGTGGTCTTCTTCTTCATGGGACACCCCCTGGCCTTTGCGCTCGGCGGGGTCGGCGTCCTGTTCGGTTTCTTCTTTATCGGACCGCAGTTCTTCGGAATCTTCATGGACCGGATCTACGGCACGATGGACAACTTCGTCCTGGTCGCGATCACCCTTTTCATCCTGATGGGGAATTTCCTGACGATGTCGGGCGTCGCAGACGAACTCTTCAAGGCGCTCCGTATCCTCCTCGGGCCGATCCGCGGCGGCGTGGGTCTCGCGGTGATCGCCGTCTGCATCGTCTTTGCGGCCTGCACCGGAATCGTCGGCGCGTCGGTCGTCACGATGGGGCTCCTCGCCGGGCCGATGCTGATCCGCTATGGCTATCAGAAGGAGATGACGATGGGGATGGTCGCGGCGGGCGGGAGTCTGGGAATTCTGATCCCGCCGAGCATCATGCTCGTCATGATGGCCGACCAGGGGGCGCTCTCCGCCGGAAAACTCCTCATGTCGGGCGTCCTTCCGGGTGTGACACTGGGTATCCTCTACATGATCTACATCGCGATCCGCTGCGGGATCAACCCGGAGCTCGGTCCTCCCGTGCCCGCGGAGGAGTTGGCCCTGATCCCGATGAACAAGCGGATCAAGGACACCTTCCGTTACGCCGTACCGCCACTGGGGCTGATCTTTCTCGTCCTCGGGGCGATCTTCTTCGGCATCGCCACGCCCACGGAGGCGGCCGGCGTCGGGGCCTTCGCCTCGTTCATCATGGTCATTGCCTACGGGAAGCTGACGTGGAAAAACTTCTCCGACTGCCTCTACCAGACCTCCCGGACGGTCACGATGGTGATCATCATCATCGTCGGGGCGACCTGCTTCACCGGCGTCTTTTTGGGGCTCGGGGGCGGCACCGCCCTGGTCGGGGCGATCATGGGCCTCGGCCTCGGGAAATGGGGCACCTACGTGATGATCATGATCATCTACATCATCCTCGGCTGCTTCATCGACTGGATCGGAATTGTGATGATCACCTTCCCGATCTTCCTGCCCGTCGCGCAGCAACTGGGATTCGACATGCTCTGGTTCGTCTCGATGCTCGCGATCAACCTGCAGATGTCCTTCCTGACCCCGCCGTTCGGCTACGCGCTGTTCTACCTGTCGGGGCTCGGGATCGAGGGGGTGAATTTGGGCCACATCTACCGGGGGGTCGTGCCGTTTCTGATCCTCCAGGCGATCGGGGTGACGATCTGCACGATCTTCCCGGAGATCGTTGTCTGGCTGCCCAATGCGATGTTCGGAAAATAACCGGCGAAGCGTCCATTTCGAATTGCAACATGAAAAAGGAGGAAAGAGAATATGATTCCGAAGATACAAAACGTTCTGTACGCGACTGACCTGAGCAAGAACTCGGCCTACGCCTTTCGCTATGCGGTCAATACGGCGCGGAAGCACGACGCGAAGATCCACCTCCTCCACGTCATCGAGTCCATTTCGCCGGCGGCGGAGGCGCTCCTGCTCATGCACATCGATCAGGAGAAAATCGACCAGCGACGGAAGGAATCTCAGCAGAATCTCCGCCGGCGGATCGAAGAGCGTCTGAAACAGTTCGCCGAACGGGAACTCAGAGACGACCCGGAGACGCTCAAGAGGGTCATCGGGATTCATGTCGTCTTCGGGGACCCCGCCGCGGAGATCCTGGACAAGACCGATGAACTGGGTTGCGACACCGTGATCATGGGGACGAACGGCAAAGGGGCGATCAGCCATACCTTCCTCGGCAGCGTCTCCGAAAAGGTGCTCCGCCGGATCCGCAAGCCGGTCTATATCATCCCCCTCCCGAAGGAGGATACGGACATTACCCTGGGGGAGATTTAACCGATCATCTTGAATTCCGGAGCGGCGCCGGGAGGCTTGAAGGGGCCTCTCGGTCGCCGTTCCATTTTTCCCCATCCGCTGTTCATCTTCCTAAAATCATGGGACATTATTTGAGATGGCCAAGCGGCATCTTCCGGCGCAATCCCGGACAAATATCGCTTGAACTTGGGGAGGAAAGGGGATATAGAGCGCCATACATTCAAAATTTAAGGAGATCAGCCGGTATGGCGACGGTATTGAAGGATGCATTGCAGACGATACAAACCCACAGAGATTTGAGCCCCCATTATGCGGAGCTTCTCGATATCCTGGAGGAGATCCTGATCCTGCGCGAGGAATACCGGCGCCGGATGCAGAGGGAGATCTTCCCCGTCAATGAAAAAATGATCGCAGCCAAGATGGTGGGAGGATTCCCTCTCGTCGATTTTTCTTCGGTCACCTGCGACCTTGCTGAACCCCAGGCCTATTTTCTGGCCCTCCTGGAGATCGCCGAGAAACGGGCGCCGGGTGAAACCGGGGAAATGGCGAGGAAGATCCGTGACGGCGAGATCCGCTTCAATGACCTGATCTATGAATCATTCAACCCTCCGTTTGAGGATGAAGAGGCTCTCCGCGACGGGGAAGAGGCCTCCTTCGACCTGGTGGAGTTGTTCATTGAAGAGAGCCTCAGACCGGCCCTGGAGAAGGTCGCGGCACGCCATGGCGACGCCGTCAGGAAGGCGGACTGGGTGGAAGGCTACTGTCCCGTCTGCGGCCGGGAACCCAAGATCGGCGAGATCCGGGATGAGGAGGGAAGCCGTTATCTTTTCTGCAACCAATGCGGCTTCGAATGGAACTACCTGCGGATCAAATGCCCCTTCTGCGGCAACGAGGAGCAGCAAAGCCTCGCCTATTTCACGATTGAAGGGGATGAGCGGTACCGCGTCGACGTCTGCAACGAATGCAAGCGTTACATCAAGATCGTCGACTTCCGGGAGGCAAAACAGAAGGCGGACCTGGACGTGGAGGACATCGCCACGCTCCATCTCGATATGCTCGCCAACGACGAGGGCTACGACTGACGGCCTCGGAAAAAGTCCATCTGCTGCGTTGCGCTGCTTCCTTCCCCTGCTTTCGCAGGGGCAGGCTTATTGCGGCGTACGAGAAAGTACGCCTCACGCCTTAAGGTTTTGCGCGCCTTGCCTCTGGAGCTTTTTGCGAAGCCGTTCCAGATTTTTGAACTTACCGACTTTTTACGAGCGAATCACGACTGATCCGCCCCGGCAGGGAAACACCCATGGACGATAGGCATATGGCGGAAATCATCCGACTCCTGGAGCAGGAGCTGGTGAAGCGGGAGCTTCCCATTGTTACAAAACTGGCCGAGGAACACCGTGATCCTTTTGAGATCCTCATCTCCACGCTGCTCAGCCTCCGGACCAAAGATGAGGTGACGGCGGCGGCCACGGAGCGGCTCTTTTCCCTGGCCTCCACGCCGGCGGAGATGCTCCGGCTTTCGGAAGCGGAGATTCAGAGGGCGATCTATCCCGTCGGATTCTACCGGAACAAGGCCGAAACGATCCGGCATGTCTGCCGGGAACTCATCGAACGCTTTCAGTCCCGCGTACCGGACAGCATCGAGGAATTGCTGACGCTCAAAGGGGTGGGGCGAAAGACGGCCAATCTCGTCGTCTCCCTGGGGTTCAACGGGGTCGGCCTCTGTGTGGACACCCATGTGCACCGGATCTCCAACCGCATAGGATACGTCCGGACGAAAACCCCTGAAGAAACGGAATTCGCCCTCCGGGCAAAACTCCCCCCGGAACACTGGTCCCGCTACAACACGCTCCTCGTTGCCTTCGGGCGGAACACCTGCCGCCCCATTTCTCCCCTCTGCAGCCATTGTCCGGTGGAAGCTTACTGCGATCGCGTCGGCGTGGTAAAGAGCCGCTAAGAGCCTGTTGAAAAAGGCTCTACAGGCTGTTCAAAAATGTCCAGATGCAAGGCCCCCGAAATCCTGAGCCGTGAGGCGTTCTTTCTGGTACGTTGAACGGCGAAGGATGAGGGAAACGCAGCAGATGGGCGTTTTTCAACAGACTGCTGAAGGATCGGTTTCCGATTCGGTTGCATCGATGAGCATGGGAAGATTATCCTTGCGTCATCCTTTGCGTTGACACATTTGGAGATGATGGTACAATCGGCATCAATAATGAATCAGGCCCCGCGCTTGAACAGGGGGACCACAAGAAGGGAGAAAGACGAATGGCAATCAAAGTAGGGGTCAACGGTTTCGGAAGAATCGGGAGAAACATCATCAGGGCCGCGAAAGGAGACCCGTCCATCGAATGGATCGCGGTCAACGATATCGCGGATGCGAAAACGCTCGCCCATCTTTTCAAATATGATTCGGTACATGGAATCTACAAAGGCGATGTCCAGGCAAAAGATCGGTCCATCATCATCGACGGCAAGGAGGTAAAGGTGTTTGCCGAGAGGGACCCGGCCCGGCTGATGTGGAAGGAGATGGGGGTCGATATCGTGATCGAATCGACGGGTCTCTTCACCTCCCGGGAAAAGGCGCAGGTTCATATGACCTCCGGCGGCGCCAAAAAGGTACTGATTTCCGCGCCCGCCAAAGACGAGGACATCACGATCGTCATGGGGGTCAATGACTACCGGTATGATCCGCAAAAACACAACATCATCTCCAACGCCTCCTGCACCACCAATTGTCTGGCGCCGTTTACCAAGATCCTGCATGAGAACTTCCATGTCAAAAGAGGCCTGATGACCACCATCCATTCCTATACGAATGACCAGAGGATATTGGATCTTTCGCATCAGGACCTTCGCAGGGCCAGGGCGGCCGCAATGTCCATGATCCCGACGACCACCGGGGCCGCAAAAGCCGTCGGGCTTGTGCTTCCGGAACTCAAGGGGAAGCTCAACGGATTCTCCATGAGGGTTCCGACACCGGATGTCTCGGTCGTGGACCTCGTCGCCGAAATCGAGAAAAATACGACCGTCGAAGAGATCAACGCCGCCCTGAAAGCGGCGGCCGAGGGTAAAATGAAGGGGATCCTCGCTTATTCCGATGAACCGCTGGTCTCGATCGATTACCTGGGCAACCCGCATTCGTCCATCATCGACGGAAAATCGACTATGGTCATCGAAGGCAATCTGATCAAGGTCCTTTCCTGGTACGACAACGAGTGGGGCTTCTCCTGCCGGATGATCGATCTCGTGAAACTCGTGGCCAAAAGCCTCTGATAACGGGGAAACGGCGGGAACGGCTTCGGGAGGGGAAACCGTTCCCGCCCTGGCACATCGATGGGGGGGCGAGAATATGAAAAAATGCATTTCGGATCTGAAAGACGGAGAACTGAAAGGGAAGAAGGTTCTGGTCCGGGTCGATTTCAACGTCCCCATGGACAAGCAGCAGAACATCACGGACGACATGCGGATCCGGGCGGCCCTGCCCACGATCCGCTACCTGATCGACCGGGGCGCGATCGTCATCCTTGTCTCTCATCTGGGAAGACCCGACGGGGTGACGGAAGGGCTGCGGATGGACCCGATCGCGAAACGGCTCGGGGAACTGCTCGGCAGGAAAGTCATCAAGCTCAATGATTGCATCGGGGAAGAGGTCGGGACCGCTATCTCAAAAATGGTG
>JAPLJY010000053.1 GCA_026388345.1 Deltaproteobacteria bacterium
GTGAAGTTCACGGGCAGTTGCGTCGAGTTTGTATAGAACGGTTCGGCTTTTCTCGCCTTGCAATTTTCCTCATTGGCGCAGCAAATATCGGGATATTTCTCCTTGTCGATCTTTGCAAGACGATAAGAGGTCCCCTCGGCCGGCGTCGATTCCAGATTGTAGTTGTTTCCCGTCTCCTTTTGAAACAGAACCAGGTGGTTCCGCATGAAATCCAGGGCCTTTTTTGCAAACCTTTGCCCTTCCGGGGTCGTGATGTCCTGACTGAGGAGGTTGATGCAGGCCTCATTCATCCCCACGAGGCCTATGGTGGAAAAGTGGTTTTTCCAGTATTCACCGAACCGCTCCTTGACATTCCGGAGGTAGTGTTTCGTATAGGGATAGAGGTTCCCGTCGGTGAATTTCTCCAGCACCTTTCTCTTGACCTCAAGGCTCTCTTTGGCCGTGACCATCAATTTTTCAAGACGCTCCATGAAGGCCTCTTCCGCATCCGCCAGATAACCGATTCTGGGCATATTGATGGTGATCACCCCGATGGAGCCCGTCAGCGGATTCGAACCGAACAGTCCCCCTCCCCTTTTCTGCAGTTCCCGATTGTCGATCCGCAGCCGGCAGCACATGCTTCTGGCATCCTCCGGATTCATATCCGAATTGATGAAATTGGAAAAATAGGGCACGCCGTATTTCGCCGTCATTTCCCAGAGACCTTCGAATTTCGGGTCATCCCATTGGAAATTCTTCGTGATGCTGTAGGTGGGGATGGGGAAGGTAAAAACACGCCCTTTGGCATCGCCGTCCGCCATTACCTCGAGAAATGCCTTGTTGAACAGGTTCATCTCCTCCTGAAAATCAGCATAGGTCTCCTGCTGCGGCTCGCCGCCAACAATGACATTCTTGTCGGCATAATAGCGTGGCACTGTGATGTCGAGCGTCACGTTGGTAAAAGGCGTTTGAAAACCTACCCGTGTGGGGACATTGATGTTGAAGATGAACTCCTGAAGTGCCTGCCGGATCTCCTGGTATTTCAGTTTATCGTAGCGGATAAACGGGGCAAGCAACGTATCGAAGTTAGAGAAAGCCTGTGCCCCGGCAGCCTCTCCCTGAAGGGTGTAGAAGAAATTGACCACCTGTCCCAGCGCGCTGCGGAGATGTTTGGCCGGCTTGCTCTCGACCTTGCCGGATACACCGCGGAAACCCTCCATCAGAAGATCGAAGAGATCCCACCCCACGCAGTAGACCGAAAGCAGGCTGAGGTCATGGATATGAAAATCCCCCTCCGTATGCGCCCGGCGGATCTCCGGAGAATAGATCTCGTTGAGCCAATAGACCTTGCTGACCTCTGAGGAGATGTAATTGTTCAACCCCTGCAGGGAGTAATCCATGTTGCTGTTTTCGTGAATCTTCCAATCCATCTTTTTGAGATACTGATCGACCAGATCCACCTCCATCTTGTTGGTGATTTCCCGGAGACGGGCGTGCTGTTCGCGATAGATGATGTAGGCCTTCGCCGTCTTTCGATATGGGGAAGAGAGGAGAACCTCCTCGACGATGTCCTGAATTTCCTCGACGGTGGTGATCCGGTTGTCAAAGATCTTGTCGGCCAGATTCAGAACACGGATGGTCAGTGTTTTGGCGACCGAATGGTCAAATTCGCCGCTTGCCGTACCGGCCTTGGCGATGGCCATTGTGATCTTCTCCGCATTGAATTTAAGGAGACGACCGTCCCTCTTCTTGATCTTTGCGTGCATGGGTTTCTCCTGTTCCCAAGATGATTTATGATGTCCCTGATCGAATGATAAACGCAATATGTTGGGGTTTGAATACGATCATACTACCATATGTTGACATGTCAAGGGTAAATTTGAAAAAATGTAAATTTGAAAAAACGATAAATATTTTCCACTCTACCGGGTCGCAGTGCTTGCCTTTCGGACATAAGAATCGTATATTCCCGAACAAATTGTGGAAATTTTTCTTTCGGGAGGAAGGTGAAGCGCTATGGATGTCGATGAACTCAAGCGGATACGTTTCAAGGGATTTATGGCCGATGAGGAAACCGCCCGTCTGTATGAACTGGCCCGGGACGCCGCCCATCGTGGCCCCTGCATGGAGATTGGTAGTTATTGCGGCCGTTCGGCCGCCTATCTGGGACTCGGATGCCGGGAAGCGGGGGGGATTCTTTTTTCAATCGATCATCACGAGGGGTCGGAAGAGCAGCAACCGGGTCAGGAATATTTCGATCCCGAGCTCCTAGACCCGGTGACGGGGCGGGTTGACACCTTCCCCGCGTTCAGGAATGCGATCCGGGAGCTCCGTCTCGAGGATACGGTCGTTCCGATCATCTCCCGTTCCGCGGTGGTAGCCCGCTTCTGGACCACACCGCTCAGTCTGATTTTCATCGACGGCGGCCACACCTTCGAGGCGGCTTTCACCGATTACAACGCCTGGGTTTCCCATCTCCTCCCGGAAGGATACCTGGTCATCCATGATATCTTTTCCGACCCGGCAAAGGGAGGCCAGGCACCCCGCTGCATCTACCGCATGGCCCTCGACTCCGGCCTCTTCGAGGAGTTACCCATGACCCATACACTGGGCGTTCTGCGGAGGGCACCGGCAGGCCTTCTCACCGGCCGCTCAAGGGATCAATGGGCCAGTATCCGCGATTGATTCCGGTTCCGCATACAGCCGGTCGACGCGGTTGTTGTGAGTCCAATACCAGCGGCATTCCCCGCCGGAAATCACGGCACGGATGTAACCTTTCTGAACGAATCCCCGGATCGTCCCGCGGATGAGCCCCCCATCGACACCGGTCGCTTCCGCGATGCACCGGCAAAGCTCCTCCTGGAGACAGTCCGTACTTCCGTCAAAATCCGCTGCCGAAATTTTTCCCCATTTTTCGATCAGGTCTTCCGAGAGCAGGCGATAGACCAGCTTCATCCGGAAATGACCTTCGACCTGCATGTCGATCCCCGGGGTGTTTGTTTTGTCATGATATCCTCGAACCATCTCCTCCCAGGCCTTTGTGATCATGCATTCGAAATCCGCCACGAAACGGTTCATCTCCTCCGGAGAAAGGGCGGCGGTCCGGACAATGGCGCTGTTGGCGTCATACCGGGTCCAGTCATTGGTCAGGATTTCCAGATCGTACTTCTCAACCTCCTCGCGAACCGTCGTCCCGGGAAAGGGGGCCAGGAAATGATATCCATAGAGCGAACCGAGACTTGCAGCAAACTCCCCCGTTTCCCGGAGGGTCTCCGCTGTTTCGCCGGGCAGGCCGACGATGAAGGAGGTGTGGGCAATGATTCCCGCCTCCCGGCAGAGGGAAACCGCATGCCGGACCTGATCCCGTGTGATCCCCTTGCGGATCAACTTCAGCATCTCCGGATTTCCGGTTTCCACCCCGAAACTTACGCTGTCGCAGCCCGCCTCGCGCATCAGCTTCAGGGTTTCCAGGTCCACGGTATTCACGCGGGCAAAGGCGCTCCAGCAAACCCGGAGACCGCGATTAAGGATCTCGTCGCAGACCTCCTTCACCTTCCCACTGCTTGAGACGAACAGATCGTCCGCCACGTTGATCCGATCGATTCCGTAGGAGAGGATCTCCTCGATCTCGTCCACGACCAGAGAGGCCCTTCTCAGCCGGACGCGGTTCCCGACCATGCGGCGTCCCTGGCAGAAGATGCAGGAATAGGGGCAGCCGCGGGAGGTGATGATGCTGATCGAATAACCGAGGGCCTGATAGCGGGACAGCGGCAGAAGATGACGCGCGGGAAGGGGCAGGGTATCGAGGTCTTCGATGAATGGGCGGGGACCGGTATCGATGATCCGGCCGTCGTTGCGGAAGATCAGTCCCGGGATCTTTTCCCATTTTTCGGGATTGAATCCCCCTGCCATCAGTTCGGCGATGGTCCCCTCCCCTTCTCCGGCCACGATCAAGTCTATTTCCGGATAGTCTTTCAGCGTCCGTTCGGCGGCAAAGGAGACATGGGGTCCCCCCATCAGCGTGATCAGCGAGGGCCGATGCCGTTTGGCCTCGCAGACGATCTCCGCGGCACCCGGGAAATTGAGCGTTACAGAGGTCGCACCGAGGACATCAGGCCGGAAGTCATCGAGCTGCGCCTGGATTTTTTCCGGTGTGTATCGGCTTACAATATAATCGAAGATCCGGACCTCTGCGCCGGCCGACTCGAAGGCGGCGGCGACATAGGTTACGCCGAGCGGCGGTGCGGGCGCTTCCTCCAAGGGGTAAGGCGGTGCGACTATGGCAACTCTCATCGGCAATTTTCTCCAGTGTTGAAGATCTCCGCAGCAAGCCGCGGAGTATCTTCGATCCTTAAGAGGAACAAACCATTTTGTTTTTGCTCGCTTACCCCGGGGCAAGCCTCGGGGTATAGGGGGAATAGGGGGACACGATGCGGCATCGTGTCCCCCTATTCCCATCAATCCCCCTTTCTGGGAAGGATGAGCGAGCGGATCCACCCCAGCCAGGTGTTGTCTTTCATGAAATGACGATCGATCTCCTCGAACTGCGCGGCCAGCGCCCCGGGATCCGCCAGCCAGTCGGCGCGCGTCTTCACCGGCTTGCCCGGATCGAGATATTTTAAGACTATGGCCGGATTTCCGGCGGCCACTGCATTGGCGGGGATATCCCGGACCACCACGGAGCCGGCACCGATGATGCTGTTCTCGCCGATCCGGACCCCCTTGCAGACGATGGCGCTGTCCCCGATCCAGACGTTGTTTCCGATACAAACGGGAACGGTCTGGCCGATTGGCAGGCTCCGGTCGTAGACCCCGTGCCAGTCCGAATCAGTCACGAAGGCCCCGTGGGCCAGCATGCAGCTCTCGCCGATCACGATCTCCGTGGCGGCGCTGATCCGCACACCGGGGCAGATGAGGCAATATTTTCCGATTTCGATTCTTCCCGCCGCCCCCAGTTCCGACCAGACGGTCAGCCGGATCTTCCGGTCGTGGGTGGCAATCACCGTGGCGTAGTCCCCCAGAAGCACCGGACCGCCGAAGATTTCGACATGCCATGGCTTCATAAAGGTGCACCCCCGGCCGAAACTTTCGAATTGGGGACCCAGAAAGCGGTTTGCGTACCAACGCTGGAAGTGCTGATCAAGGCGTTTGAGGATCTGGGGACGATGATCTTTTCGCACCGGCATCAACCTCGACTGACAATGAATCCCTTTTCCTCCCAGAAACTGTGATGGAAGAGCCGGGCGGCGGGGGTCATCTCTTTGAGGGCGTCATGGGCCATTAGCACGGCGGCCGCCGTCCAGGATGTCTTCTCCTCCGGCCAGATCACACCATCGGGAAAGGTCATACCCATCCAGTAGGATCCGTCATCGTACTTCTTGTCACAGAGCCAGTTCAGGACTATGGCCGCCCGCTCAGATTCCCCGATCGCTGCGAGCGTCAGCACCAGCTCGGATCCCTCCGCGGTTGTGACCCAGGGGCGATCGCAGACACAGCGAACCCCCCATTTGGGGACGACAAACTTCTCCCAGGAACGATCGATGCGTTTGCGGGCATCGGCGCCGGTCACGGCGCCGCAGAGAACGGGATAGTACCAGTCCATCGAAAAACGGGTCTTCATCATGTTGAACAGACTGGGCCGGTAACGAATCGCTTCCCCCAGCTTCAGGAGAGCCGATTCCCAATCTGAACGTCTTTTCCCCAGCACGGACGCCACCATGAGGGCACATTTGAGGCTCATGTAAACCGAGCTTGAACCGGTCAAGAGCGCCATCGGATCGACAATCCCTTCGCTGTTCTTGGCCCAGTGGATTTCCCCTGTCTGGGCCTGGAGTCCGACGGCATAGTCGATCCCCGCCTCAAGTGTCGGCCAGAGCCGAAGAAGAAAAGAAATCTCCCGAGTGATCAGGTAATGGTGGTAGACGCCGACGGCGACATAGGAGGCAAGATTGCTGTCCCGTGTCCGGTCTTCCGGAACTCCGTCCCGTGTCGCCGACCACCAGCTCCCGTCGGGCAACTGCGTCTCCGCAAGCCACCGATAGGCCATTTCCGCCTCCCGGATGCGGCCGGCAATGGAAAGCCCCATCGCGCTTTCCACATGATCCCAGGGATCGGTCTTTCCACCCGCGGACCAGGGGATCTCGCCGTTCGGTTTCTGGAGGGCGGCGATAAAATCCGCAATGGCGTCCATATCGACTTGAGATTTCGCAAGGCCTCGGGAAAGGGGAAGTTCCATCAGCGGTATCCTTTTTTCAGATAGAAGATAATGCTCTTGCCGATCAGCGGGTTCAGAATTCGATCCATCATGGCCGTCAACGGGGGATGATGCATGATATCCCACTCCAGAAATTTCCGGTACGCCCGGACCAGCCAAAAGGTCTCATTCTTGTGGCCGACGAGACACTTGAGCCACCAATAGGGCGCGTGGAGGCCGTGCCGGTAGCGGATCCGCCGGCACCGCACACCCGCCGCTTCCAGCAGCGCCATCAGTTCCGTTTTCCGGTAGATCCGGATGTGACCGCCCGGCTCCTGGTGATAGGCCCGGGAAATCGCCCAGCAGATCCTCTCCGGCCCATAGCGGGGCACCGTAACGACAAGATCTCCCCCCGTTTTGAGGACGCGTACCAACTCCCGGACGGCGGCCCGGTTGTCCTCGATGTGCTCCAGAACTTCCGAACAGACCACGATGTCGAAACTCCCGTCAGCGAAGGGCAGCTTCGTAACATCGGCCTGGGACACCACCCATCGTCCCGATGTTTCCCCGGCCATGAGGTTGAGAAACCCCCGCGCCTTGCAGAGGTCATCCCATTTCAGATCCACCCCGGCGACGTCGACGCCCGACGTCCGAAACGGCTCGCACAGATGCCTTCCGCCCCCGCATCCGGCGTCGAGGACCCGCATCCCGGCCTTGAGCGGAAGCTGGCTAAAGTCGACCGTGAGCATCCATCGCCTCCCGGTATACCCCGACCGTTTTCTGCGCAGCATGCCGCCAAGTGAGCGAACCCTTCACCCTCGCAAGCCCCGCTTCCCCAAGACGCATCCTTTTTTCGGGATCATTCAGGAGACCGACGATCGCCTGCCGGAGCGCTTCCGTATCCGCCGGCGGCACGAGAACCCCTGCGTCACCCACGACCTCGGGCAGTGCGCCTCCCGTCGTGCTGATGACCGGCACACCGCAGGCCATGGCCTCGCCTGCCGGCATGCCGAATCCCTCGTACAGGGAGGGGATGACGGCCATTGTCGTTTCCGCGTAATAGCGGGCGAATTCGTGATCCGCGATCCGGCCGGTGAACCGTACCGTGTCGCCGAGGGACAGCTCCGCAACCAGGCGTTCGATCACCCCGTCTTTCTTCGGAGTCCCGATCACCACGACACGGATTGCCCGTTCATTGCGGATCTGTGCCACCGCTTCAAGCAGGTAACGCAGCCCCTTGAGCGGGGTGTCGGCGCTGTTCGTCACCAGGATCATGTCGTCCGCCCGTTTCACACCTTCGAGCGGATAAAAAAAGTCCGTGTTGATCCCGTTCGGGACAACGCGAAAGCGCTCGGCAGGGAGTCGGAACTCCCGGCCGATATCCCGCTTCGAACATTCGGAGACGGTGATGATCTTCGGGAGTCTTCGGGAGACACGCTTCTGCATGGCGAGGAATGAGTACCAGCGCCGGACCTTCATCCGGCATAGCCAGCTTCCCGCTGCACGAATCTCCGTATCCCGATCGACGGTGATCGGGTGGTGGATGGTGGCTACCGTCGGATAGCCCTTTGCGGCGATGCCCAGCAGACCGTAGGAGAGACTCTGGTTGTCATGGATGACATCGTATCCGTTCCGGCCCCTCATCAGATAACGGCGGGCGCGGAGCCCGAAGGTGAAGGGTTCCGGGAATCCCCCCGAACACATGCTGAGGAATTCGAACTGATTAACCGGAGAGGAAAGGTCGCGGAACTTTTGGATCTTGAAAAGGTGGTCGGGGTTGTAAAGATCCAGGCTGGGAATCTTATGCAGGGTGATTCCTTCATCCAGCTCCGGATAGGGGGGACCCGACAGGACATCGACCTCGTGGCCGAGTTGCTTAAGCGCCCGGCTCAGGTATTTAATGTAAACCCCCTGCCCCCCGCAGGTCGGATTCCCGCGATAGGTGAGAAGACAGATCCGCAGGGAGGATTCCCCCGGGTTTTGCCGACCGTTCTTGAGAGCCGCAATGCTCAATCCGAATCCCCCACGTGCCCGAAGAGACGTCCCTCGACCGGACGCTCAGGGAGCGACCACGCCGCATGCCGATCCGGCCCCGATGGACTCCTCTTTCCTTCGCTGTGAATCGATATGACTGCCAAATGATCGCAAGGCCACACGGGTCCTGCCCTGAGATTTCAACCGGATGATCCATACATCCTGTTCGTTAAATTAGCAAGTGTATTTCCTCATGTCCCTGCGATAGTATTTGACAGCAAACCGTCGATGGAATAGAGGTAAAAAGAGATGGCGAGCCCAAGGTTTTCTTCTTGAAACAGGGCGGGCTCTCCGCGCATCGAAACACTTTAACGGCCCATTGCAGACATGAAACTTCCGAAACTGATCGTGTTTGACATGGACGGCGTCCTGATCGACGTCTCCGGCTCGTACCGTGAAACCGTCCGAAAAACGGCGCGGCTCTTTTTCGCCGGGGCGAAGGGCTTCGAGAGTCTGCCCGATCCCCTCTTCCCTCTGACGGACCTGGCCTCGCTCAAGCAGACCGGCGGCCTGAACAACGACTGGGACCTCACCGCCCTGACCCTCCATTTGCTCTTTGAACAGGTCAAAATAAACGCCGCCCCATCATCGGCAGAGGATGCCGCCGTGTCTGAAGAGACGATACACAATTGCGACGTGTCGGATCTCTCCCTTTTCCTGAAGACCTCCGCCCGCCCGCTGACGGAGCTCCTCGAACGGCACGGCAGGCGAAACGAATCCTTTGTGGCCCGTTGCTACCGGGACGACGTCGGCACCGGCAACGTGATCAAGCAGATCTTCCAGGAGATCTATCTCGGCCCCTCTCTCTTCGGGAAACACTATGGGCTGGAGCCCCGCTTCTGGACGGAAGAGGGGCTGA
This sequence comes from Deltaproteobacteria bacterium, assembly GCA_026388345.1. The sequence continues at coordinate 9,066 of JAPLJY010000053.1, forward strand.
TCTACCGGGAGACCCTCCTGATCGACCCGGCTCTTCTTGCAGATCTTGCCCGGGATCACATCATGGCCATCGCCACCGGCCGCCCGCTGGCTGAAGCAGATTTTCCTCTGGATCGTTTCGACCTGAGGAAATACTTTCAGACCGTGATCACGCTGGATGATTCCATCATGGAAGAAGAGAGGATATTCCGGGAGAGCGGCACACGGGTCTCCTTGAAGAAACCCGATCCCTACATGCTCGATCGGATCCCCCACCTGATCGGCAGGCCGTTTGAGGGTTGTTATTATTTGGGGGACATGCCCGATGACATGCAGGCCGCCCGGGCGTCAAAGACCGGCTACAAGGCCGTAGGTGTCACCGTTTCTTCCGCAGAGCCGGAAGTCTTGCGCCGGGATCTGTTGCAAGCCGGCGCAGCTCACATCATCGATGATTACGCCGTCCTTCCAACGCTGTTTAAGTAAATCTCTCTTACACCTACAAGACCTTGAAAATTAAAAGCTTATAAATCAATGAATACTGTATGTATTCATCGCATAAGGGCATCCCAAGAAAAAGGCCCCATAACCTTGCAGCGGTTATGGGGCCTCCATTTTTCAGAATTTTGAAACTGTTACAGACTTATTTTTTCTCCACTGTGTTGATGACTGCCTGAACTCTACGGTTCTGCTGTTTTCCCTCGGCGGTTGAATTGCTTGCGATGGGCTTCTTGGGACCATAACCTACGGCCTGAAGACGATCTTTTTCAATTCCAAATTCTTTTATCAGGTAGGCTTTGACGCTGTTTGCCCGTGATTGCGACAACTGGACGTTGGCTGCTTCACGCCCTACATTATCGGTATGGCCCTCAATGACCGTATTTGTCTGAGGATATTTCTTCATGAAATCGGCTACAAGCTTGATTTCTTCATGATATTTTGCCTTAATATCCGATTTTCCTGTGTCAAATTCTATCTTGAGGGTTATGGAGACTGGCACCGGGCAGCCATTACTATCGACCTTGAGGCCTTCCGGTGTGCCGGGACATTTATCGAGATAATCGTAAACGCCGTCCTTATCGCTGTCCAGTGGGCAGCCGTCCTGGTCCACCTTCACGCCTGCCGGTGTACCGGGGCACTTGTCGAGATAGTCGTAAACACCGTCACCATCGGTATCGAGTGGGCAGCCGTCCTGGTCCACCTTCACGCCTGCCGGTGTACCGGGGCACTTGTCGAGATTATCTAAAACGCCGTCATTATCACTGTCGCCAATAAGAGCTTTCGTGAAGAACACTTTCTCAACGAACTGGCCCATGTCTTCTTCCGATACCACCTGTTCCGCAAAGGTGACAAATCCGCACTGGCCCGCGTTGGATATCTTTTCCGTGAGCTTTATGCCTTCCGGATCTTTTCCCACCATGACCGGATAGATGCAGATACGGTCGCCGAATTGACGTTTCATCTCTTCTGCTGCGGCGAGGGGCGCATTCCCAAGCTCATCCCAGTCACTGACGATAATCACGGCAATTTTACCCTGTGCCGTTTTCAGATCGTCCGATGATGCATTGATGGCGATTGCCATAGGGCTTTGGCCGCCGGCCCGTGTGATTGATTGCAGGGCTTCTTCGTAGGACTTCTTTGAGTACGGTGTCAATCCTAATACAACAGCCGTTACATCATCGGAAAAGAGCTTAATGAAGCCGAATTTTCTCAGGGCGCTGTTCATTTTAAAATCAGGGAGGGTCTGGTTCATCCGGCTGACGAAATTCCTGGCAAGATCCAGCTTCTGAGTGCCCTTGTAGGGTTCACTCATGGAGTAGGATGCATCAAAAAGCACCAGAAAATTGTCCACTTTTGTGATGTATTGGCCTGTTTCCCATTTTGTCTTCCCCTCAGCGCGAGGCTGGGCTTCAACCTGTTGTATGGTGAAACTGATTAAAAAAAGCGCCGCAATGAAATAAAAAAACAACATTGATTTTCTTTTTCGCATGATTCTTCCTCCTTCTCTTTTTTTTAGTTGCGTAGACCGGTTTCTCCCGATGCTGCAGATTGATATTTGTATTCTCCGTTTTCCAAAATCAGACCGCTTCTCATCCTTTCATACTTACCCAGTCTGAACCATTCCCTTTATCTCCCGAAACTGCGCCACAACGTCGGGCTTCTTGAAAAACGCATTGAATTTATACGCTTCACCTTCTCACTCATCCCGGCACAGGCAAACTTACCTGGAGGGAAGTTCTGACGTGCAGTGTGGGCAGCGGGTGGCCTTGAGAGCGATAGTGGTCAAGCAGAAGGGGCAGTCGCGCGTGTTGGGGGCAGGGGGCGGCTCCTGACGCTGCAGGCGGCTTACCTGCTTGACCATGAGAAATACGGCAAAACCAACAATCAAGAAATCGATCGTTGTGTTCAGAAAAAGCCCGTAGTTCAAGGTTGCCGCTCCTGCCTTCTTGGCTTCCGCCAGTGACTCGAACGTTTTACCAGACATGTTGATGAAAAGATTGCTAAAATCTACCTTCCCGAGCAGGAGGCCAATGGGGGGCATCAGCACATCGCTAACAAACGATGTGACCACCTTACCAAAGGCTGCACCAATGATAATGCCCACTGCCATGTCAAGCACATTCCCCTTCATGACGAACGCTTTGAATTCCTTGATCATACGCCACCTCCTTATTCTGTGATTTTGTAATGGAATTTATCTACGTTTTCTTGAGCGGCAACCTGGCAATAATTTTATCCCTGATTTTATCACATGTCACTCATTATGAAACAATCATCATCGTTGATAAATTTTATGCTACCTACAGACGGTACCACTTCCGTGAGGTCATCCTGATCATCGATGATGTAGATCTTGCCAAGGCCGTTATCCGCTCCTTGTGCCGCGAATGTAATTCCCGCTAATTCCCAAAACCTCCTCTGCGGCCGTCGTCAGAAAGGGAGCTTGATGCTGGCCTTCTCGCCTGCGGCCGATTTGAGCAGGTCCTCGCCGAGGTTCAGACGGCCCGCCAGTTCGCGCCCCGCACCGTCCAAGCCTCCCATATCCGAACCCACCCCGGCGAGGTGCCCTTTCAGCTTCTCCGCCACCGCCGCCTGCAGACCTTTCTGGAATTTCTCGATCTGCGCCTGGACCTGCCGTCCGACCGCGATTTTCAGGACCTGGTCCAGGTCCGAGGTCAGCTTCACGTCGTACTTGTCGATCGTTCCCGTCACCTCGGCCGCAGCCCGGAACGCCCGGACATCGCCCAGGACGCCGGCCACGGCGGCTGCGACAGGGCCTTCATCCGCCTTTGCCCCCATGGACATCCTAACGGACTTCAGATCGGAGGAGAGCACAGCCGACAGGTCATTCCCGCCGAGCTTCACCTTCGCATCGAGGTCCGCTGTTGCCTGTTTCAGGACAAGACCGCTGCCCCCACCCAGGACATAATCGCTGATGACGGCCCCGTTGATGCGCAAGGAAGCCAGATCCGCCGGTTTTCCGGGATGGACGCGGTTGAACTCCCCTTCCATTGCGACGCCACCGATTCCCCGAAGCTTCTCTCCGGCGAACCGGAAGGCCAGTGGGGTGCCCAGCACGGGCTGGTCGGGTGTGATGTTACGGACCTGTCCATTGATCCTTCCGGCGGGAAACTCCGCCGATACCCTGGTGGTCCGAATGAGGAAATCCGGCAGCGGCTGCTGCTCCCGGAAGCGGATGTCGACACCCTTTCCGCGCAATGGTTTGACCACCTCCGCTTCCGGTTTGCCCATAGAGGCGCCGGACAGGAAAGGCTCAATCTTCGCGCGCCACGCGAGCCCCGTTCTCAGCCATTGGCCGACCTGGCCGCCAAGGAGGGAGGCGCTCAGATTGGCGAGGCCGGCGCCGGAGAGGGAATACTTGTCCGTCAGGTGCCGGACATCCTCACCGGGGGCCTTCAGGACCTCCTCATAGCGTTTGCGAAGCAGGACAGAGCTTTTCTCCAGGTCCTGTTTGGCGCTTCGAAGCCGGTCGAGGTCGCGCTTCAGCTCCTCCTGCAGTTTTACCGCCTCGCCGGCCCCGCCCACGATTGCGCCGATGCCACCCCCCCCTGTCGATTTGAGGTTCTCCAGACGCTGCCGGTAATCCTTGAGTTTCGCCTGGTCCGGCAGCTCCGACAGGTTCTTCCGCCAACGTTCTTTCTCGGTCTCCATGTCACGCCGCAGCTCTTCGGCCATCTTGAGGGAGTGCAGATTTTCACCAGCGAGGATCTCCTTCGGATCCCGGAGGGAGACGTCAGGTCGCCTGAGCCCGCCGCCCGCGGTCTCCGCGCCCTTCTGCGTCGGAGGATCGAGCAAGGCGCCGCTCGTCTTCCTCGGCGTGCCGAACTTCAGGCCGTCCACTGCCATCTCTTCAATGATCACCTTACGGCGCAGGAGGTTGAGCCCGTCCAGCGAACTGGCGATCCGGGCGACTTCCACGGCGTTAGTCATCGGTTCGTCCGGGTCGGTCACCTGCAGGCGGTTCAGCGTGAGCCCCAGCGGGAAGAGGGAGAGATCGGCCGTGCCCAGTTCCACCTTCGCACCAACCGCCATCGTTCCCGCCTTTTCGATGACGTCTTTGATCACGCGGTCCACGACCAGCATCCATACGCCGGCCAGCAGCGCCGAGACAATCACAAATGCCGCAATTCCCTGCCAGCGGAGCCACTTTTTCATACATTTCCTCCTCATCCGGACACGGATTGATAGAGACGGTAGAAGCTCGACGCTGCCATCATCTGCATGAAACGGGATTTCATCACCCATTCAAGCACGTGCGCCCGGTATCTGCGGATCAGCATGTTGCCGAGCAAGGCGAACGGGAAAAAGAGCGCGAGCGATGTCAGGAGGCTTCCCATGACGATGGAATTGTTGAAGTGCTCCAGCCGCCAGAGGGTGGAGTTGTAAAGGGATGTCCAGAGATTCCCGAGGGACGGCGCAGTCAGGACGGCGAGTCCGATCCGGTGGAACAGGGGGTCCAGTGCGTAGGCGATCCCCGAAAACAGCCCCAGGCCCAGAAGAAACGCCGACAGGTTGACCTTCAGCACGAGGACCGCAAAGAGCACGACCAAGTTGTGCAGGCTCATGAAGGGGGTGAGTCCCGCGATCATTGCCAGGCAGAGTCCCAGGCTGATCTCCAAGGGCTCCGCATTCGAGTTGAGAACTTTCAGGAATTTGGCGAGCAGACGCATGACATCCTCCTTCGGTTGGTCAACCTTGGCGCCCGGCCGCTGCCGAGCGGGATTACATTGCTGTCGGATGAGAAGGCTTGATAGCAGAGAATAAACGAAGGATGTCCTCCCTGTCAAGAAAGATAATCCGATTAGATGCTGTTTACCACTTGCTATCAGCAACTTTTACTGACTTATCATGATTGCTGAGTACAGGAAGTACACCTTGGGCGCTTTTTATCACTGATTTTTCATTTTCAGTCTTAGCGTGTTTTCTATGTTTCTAATGCAATCAATTGATTAAATTATCTTTATGGCAGCTTCCCGACGGGGGCAAGGTAAATCGTGAATTCTTCCTTCCCGTCAATCCTGAGTAGTCAATCGATCTCCTCCTGGTCATAAGCGGCAATCGTGCAGGTTCCGGCACCGATTGCCTCACAGGCCAGATAGAGATTCTGGCAGACGTGACCGGCATCCAGTGCGATCACCTTGTGCGCGGCCGGCCCGTAGCGCCATTCCATCCGGTAAGGAACGGCCGTCCAGATGAAGGTGACGGCCGCCTCTGCGGGATAAGGCTGGCCGAGAACGGCCTGAACAATTTTCCGATCCAGTTCTTTCTCGTCAAATTCAAACAGAAGCTGATGTTCCAGTGGAAGATAGCGGTAGATCCCCCTGTCGAGTCCCCGGACATTCAAGACGCAGAGATAGGTCTCCAGCGCATGGCGGCAACCGGCCGAGGGAACTGTCCGCAACACATGACCCGAATCCAGTTTCCGCCGGATCCCCTGTGTGGCCCATAAGAGAAAGGACAATTCTTCCATCTACAGCGGGTCAGGGCCATAGGAGCGGCGGCTCTCCCGGTTGCCGATGGCGGAGTGAAGATCAATTTTGCCGATATCCCCAAAGGGGGGAAGATCCACCCGTACGGCGTCCTTGCAATAGGGTTTTTCAATCGGCGGGGGCGCGATCTCCCGGCTCTGATCCGTCCGGGATAAATCGACCGTCTTGCGGATGCTGTCCTTCAGGAATTGTTGGTATTGCCGGAGAATATCCTTTTCCATCTTCAAACCCCGCTAAACCTGCACCGTGGCAAACCTTCGAAACCATGGGCTGATGACCGCGGCACATCGGCGTCGGATCTGGATCATACCTCACGCAGGGAGGACCTCGAAGCCCATCCGGCCGAATTCTACCCGGACCTCATCCTGGATCCTCAGGTGGTCGGGGTTGATGACAGGAGAATCCTCCGGCGCTCCGGATCATACGGGGCCTTCGCCAGACGGGTAGCCGAAAAGGACTCCCCGTAGACCTCGACCGCATAGCCGTCGGCAGCCTGCGAGTCCTCGGCGGACAGATAACCCATGGCGATCGTCTTTCCCACGGTATGCCCGAAACCGCCGCTGGAGACCACGCCGACCACCTTGCCCTGGCAGGTGATGGTCTCTCCTCCGTATAGAAGCATCGGACGGTCGGCATTCAGGGTAAACAGGCAGAGTTTCCAGGCCGGCCCTTCTTTTTTGATCCTCAGCAGGGCGTCCCGCCCCACGAAGGGACCCTTGTCGAGACTCACGGCAAAACCGATCCCTGCATCGTAGGGGTTGTAATCCGGCGATACCTCGGCGCCCCAGTAGCAGTAGCCCTTCTCCAGCCGGAGTGAATCGATCGCCCGGTATCCGGCGTTCCGGACCCCGAGCTCCTGCCCGGCCGCCCAGAGGCTCTCGTAGAGATTGGCGGCGTATTCCGGCGGCATGTAGAGTTCATAGCCCAATTCGCCGATGTAAGTCACTCTGAGGGCCAGCACCGGGGCGTAACCGATGACAACCTGCCGGCATTGACCGAAGGGAAAGGCGTCATTGCTGAAGTCGTCCTCCGTGAGACGCTGCAGGAGTTCCCGGGAAGAGGGACCGCAGACATTGATCATCGCCAAAGAGGACGTGACGTCGCGCAACGAGACGGAGCCGTCTTTCGGCAGATGCCTTTTGAGCCACATGAAATCGTGCACCCCGAAGGCCGTACCCGTAATCACAAAGAATCTCTCTTCATCCACCCGGGAGATGGTAATATCCGCTTCGATTCCCCCCCGTTCGTTGCAGAGCTGGGTATAGACGGTCGATCCCACGGGCCGGTCCAGATTAGCCGCCGCCACATGATTCAGGAAGGCAAGCGCCCCGGCCCCCGTCACCTCGAACTTGCTGAAGGAGGACTGGTCGATCAGCACGACCGCCTCGCGCGCCGCCCGATGCTCCGCGGCCACATGTTCGAACCAGTTGGGAATCCCGAAGGTGAGGGAATCCTCGGGGGGCACCCCGGGCGGCGCGAACCAGTTCGACCGCTCCCAGCCGTATTTGGCCCCGTACACCGCCCCCTTCTCCTTGAGCAGGCAGTAGAGGGGTGAACGCTTCACCCCCCTGGCCGATTCGTGCTCCTCATGGGGCCAGGAGATGGTGTAGTGCTTGCCGTAGATCTCTTTCGTCCGTTCGACATTGTACTTCAGACTCCGGTGGTACTGTCCGAAGCGGCGGATATCGAGCGGCCAGATGTTGAGGCTCGGTTCACCATCGACGATCCATTCGGCCACCATCCGTCCGGCGCCGCCGCCCGCGGCGATCCCGAAGGCGTTGAATCCGACGGCGACGAAGCAGTTCTCCAACTCGGGGGCCGGTCCCAGCATGCAGTTGCCGTCGGGGGTAAAGGCCTCCGGTCCGTTGACCAGGCGCGCAATCCCGGCCGTGCCGAGACAGGGCGTCCGGTTCACGGCGGCCTGCGAAATGGACTCGAAATGTTCAAAGTCGGGTTCCAGAAGCTCCTGTGTGAACCCCTTGGGTACTCCCCGGATGGACCACGGGATGCCGTCCCGTTCGTAACCGCCCATGACAAGGCCCCCCACCTCTTCCTTGTAGTAGAGGAGGCTGTCCTTGTCCCGCAATGTCGGCAGGTTGGGCGGGATACCTTCGACCACCTCCGTCACCAGATACTGGTGCTGGAAGGGGACCAGGGGAATGTTCACACCCATCATGCGGCCGATCTCCCGACCCCACATGCCGGCCGCATTGACGACCGTATCGCAGCGGATCGTTCCCCGGTCCGTTACCACGGCCTGAATGCGGTTGTCTTTGATCTGAAAATTGGTGACCAGGGTTTTCTGTTCCACCGTAGCGCCGCGATTCATCGCCCCTTTGGCCATGGCCATGGTCAGGCCGCTGGGATCGGCCTGGCCGTCGGACGGCATGAACGCCGCGCCGATAATCCCTTCCATGTTGAGGATGGGATAGATCTTCAGCGCCTCGGCGGGGGTGATCATGTGCATTTCGAGGCCGAAGCTGCGGGCCGTGGTGGCCCCTTTCTTCAATTCGAAGAGCCGCGCTTCGGTGCTGGCCAGATGGAGGCAACCACAGCGCTTCCAGCCTGTGGTGAGACCCGTTTCTGCTTCCAGCGTTTCGTAGAGGCTGACGCTGTATTGAAGCATTCTCGTCACGTTCCGATGGGAGCGGAGTTGTCCCACCAGGCCCGCCGCATGCCACGTGGAGCCGCTGGTCAATTCGCCCTTTTCCAGGAGGATCACATCCTGCCATCCCATCTTGGTCAGGTGGTAGGCGATGCTGCAGCCCACGATGCCTCCGCCGATGATGACAACCTGTGCACTGTCACGCATGATTCACCCCTTTTCACTTTTCAGGAAGCATCCCCCGATACATCTTGAAGAATGCCGCCATTTCCGCTGTTATCCGACTTATTTCGATCGGCCCGAACCGAGCGCCTTCGTCAAGGCCGGCACCACCTCGAACAGATCGCCGAGAAGGCCGTAATCGCATTTCTGAAAAATAGGTGCATCCGGATCGTTGTTGACGCCCACAATCACCCTGGATGTCTTCATTCCCGCGAAATGCTGAACGGATCCGGAGATGCCGCAGGCGATGTAGAGTCTGGGGCTGACGGTTTTTCCGGTCTGGCCCACCTGCAGTGTGTGCGGTGCATAGCCGGCGTCAACGGCCGCCCGGGAGGCCCCGACCGCCGCCCCGAGAAGAGATGCGCACTCCCGCAGTATTTGGAAATTTTCCGCCGATCCCAGGGCGCGTCCGCCGGAAACGACGATTTCGGCCTCGGAGACATCCGGCCCTCCAACGGCGCCACGTTTGATTTCCCGGATCACCAGCCGCTTCGACGGCTGAATCGGGGCTGTGTAGGTGAGGATCTCAGCCTTTCGGGGGTTGATCATTTCGGGGATAATATTGGGTCTGATCCCCAAAATCCAAGGCCGTCCGTTCAATCGAAGGGTTGCCGTCGTCTTGCCGGAGAAATGAGATTTCCGGACGATGCCTGAGGGAAAATCGATATTCAGACAGTCCAGCACCAGAGGAGCCCCTTTCAGGGAGGCCACCCGGGCCAGCAAATCCTTTACGGCCTGTCCGGCAACCCCGAGGAGTGCATCCAGATGAAATTCATCCATCGCGAGACAGAGCGCCCCGGCCTGCACCTCCGGGAAGGATGCCGGATTCGGCTCCGGCGTCCTGATCGCCACGATCTTTTCCGCACCGTAACGCTGCAATACTTCGCGACAGGTTTCCGCGTGATCACCGAACAGTAGCGCGTAAACTTCATTCTCCCGATCTTGCCTCGCTACGGTCAGGACGCCCAAAGTCGTTTTCTTGACCTCCCCGCCTTTCGCCTCGATGAGAACGCCGATCTTCGCCATCGTCCCCGACTCTCCTTTGCTACAGTGCCTGGACTTCCTTGAGCATGCGCAAGAGCTCCCGCACCATTTCGTCCGGACGGTCCTCCAGCATCCTCCCCCGGCCGCGGTCGGGAACCGTCTGAAGCCCCAGGAGCTCCACCACCGGCACGGGGGGAGCGGGGCCGAGATCGGCCCAAGGGATCACCCGGATCTCCTTTTTTTTCGCCTTCATCATGTCCGGCAGGGTGGGACAACGCGGGCGGTTGAGACCCTTTGTTGCGCCGACGATGCAAGGCATGGGCATCTCGATCACCTCCCGGACGTCCCCTTCGATCTCTCGTTCCACGGTGATAAGACTCTCGGCCATGGAAAAGTCCACCACGTTGACGGCCACGGGCATATCGAAGAGAACCCCCAGTCTGTACGGGATCTGCATCCCTTCCGTATCGACCGACTGCCGTCCGGTCAGGATCAGATCCGGGGAACCGTCCAGGGAAATGGCCCGGTACAGGAGGCGTCCTGTCTCAATAGCATCCGTAAAATAGGCGTCCGTCCTGACGAGGATCGCCCGGTCGGCGCCCATGGCAAGGGCCGTCCGTAGTGTGGAGGCCGCCGCCGCCTTTCCGACCGTGACTGCTATGACCTTGGCGCCGGAGCCGCTTTTCCGGATCTGGAGGGCCTGTTCCAGGGCGTATTCATCGTAGGGATTCATGATAAACTTGATGGTTTCATCAAAGTCCGTCCCGCCCAGAGGCCTGATGTTGGCCGCCGTGTCGGGGACATGTTTCACGCACACGTATATCTGCATCGCTAAAATCGCTTGACTCGGATCATCCCACAAAAGGCGGGAATGCACTTCACCCCAAAGCCATCCCCCACATGTGGATGGAGGGCCTTGGGGGTGCTTCCTGCGGGAGGAGCAACCCCCTCCCGCAACGTTATTTCTTCCCGAAGTAGTTCCGGACAAAACGGACGAAGCGCTCGTTTTCCTCGTCCACGCCCGGTGTCACCCGGAAATAGCCGTCCTTTCCGTGGATCGGTTTGATGCTCTTGAGAAAGATCCTCTCCATCTCCAGCCCGGCCGCCAGGATCTCGGCGGTGGTTTTGCCCGTCATCGTGGCGTCGATGAGCATGTAGTTTCCGTGCGCGGGGAAGGGCTTCAGGCCGACCTGAACCAGTTCTTTGGTGAAGATCTCCATCCAGCGGTTGTTGTGCTTCACCTTCACCACAACCTCCTCCGGGTTGTCCAGGATCGCCTCCGCGGCTGCCATCGCCATCAGGCTCACGTTCCAGGGCAGGAACATGGCGTTGAAAGCCTTGACCATCTCCTCCGTCCCCACCACGTACCCGAAACGGATGCCGGCAAAGCCGTAGGCCTTCGAAAAGGTGTGAGAAAGGAAGACCTGGGGATATTTCCGGAGCAGGAAGTCTTTGGACGGGATCTCAGGATGGTAGTCCAGATAGGCCTCGTCGACACACAGCGGGATTCCCGTCTCGCAGAAACGGATCAGGTCCTTATCGTCGATGAAGATGCCCGTCGGGTTGTTGGGGTTGATGACGAGGATCAGCTTGGTCTTGGGAGTGATCGCCTTGAGCATGGCGTCCACGTCGTACTGGAGATCCTCTTTCCGAAGCGGAATGGAGACCACCTTCCCGCCCGCCAGTTCCGCCCGTGGCGGGAAAAGCTCGAAGGTGGGCGTAGAGATGATGAACTCATCGCCGGGCTGGAGAAAGATCCGCATCATGCAATCGATGATCTCCGAAGACCCGTTGCACAGACCAATGTTGTCCGGTCCAAGGTTGTGCATCTTTCCCAGCCTGGTCCGCAACCGCAGCATGCTGTCCGGATAGCGGTTTCCCTTGGACAGGATATCCGTAACCGCCTTGATCACCTTCCCGGAAGGGGGAACGGGATTTTCATTGAGCATCAGGCGGCCGTAATCCGGTTTCGCCCAGGCCTTGTCGAGTATGGCGGTGTTGTATTCCCGCGCGGTCAGCAACCAGGGAACAAACCAATCCTTCAGGGGTTTCATATTTTTTCTCCTTTCATGGGTAATGTGAAGCCCCGCCCAAAGGGCGGGTCTTCCCGGCAAGGAAGCCGTCAGTTTTGTTATTGCGCCCCTTATCCCCGCCTGCAAGACGGGGCTTGCGGGTTGCGCTCCCGGTCAGTTTTCGTCGAGACACTTCTCGGCGAACGCCACCATGTCGTCGGTGGCCTTCCCGAATTGTTCCGCCGTCTTGATCAGCGACGGGTGGCTCTTGTACTCATCGCGGGAGTAGCCGTCCTCGGCGTAGGCCCTTTCGAAATAGGGAACCCTGAGCAGCTTCTCCAGCGTCTCCTTAGGGATATCCCGGTCGATCCGGCCCTTCTCAAACGCGATGTTTTCCTGTCCGGGGAAATGGATCACCTCGTCAATGAAGCTCGGGGGACAGGTGACTACTATGTCGGCGCCCGCCTTCTCCTCCAGATGCCAGACCCTCAGGACGCCGTCCACCTTCGGCCCCACTCGCAGGGAACAGGAGAGGAGCTTGCTCGGATACTTCCTCTCCTTGATGAGCCGGTAGGCCTTCTTGAAGATCGCCAGTTCCGCCCAGCGGACCTCCGCTTCGGAAAGTTCGATCCCCTTTTCCTTGGCGAAATCCCGCAGGCCTCCCAGATCGCCGTAGCGGGCCTCCATGTGGGTGATCACGGACCGCCAGTGGGTGAGATCCACATGATTCGCCTTGGCCTTTTCCAGTCCCCGCTGCACGGACTTGGCGCAGTCCATCAGTTGCGGCAGAACGAATGTCAGGGTGTTGTTGGTGGCGATCCCCCGGGAGGTGAGGATCTCGATCACCTCGTACCCCTCCTTGGTGCCCGGCACCTTGATCATCACGTTAGGATTGATGGCAGCCAGATCATCCGCCTGCTTGAGCATGGTGTCCCGGTCGAAGCACCTTCGCGGATCCACTTGTCCGGAGAGGTAGCCCTCGCGGTAGCCGCTTTTTTCAAACAGCGGGAGAAACATCTCGGAGCCGCGTCTGACAATCTCCTTGTAGAGAAGCCAGAACAGGGACTCCTTGTCGATCCCGGAATTTTCCCGGATCATCCCCCGAACTACGTTCTTCCAGTACGGTTCATCATCCTTGATCGCCTGGAGAGAGAGGGAGGGGTTGGTCGTCACGCCGCGCAAGAGCCATGCTTCGGGCCTTTCCCCGTCGTACATCCGCGCGAACTGCCGCTTCAGCGTTTCACGGTCCCCCTCTTGCGCCTTGGCAAGCAGTTTGCGGCACCAGTTTTCGAAGATCACGGGTGAGGAATCCCACCAGATCTCCATACCGGGGCTTACCGCGACCAGTTTCTCCAACAGGTTATTTTCCTTCATGCTATCCCCCTTATTTATATTGAATGGCCTTTCTATGTTTAGATGTATATACAATCAGCCCTTGAAAAAATCAAGCTTAATCATCCTGCGAATAATTTTCGTTGATATGGTAACGACCCAGTTCAACCTCAAAAACGTATTTATCTCCCCGGTAATAGGAATAGAGAAGCTCCACCGGGATATTGTTATCGTCGTAAGTCAGGCTTTCCATGAAAAAGGCCGCCGTATTTTCGGGAACATTCAGATAGGATGCAATGCGTCCTTTTAGATTCACCGCCCGGATCGTCTGATCCGATCTGGCCAGGGTGACGTTGAAGCGCTCGTTAATGATCTGGTACATGGAACCTGTCAGATCCATCTCCAGGATTTCCTTGAAGATGGAGTGGGGAAGATAGCTTTCC
>JAPLJY010000216.1 GCA_026388345.1 Deltaproteobacteria bacterium
GGAAAGAACATTGACGGCCAACTTGGGACCGATGCCGCTGACTGAAATCATCAACTGAAAAACTTCCCGCTCCTCCTCGGTATAGAATCCGTAGAGGCTGATGGCATCCTCCCGGACGTGGGTATGGATCTGGAGCACGACCGGCCGGCCGGCTTCGGGCAGTTCATAGAAGGTGCTCAAGGGCACAACGACACGGTAGCCCGCACCGTGAACATCCACCACGCACTGGGTGACCGATTTCTGAATGAGAATTCCACTGAGTCGGGCAATCATGCTGTTCTCGCAATAAGTCGCCAAAGCCACGTTTGGGGGACGGCTTCAGAAAAAGCTCCAGAGGTAAGGCGCGCAAAACCTGAGGAGTGAGGCGTACTTTTGTGTACGCCGCAACGACGAAGGAGGAAGCGCAACACCGCATATGGACTTTTTATGTAACCGCCAATCATGTCAGATAGGATCCGTCTTTCGAAAATGGATATGGCAGATGGCGACGGCCAAGGCGTCGGCCGCATCTGGTGGCGGCAGTTCCGGAAGTTTCAGAATGGCACGGACCATCATCTGGACCTGTTCCTTTTCCGCGCGGCCGTAACCCACGACGGCTTTTTTGATCTCCAGGGGGCTGTATTCGTAAACCGGCAGGCCGCCCTCCGCACCGGCCAGGACTGCTACCCCCCGGACATGACCCTGCTTGATCAGACTCCGGACGTTCTTTCCGTAGAAGATATTCTCAATGGCCAGCGCCTCCGGCGTCGTCCGGCGGATCACCTCCCGAATTCCGCCGCAGATGGTCTGAAGGGATACCGAAAGGGAGGCGCCCCTGACGGGCTTGATCTCACCATGCAGGACGCAGCGGAGACCGCTTGCCGCATTCTCCACCACGCCATAACCCGTTACATGACTGCCCGGATCGATGCCCAGTACCCTGAACGTGCCTGCCTCCTTCACGATGCCATGGTCAGTCGTTCCCGCTTTCGCCATTGCGGGCGTCCGGTCTTTTTCCATCTACTGGCTCAGCTTCTCCATGACATCATCGGGAATGTCAAAGTTTGCATAGACGTTCTGGACGTCGTCGTTGTCCTCTAATTTTTCCATGAGTTTGAGCATCTGTTCCGCCCTCCCCACCTCCAGTTTGACCGTGTTCTGGGGGATCTTGCCGACGCGCGCCTCCAGATACTTCCATCCTTTCTGATCAATGGCCTTTTTAATAGCCTCGAAGGTCATCGGATCCATGATCACCTCCCATTCGCTCTCCTGATCCCGGACATCTTCCGCACCTGCATCGAGTGCGACCTCCATCAGCGCATCCTCGCCGACCGCCTTCTTGTCAAAAACGATGCTCCCTTTTTTTTCGAACATCCAGGCCACGCAGCCGTTTTCACCCAAATTGCCGCCGTGCTTGGACAAGATATGCCGTATCTCTGCTACCGTACGGTTTTTGTTGTCGGTCATCACATCGACAATCACCGCAACCCCACCCGGTCCGTACCCCTCATAGGTTATCTCTTCATATGCGGCAGCGCCGGCCTGATCGCCGGTACCCTTCTTTACGGCCCGGTCGATGTTGTCCTTGGGCATGTTCTCTTCCTTTGCCGCCATGATGGCCTGCCTCAGGCGGGAGTTCCCCTCAAGATCGCCGCCACCCAGTCTGGCTGCAAGCGTGATTTCCTTGATCAATTTCGTAAAGATCTTGCCGCGCTTTGAATCGATGGCGCCCTTCTTTCGCTTGATCGTACTCCATTTGGAATGCCCTGACATGACCGTTCATCTCCTGTTTTTGATTTATTTTAAAACCGATCGGACTTCATAACACAAGCCCAAGTCGGATGTAAAATAAAAAAAGCCCCTTCCATCAAGGAAGGGGCTTTCAATTTAAATTCCGGCGGCACCTACTCTCCCACACAGTCTCCCATGCAGTACCATCGGCGCTGGAGAGCTTAACTTCCGTGTTCGGGATGGGAACGGGTGGGTCCTCTCCGCTATAGCCACCGAAATATCTCGATAATGGCGGCAATTGCATATTGTGAAGTCAAAGCTGAGTGCACCATGATTAAGCCATAAATATTATGGTCAAGCCTCACGACCGATTAGTATCA
>JAPLJY010000201.1 GCA_026388345.1 Deltaproteobacteria bacterium
GTATAGGTTCCAAAAATATGGGTCTCGTTTGCCGGCCCACCTTTGGTCAAAATATAAATGAGCTGGAAATCCGCGAAGGTCCAGATGATGGAAAGGAGAGAGGCAATCAGGACCACTCCCTTGATCGAAGGGATGGTCACATGCCGGAACCTATGCCAGACGGAGGCCCCGTCGATCGCCGCGGCCTCATGCAGCTCCTGGGGAACCGACTGCAGCCCGGCAAGGATGGTGATTCCGAAAAAGGGAACTCCGCGCCAGATATTGGCCCAGCAAACCGAGGAAATCGCCAAAATAGGATCTCCCAGGAAATTGATGTTCTTACTGATTAAACCCATATGTTTAAAGAGCCAGCTGATCGGACTGAAGACAGGATCGAAGATCATGAACCAACCCAGAGAACTGAGCGCGGTGGGAACGATCCAGGGCATCATCACGGCGGCGCGGATCGGGCTGCTGAACCGCATATGCCTGTTCAAGACCAGAGCCAACCCCAAGCCGAGCATTGCTTTAAAGGGGACGGTTACCAGGGCATATATAAACGTATTCTTGGCGGTTTGGTGAAAGATGGTGTCGGTCAGCAGATCAACAAAATTCCTGAGTCCGATAAAGTGCCCGGCTCGCCCGATCATGCTGTCCGTCAGGGAGAGCCAGATGCCGAGAAAAAAGGGATAGGCCATGAAAGCAATCAGGAGGATGGCGCCAGGCAACATGAGAATGATGCCGAGATTCCTCTCCGTGTCAAAAAAGTCCCTCATGGAAAAGGATTTTAATCGAGGATTCGCTACCATAGGAGATATGCCCTTTGGACGGCTGCCCCCCCTTTTTTTCCTTTTATATCTAAGGAGTCCGTAATGACCCAAACCTTTCCCTTCTCTTTTCAAAGAGGGGAATTCCTGTCTTTGCAAAGGAAGGGGTGAAGGGATTCAATCCTGCTATTTATATCAATGATATCACGTCGAAGAAAATATTCAAAATAGAGGGGATGAATTGGAAACCAATCCATCCCCTCTATTATTAGGAATTACCTGCCATAGATCCGTTTCAACTGTTCCGCGCCCCATTCAACCGCTGCTTTGGCATCCCCACCCTGGACAGCCTTGGCAAAAGTATCCACCACGATATACTTTGACCAGGCCATGGCTGCTTTTTCATTGGGCGGTCCGGCAAAGCCCATATTTTGCCCGTATTTGGGCTGTTCCCGGAAGGGGGCCATTTTCGGATCCTTGAACCAGACAGGATCGGTGTAATACTTCTTCACCGGCTGCAGCATATATCCTTCCTGGCTGCGCCACCAGTCGCCGAACTGTTTATCTTCGAACCACCACTTCAAGAACGCTTTGGCTGCCGGGATATTCTTTGAGTTCTTCAGGATCGCGAATGTCCGGGTATCCAGCCAGTAGAACCGGCCGGCCGGTCCTTTCGGGATGAGAATGTGGTGCGTGTCTGCGGCGATCTCCGGCTGATTCTTCTTTGCGGTAAAATAGATGCTGGAACCGTTGAAGGTGCTGGAGATCTGTCCGGAAAGATAAGCGCGGTTGTTGTTACTGTCGTCCCAGGAGGTTCCGGTTTCGTCATAGGCATCCTTCCAGCCCTCAATGAACTTCCGCATTCCCTCTACAAACTGGGGCTTATTGAAGGCTATGGTCTTGCCGTCCTTTTCCACTTCCATGGCCCCATAAGACCACATGTACGGATAGCAGTATCCCGGAGGATCCCCGGTGCTGTGGCCGAGTGCCTGCCCGAAAGGATACCCTTTTGCTTTGCACTTCTTGCCGATAGCGAAGTACTCGTCCCAGGTCAAATCAATTTTGTT
>JAPLJY010000184.1 GCA_026388345.1 Deltaproteobacteria bacterium
CTGAACAAGGAGGCCCTCGTCGGCCTGAAACCGGAACGGCTCACCTACCGGGAACTGGACCGGGCCGTCGACGCCGCGGCCGAGGCGCTTATCGCCAAAGGGATCCGTAAAGACGACATCATCATGGTCCAGCTCCCCAACACGTGGGAGCTGCCCATGCTCTACCTCGCCATCGCCCGGGCGGGCGCGCTGATCTCCCCCATGCCGATGCAGTGGCGCTTCTTGGAGCTCGACTTCATTGCGGGCATGACCGATGCGGCGGCCCTCATCACCGTGGAGCAGTTCGGCGGCTTCCGGCACGGGGAGATGGCCGGAAAGATTCAGGCGAAACACCCGTCCGTCAAACTGATCCTCACCCTCCCGGAGATCCGCGAGATGACGAAGGGCGATGTCACCGGAAAACTGGATCAGATCCGCATCGATCCCAACGACATCTTCACCCTCTGCTGGTCCTCCGGGACGGAGGCGGAGCCCAAGGGATGTCCGCTCAGCCACAACAACTGGCTGTTCCAGTCCTCCCTCTGCTTCGAGTCCGCCCCGATCCTTCCGGGCGACAACCTCATCACCGCCGGGCCGCTCGTCAACATGGCCTCCATCGGGACCGTCTTCGTCGAGTGGCTCAAGGGGGGCGGCAAGCTCGTCCTCCACCACCCGTTCGACGGCCCGACCTTCATCCTCCAGATGATCATGGAGGAGATCCACTACACCCTCCTCGTCCCCGCTGTTGTCAACGCGCTGCTGAAGCATCCCAAGGTGGACCAGTTCGACCTCTCCAAGGTTCGGGCGATTACGATAGGCGCGGCGCCGCCGTCGCTGTGGTCCGTCCAGGAGCTCAAGCGCCGCTGGGGGATCGAGTTCGGCAACATCTGGGGCCAGAACGAGGGGACCGGGAACATCGCCGGACCATTCCACATCCCCGACATGGAGATGCGGATCGACCACTTCCCGCAGTTGGGAAAGAAGGGATCGCACTGGAAATTGGAGGGCTTCCTCCGCTTCATCGACATGAAGATCGTCGATCCGTTGACGAAGGCGGAGGTGACGGAGGAGGGAAAAGTGGGCGAGCTCTTCTACCGGGGGCCGAACGTGATTCCGGGCTATTTCAAACGCCCGGACCTGACGGCAAAGGCCTTCGACCGGGACGGCTTCTTCAACACCGGAGACCTCTTCCAGGTAAAGGACAACGACTGCGTCGGCTTCTTCGATCGGTCGAAGGACATCATCATCCGCGGCGGCTTCAACGTGAGCGCCCAGGAGGTGGAAAACATGGTCCTCGGCTACCCCAAGGTTCTGGATGCGGCGGCGGTGGCCATGCCCGACGAGATCCTGGGCGAGCGGACCTGCATCTATGTGGTGCCGCGGCCGGGCGAGACGGTAGAGCTCCCGGAGATCATCGCCTTCATGAAAGAAAAAGGGATCGCCGTCTACAAGATCCCGGAGCGTCTGGAGATCGTGGCGGCCATCCCCCGGAATCCCGTGGGCAAGATATTGAAAAAGGCGCTGCGCGAGGACATCCGGATGAAGATGGGCGCGGTCTGAGTCCGGCAGGGGAGGCATCATGCGGGGGAACATCGACAGCATCGGAGACATGCTCCGCCTGACGTCGGAGAAGCATCCGGACCGGACGGCTCTCGTTTTCGAGGACGAACGGATCACGTACGGGGAGCTGAACCGGCGCGTGAACCGCCTCGCAAACGCGCTGATCGGCCTGGGTCTCAGGAAGGGCGACCGCGCGGCCTTCCTCTACCTCAATTCCCCGGAGTTCGTCACGGCCTGGTTTGCCGTTGCCAAGGCCGGCGGGGTCGGCGTTCCGCTGAACTTCGGCCTCGTCGCCCGGGAGCTGCGTTTCCAGATCGACGCCGCCGGGGCGCGGGCGCTCCTCCACGCCCCGCTTTTTGCGGACCGGATCGCCGGGATAAGGAAGGAGTTGGAGACGGTCCGGATCCACGTCTGCGACGGCGAAGGGGGAAGCCTCGATCCGGAAGACCTTCTCCGCACCGCATCGGAGGAGGAACCGGCTGAAGCGGCCGGCCTCTATGACCCGGCCCTGATCCTCTACACGGCCGGGGTGACGGGAATCCCAAAGGGTGCTGTCCTGACGCACAAGAACTGCCTCTTCAATGCCTTCACCTGCGCCATCGACTATGGGCTTTCCGCGCGGGATGTCCTCCAGATCATCCCGCCGCTCTTCCACCCGGCCACGCTCAACTGCATGGTCCTGCCCGGGATCGTCCTTGGCGCGACTGTGGTGATCCACCGCCGTTTCGATCCGGCCGAGATGCTCTCCGCCGTCGAGCGGGAGGGGGTGACGATGATCTGGGGGCCGGCGACGATGTGGCTCCAGTTGCTCCGGTATCCCGGCAGCGAGCGGTTCGACCGGGGGTCCGTGCGGCTGATCGCCAACGGCGCCATGCCCCTGACCCGGGAAACCCGGGAGAAGATTCTGGCCCTGTTTCCGAAAGCGGCCATGATGGACGTCTACGGCGTGACGGAGGCCTCGCCCGGGGCGACGATCCTCCGGCCGGAGGAGGCGCTCGAAAAACCGGCCTCCATTGGCCGGCCGCTTACGCTGACCGACGTGCGGATCCTCGACCGGAAGGGGGTGGAAGCCCCGCCGGGGGAGATCGGCGAGATCGCCATCCGGGGGAATCTTTTTGACCGGTACGACCGGATGCCCGTCGAGACGGAGGAGGCTGTCCGGGACGGCTTTTTCCGGACGGGCGACATGGGCCGCCGAGACGGCGAGGGGTTTCTCTATCTTGTCGACCGGAAGGCGGACGTGATCCGCACGGGCGGAGAGGAGGTCTACTCCCGTGAGGTCGAGGAGGTGATTCAGGCGAATCCGAAGGTCCTCGAAACCGCCGTGATCGGCGTGCCGGACGAGGTGCGCGGGGAGCGGGTCGAGGCCGTCGTCGCGCTCCGGGAGGAGCTCGCCGAGGAGGAATTGATCGCCTGGTGCCGGCGGAACCTGGCGGACTACAAATGTCCCGGCCGGATCCACTTTGTGAAGGAAATCCCGAAGACGCCGGCGGGGAAGATCGTGAAAGCGGAACTCCGCAGGCGGTATGCATCATAAAGTTTAAATTTATTGACAGATGCCATTTGTATTGTTATAAAGATAATCATTTCACGATGCGAAACGTACTTTCGCAAGGCGGGTTTTTATCATTTTCCGGTGCACAACCAAACAAAAAGGAGGAGCTCAGATGAAACGTTTATTCGGTCTCATGTTTGTCGCGCTTGCCCTCATACTGTCGGCGGCGCTTGCCGTCACCTCGCCCGCGCTTGCCGCCAAGAAAGTCATCAAGCTGTCCCACAGCCACCAGGCCGACTTTACCTCGGAAATCCACACCGCGGCCTGGATCTTCCAGAAATGGGTCGAGGACAACTCCGATACGCTCGAAGTCAAGATCTACGCCGCCAACGCGCTGGGCGAGGAGCGTGCCGTGTACGAGGGGATGCAGCTCGGCTCCGGGGCCAGCGCGGTGATCAGCGGGACGGCGATCCTCAACAACTTCACCAAGAAGACCGCGGTCCTGGACCTGCCGTTCATGTGGAAGAGCTACGACCACGCGCACCACGTCCTGGATGGCAAGGTCGGGGAAGCGCTGGCCAAGGAGCTGGACCAGAGCGGTTTCCAGGTCCTGGCCTGGATGGATAGCTGGGGCTTCCGAAACGTCGTCACGGCGAAGAAGGAAGTAAAGACCCCGGCTGACCTGAAGGGTCTGAAGATCCGGACGATCCAGACCCCGACCTACGTAGCGGCCCTCAATGCCATGGGGGCGAATGCCACCCCGATGGCATTCGGCGAGGTGTACACCGCGATGCAGACCGGCGTGCTGGACGGGTTCGAGCACGGTTCGGCCGTGGTCAAGGCGCAGAAGTTCTACGAGGTGTCGAAGTACATCGCCCTGACCCAGCATCTATTCGGGCCGCTGGTGTTTTCCTATTCGAAGAAGGAATGGGCCGGGCTTACCGACAAGGAAAAGACGGTTGTCATGGATGGCGCCAAGATGGCCCGGGACGTCCAGCGGTCCCTGGGACCCCTTCGGGAGCAGGAGGCATTCAACTTCCTCAAGTCGAAGGGGATGGTGATCCACAAGATCGACACCAGCGGCTTCCGCAAGGCCGCCGTAGCGACTCAGGACAAGTTTGCCAAGGAGGTCGGGTCGTCGGATCTTCTCGAGATCATCCGGAAAACCGAATAGGCGGGGCTGCACACTCACAGGCTGCGGCGGGGGGAGGCGGATCGCCCTCCGCCGTAGCGTTCGTTCTCCGGTACAACCACCCTACGTCGAATTCCTCATGCAGGAGAGCGCTATGCTCGACAAGATCTTTGGGTATCTGAACCGCACATTCGAGATCCTCATCTTCGTGCTGTTTCTTCTTATCGTGATCGTGGGGGGCATGCAGGTCTTCAACCGCTTCGTCCTCAACCAATCCTTGAGCTGGAGCGAGGAGTTCATGGTCTACGCGCACATCTGGATGATCTTCCTGGCCATCCCGGTGGCCTATAACCGCTGCTCCCACATCGGCATGAACCTCTTCGTCAAAGGATTGCCGCCGCGGAAGCAACTGATGTTGACGCTGATGGTGGACGTCATGTGGGTCGTGCTGGCGGCGGCGATCGTGTTCTACACGTCCGTGGTCATGGGCGTGGCGAGCCACCAGAACAGCCCGGCGCTTGGACTCCGGATGGACCGGGCGTATCTTGGCCTGCTGGTCGGATGCACCTACCTGGGACTCCTGGCGCTGCGGAAAGCGACGGCCTCGGTCTGCCGGCTCCGCTCCGGTGAGACGGCGGGAGGTGCGACATGCTGATCGGGCTCTTTGTCGCACTGTTGTTGCTCCTTTTCGGCGGGGCGCCGGTGCTCCTGGCCATCGGCATTGCCGGCCTGCTGGGAATGCTCCTGAGTCCGGGAGTGGTTCTGGCGATCTTTCCGCAGAAGATGTTCGCCATGCTCGACTCCTTCAGCCTTCTCGCCATGCCCTTCTTCATCCTGGCGGGGGAACTGATGTCCAGGGGAGGGATCAGCAACAAGATGGTGGCGTTCTCCGAGACTGTGGTCGGTCACTTGCGGGGAGGCCTCGGCCACGCGTCGGTCGTGGGCAGCATGATCTTCGCGGGAGTCTCGGGCTCGTCGGTCGCCGACACCTCGGCCATCGGCTCCATCCTGATTCCGGCCATGAAGGAGCGGGGCTACCAGCCGGGATTCGCGGCCTCCATCCTGGCTGCCGCCGGAACCATCGGACCGATCATACCACCCAGTATGACCATGATCATCTATGGCTCGATGACCGGGACGTCCATCGGAGGACTCTTTCTGTCCGGGGTGATTCCGGGAATCATCATTGGGATCTTCCTGATGGCAACCATCTACATTCACTCTTTTTTCCCGCAATTCCCCGCCCTGCGGGTCACGACAAAGTTCAACTTCATACGGATGATCAAGGCGCTGGGCCAAGTCTGGTCTGCACTGCTTGCGCCCGTGATCATTCTGGGCGGCATCCTCTCCGGAGTATTTACGGCAACGGAGGCGGGCGTGGTGGCTTGCTGGTACGCCTTTATCGTCTCTTTCTTTGTGTACAAGTCGTTGAAGCTCCGCGACCTGCCCAAGATCCTGGTGGACGCGGCCATCGTCACGACCACGGTGGTCGGGATCATCTCCGTGGCCGGGGCCTTCGGGTGGCTGCTGGCCTATCTGGACTTCAACGTGATCGTGCTGACTTTGCTCAAGAGCATCTCCACCGACCGGAACGTAATCCTGCTGGTCCTGCTCGGGGTCATTTTCATCATGGGGATGTTCATTGAGTCGTTGGCGGTGCTGATCATCCTGATTCCCGTGTGCATGTTCGTCACCAAGGCCTACGGTTTCGATCCGCTCCACTTCGGTCTGTTGATGACGATCGCTACCCAGGTCGGCGCCGTGACGCCGCCGGTGGCGGTTCTCCTTTTCGTAGCAACGAGCATCGCCGGATGTAAGTATGACGAGACGATCCGGTACTGCTACCCGTTCGTCGCCGCGCTGGTCCTCGTGATGCTGCTGGTGGTTTTCGTGCCCTGGACCGCCACGTATATCCCGCACCGTTTCCTGGGGCCGTAGCGGGACGGGTTGCCGGGAAAGCGGCCCCCTCCAATGTTCAATATCGGAAGGAGAGTGTTGACATGCCAGATCTCATTCGTCAGTACGACAACAGGAACCGGCCGATCATCACGCCGAAGACGACGATTCTCTCCTCGACCTACTTCAATCTGGTTCGCCTGAAGAAGGGGGAGGAGCATAAGGCCACGATTGAGGGGTTCGAGACCCTGTACGCGGTCCTGTCCGGCAACGTAGGGATCGAGGTGAATGGCACGCCATTCAAGGATGTTGGCCGGCGCCGGGACATCTGGTCGGGTAAGGCGGACTCCGTGTATGCCGGGGCCGGCGCCGTTGTCCGGGTGCAAGCCAATCAGGACGGCACGGAAGTGGCCGTGGCCGGCGGGGTCTGCGACAAGACGTTTCCCCCGTTCCGGGTGCTGCCCGAAGAGGTCGAGATGGTCGACGTCGGATCCATCGAGACGCAATCGCACCGGCGGATCTTCCACCTCCTGGGTCAGAACGGAAACGGACGGGCGAACAATCTCCTCGTCAGCGAGCTGTATTGCGACAGTGGCTGCTGGTCCGGCTACCCTCCGCACAAGCACGACGAAGACCAGGGGGCTGTGGAGACCGCCCATGAGGAGGTGTATCACTATCGTTTCCGCCCCGGGACCGGTTTCGGCGCTCAACTCGCCTTTCAGCCGGACGGTTCCTCGCAATGCTTCATGACAAAGAATGGGGACACCTTCCTGCTGGACAAGGGATATCACCCGACGGTCACATCGCCCGGCCACGAGGAGTACATCTTCACGATCCTGGTGGGGAAGACCCGGCGCGGCCTCGTCCAGAACTTCAAGGAAGAGCATCGGCATCTGATGCGCGGGATCCCCGGCATCCAGGACATGGTGAGCAAGTTCAAGTAGACGGGTTGGAAAGGGGTTGCGATGGATCTCGGTTTGAAGGAGCGGGTTGCCATCGTGACCGGTGGCAGCAAGGGGCTCGGCCGTGCGGAAGCCGAGGCGCTGGCAGAGGAAGGGGCGGCGGTGGTCGTGGCCACGGCCAAGAGCGTGACCGAGGCGGAGCAGGTCGTCCGGAGGCTGCTGGATAAGGGATCTCGGGCCATCGCGGTGCAGGCGGATGTCACGCAGGCGGCGGACGTGCAGCGACTGGTGGACACCGCGCTGAAGACTTTTGGACGCCTGGACATCCTGGTGAACAACGCGGGGGCGACGGGGCCGCAGTACAACAAGCCCCTGGTGGACATGCCGGAGGAGCTCTGGGACTTCATGCTGGGAAACCACCTGAAGAGCGCCTTTCTGTGCATCAAGTGTGCGGCCCCGCACATGGTCAAGCAGGGCTGGGGGCGGATTATCAACACATCCTCCATCCACGGACGGGTCGGCGGGCGCGCCGGCCTGGGGCACTACGGCGCGGCCAAGGCCGGGGTGATCGCCCTCACCATGACAGCGGCGCGAGAGTTGGGACCTAAGGGGATCACGGCGAACGTCGTCGCGCCGGGATTCATCGGGACGGACACCTTGCGCGGGATCTTGCCCGCCGCGACCATGGAAAAGCTCAAGCAACAGATTCCACTCGGCCGGATCGGAGATCCGCCTGAGGTCGGCCGGGTGGTAGCATTCCTCGCCTCCGAAGCCGCCTCGTATCTGAACGGGGCGGTCCTGGACATCACGGGCGGACGGTTGGAGTTCTTTCTCTGATTCTTTCTGACGATCTGGAGCGGACGATGACCCGCGGCGTGATGGCGTGTCGTGTGACAACGGAAAATAGAGGGACACGATCCAAATAATCCATGTCAAGCCAAAGTAGAAATGTCCTATTCCTAGCAAAGTAGAAATGTCCTATTTGGTCAATAGGCAGATATCCTCCGTTGTCGGGAGGGCATCCAGTCTTTCCAGCTCTTGTTCCAGGGGTGATTTTTCGCTGGTTTGGG
>JAPLJY010000066.1 GCA_026388345.1 Deltaproteobacteria bacterium
TCGCTCCTGGTGAAGGCGGGTTCCGGCGTCGCCACGCTCGGGATCCCCGGAAGCCCCGGCATCCCGAAATCCCTCGCCGAGTTGACCATCCCGCTGCCTTTTAATGACGCCGAGCAGGTCCGCAGCGCCATGGCCCGCCACGGCGAAGAGATCGCCTGCATCATCGTTGAACCGGTGGCCGGAAACATGGGGGTCGTGCCGCCCCGTCCCGGATTCCTGGAAACCCTGCGCGAGGTCACGCGCGCGAGCGGCACTCTCCTCATCTTCGACGAGGTCATCACCGGCTTCCGTCTCGCCTACGGAGGCTGGCAGACCCTGACCGGCATCGTTCCCGATCTCACCTGTCTGGGCAAGATCATCGGGGGAGGCCTCCCCGTCGGCGCCCTTGGCGGCGGGCGGGAGATCATGGAGTATCTCGCGCCCACCGGACCCGTTTACCAGGCGGGCACCCTCTCGGGAAATCCCCTCGCCATGTCCGCCGGGATCGCGACACTGGACATCCTCCGGGGAAAATCCTATCCGGAGATTGATCGGAGGGCCGCGGACCTCTGCGCCGGGTTTCTGGACCTTTTCCGGGAAAAAGGTCTTCCCGTCCGGATCAACCGGGTCGGATCCATGTTCACCCTCTTCTTTACGGCGGACGACGTGGTGGATTTTGATTCCGCTTCGCGGAGCGATACGGCCGTCTTTGCCCGCTTCTTCCGGGGGATGCTGGCGGCGGGGATCAACCTCGCCCCCGCCCAGTTCGAGGCCGGCTTCGTGTCCTTCGCGCACACGGACGAGGAGATCGCTCGTACCGTCGATGCCTGCGCCAAGGCGCTGAAGACGCTGTAGCGCTTCGTTACCACGCTGGAGCGGGGAACGATGATTCTAAAACGGGGGAATGGTTAGGGTCGCAGCCGCAATGCCTGCAAAATCCACGTAGGGAAAACCATGCGAAGAATCCTCGTAACCGGCGCGGCGGGCTTTATCGGCTTTCATCTCTCCCGGCGGCTTCTCGCCGAGGGGAACTCTGTCATCGGTCTGGACAACCTGAATCCCTACTGTGATGTGACGCTGAAGCAGGCGCGCTTGAAGCTCCTGGAGGAGCACGAAAATTTTCGTTTCGTCCGGGCGGACCTCGCCGACCGGGGGGTGATGGAAGGGCTGTTCGGGGAAAACCGGTTCGAAACCGTCGTGAACCTCGCGGCCCAGGCGGGCGTCCGCTATTCGCTTGAAAACCCGCGCGCCTACATGGACAGCAACCTCGTCGGCTTTCTGAACATCCTCGAGGGGTGCCGTGGGCAAGGGGTGGGACATCTCGTGTTCGCCTCCTCCAGTTCGGTCTATGGGGCCAACACCCGGATGCCCTTTGCGGTCCGCGACAACGTGGAACACCCGCTCAGCCTCTACGCAGCCACGAAGAAGGCGAATGAACTGATGGCCCACGCCTACGCCTCTCTTTACGGGCTCCCCTGCACGGGGCTCCGCTTCTTCACCGTCTACGGACCTTGGGGAAGGCCGGACATGGCTTACTTCCTCTTCACCCGGGCGATCCTTGAGAACCGGCCGATCGACATCTTTAACGAGGGACGGATGAAGCGGGACTTCACCTACATCGACGACGTCGTCGAGGGTATCGTCCGCTTACTTCCGCGGATCCCCGCGCCGAACCCGGACTGGCGGGGAGATTTCCCCGACCCCTCCTCCAGCTTCGCCCCTTACCGGCTCTACAACATCGGAAACAACCGGCCCGTCGCCCTGATGGCGTTTATCGAGGTCCTGGAGGAACAGCTCGGCCGGAAGGCCATCCGGAATTTTCTCCCCATGCAGGCGGGGTACGTGCCCGCCACCTGTGCCGACGTGGACGACCTCATGGCCGCCGTCGGTTTCAGACCCGCGACGCCGATCGCGGAAGGAATCCGGCGCTTTGTCGCCTGGTATCAGGATTATTACCACTGCGAAACGGCCTGACCGGGCAGGGGAAGTCACGGATATCCCTTTCGGATCTGCTCCGCAAAAACTCCGAAGGCAGGACGGGCAACTTCGCAGAATCACCGGGGCGGTTTTTGGCGACTCGTTGCGATACCGTCGCCTTCCTTTTCGTTTGACTTCATGCCCTGATTGTGTTAGGAGGCGCGCGGTGGACAAGGAGACGAAGCAATCCGCGATCCAGATGGCCTATGCAAGCAGCATCGGCATTGCCATGGTCCTTGCCATCTTCGGATGCCTTTTTCTGGGGACATGGCTGGATCGGAAATTAGGGACGGGGCCCTATTTCACCCTCCTTTTCCTGCTGATAGGCATCATTGCCGGGTTCAGGAATCTGTATGTCCTGATCAGGAAGTATTTCAGGGATGAACAACCGCTCATCACGGGTGTGAAAAGTGAAACGCACCGAAAAAGACCCCCTCCAAAAAAGGCTTGAGATCACGAACTGGATCCTGCTCGCGGTGCTGGTCGCCGGGAGCCTTCTGCTGCGGTCCAGTCGCTTCAGCCTCGGCATCCTCGTCGGGGGCCTGATCAGCATCGTCAACTTTCACTGGCTCTACCGCAACCTCTTGAGTGTCTTCACGAAGCACCTGAACCGGGCCCGGGCGGCCTTGATGCTCCGGTATTACCTCCGCCTGGCCGTCACGGCCGTCGCGCTCTACTGGATCATTTCCCGCAACCTCGTCGACGTGATCGGTCTCGTCATCGGCCTGTCCGTCGTCGTTCTGAACATCGTGCTCACAACCATTCTGGTGTTGTCCAGGAAAAATCACGTTGAGGAGATCAATTAATGGAACCTGTTCTGTTTTTCGAAAGCCACTGGCTCAAGGAGCATCATCTCGTCGTCGTCTCCTATACCTGGTTCGTCATGGCGCTTCTGGCCCTATTCTCCTTCCTGGCCACCCGCCGGATGAGCGTCCTTCCCGGGAGGTTCCAGAACGTCATGGAGGTGATCATCGGGGGGTTCGACAGCCTCCTCACCGACACCATGGGACACGAAGGGCGGAAATTTTTCCCACTGATCGCGACGCTGGGCCTCTACATCCTGACCTCGAACCTCCTCGGCATGATCCCCGGCTTCGAGTCGCCGACGGCCAACCTCAACACGACCGTCTCGCTGGCCATCGTTGTCTTCGTGATGACCCATGCAGTCGGGATCAAGGTCCACGGCCTCAAATACTTCAAGCAGTTCATGGGACCGGTCTGGTGGCTCACGCCGCTGATGATGCCGATCGAGATCATCAGCCACCTTTCCCGCCCCCTCTCCCTTTCCGTCCGGCTGTTCGGCAACATCATGGGAGAGTACATCGTGCTGGCGGTCGTTCTACTGCTGGTTCCGCTCCTGGTGCCTCTGCCGGTCTTCGCGCTCATGATCTTCACCTCCTGCATCCAGACTCTCGTCTTCATGCTCCTTGCGATGATGTACATCGCCGGGGCGATGGAAGAGGCCCACTGATCACGAAAGGGGGACCATCGGACCCCCTTTTTTTCGCCCTGCATCGTCAGGGGCGGCAGCAGATGTATCTTCAGCTCTCCCCGAAAGATTCGGGCAGGATGGAAAAAATCGAAGCCCTGCTGAATCGGTAGCACTCGCCATGCAAGCCCTGTCGCTTCCGGTCAATTCACCGGATGGGCGGGCTCTTCTCATCATAGGAATTGACGTTTCCCGACAATGGTGGTATTCCCCCAGGCAAGATCGGTGATGCTGGCGTCGCCTCCTGCCGGAGGCGGACGGATTCTGAAGCATCGGTCCCGTCGCCGGGAAGGATGTGCGGGTTCAAATGTTTAACATCTTTATGTAAAAGGTATTCATAGCGGAATACGAAAAGAGGAGGAAAAAGGTGCCGCACTTTGCAGCAAATCTCGTATTTCTTTTTACGGAACACCCCTTCCTGGAAAGGTTTGCCGCGGCGCACAGAGCCGGTTTCGACGCCGTGGAGTGTATGTTCCACGACGATTACAATCTGGACGATATCAAGGCTCTCTTGAAGAAAACAGAACTTCAGCTCATCCTGTGCAACCTCCCCGCCGGCAACTGGGCGGGAGGGGACCGCGGGATGGCAAGCGATCCGAAACGCCGGCAGGAATTTCGGGACGGCGTCGCCCGGGGCGTTCATGCAGCCCGGACACTGGGCATTGCCCGGATGAACTGCCTGGTCGGCCTGAGAAATGAGGCCCTGTCCGCAGGAGAAACCTGGAAAACCGTGACGGATAATATCTGGTATGCCGCTGAGACGCTGGGGAAAGAGGGCATCAAACTCATGGTGGAACCGGTCAATCACATCGACATGCCGGGATTCGCTCTGAACACCTGCAATCAGGTTCTGACCATGCTGGAGCAAATCGGCCATCCCAATGCCTATTTGCAGTTCGACGTCTACCATGCCCGGCGCGAGAACGAAGATGCAGCGGCGATCCTCCATGACCATTTCGACCGGATCGGACATATCCAGATCGCCGACTGCCCCGGCCGCCACCAGCCAGGGACGGGGGAAACGGATTTCAAGTTCCTCCTCCCGGAGATCGATTGCATGGGTTATCAGGGATTCGTCTCGCTGGAGTACATTCCGGCCCCCGACACCCTGAGCTCTCTTCAGTGGCTTCCGGCGCACGGATACCGCCTGTAGCCCGACCCATACAGACGTCATCTGCAGGTAGAATCGCCCTGCCGCCGGACGGATGAATCTCCCCCGGGGAAGGGCATGATTTTTTTGATAAACAGAAAACCGGGTCGCGACATGGGTGCGAACCCTTACATCAAGAAACGGAGCGAAGACAAATGAAGAAAATCGGTTTTATCGGTCTGGGAATCATGGGGAAACCCATGAGCAGGAATCTGCTGAAGGCGGGGTATCCCCTCGTGGTGTACGATATCGTCGCCGCGGCGGTCGATGAGGTGGTGCAGGCAGGGGCGGAAAAGGGCGCATCCCCGAAGGACGTCGCCGCAAAGGCGGATGTGATCATCACGATGCTTCCCAATTCACCGCAGGTGAAGGAGGTCGTCTTGGGAAAGGACGGCATCATCGAAACCATGAGGCCGGGATCGATTCTGATCGACATGAGTTCCATCGCCCCGCTCGTCAGCCGCGAGGTCGCCGCGCGACTCGCCGACAAGAAGATCCGGATGCTGGACGCCCCGGTAAGCGGCGGGGAACCGAAGGCGATCGACGGGACGATCTCGATCATGGTCGGCGGCCACCAGGCCGACTTCGATGAATTCCTGCCCGTCATGAAGGCGATGGGCGCCTCCGTCGTCCTCTGCGGGGAGATCGGGGCGGGCAACGTCACGAAACTCGCCAACCAGATTGTCGTCGCCGCCAACATCGCCGCCGTCTCCGA
>JAPLJY010000189.1 GCA_026388345.1 Deltaproteobacteria bacterium
TTTTCTTTGACCATCTCCATGATGGTTCTGACGGGGGTCTTGCCGTCCGCAGCCATGCTGAGGGCGCGGGCAGTCATGCGCTGCCCGGTGGCGATCTGGCCGGCAGCCGCGGCCGACTCGGTCACGATGGCGTCAGCCGTATCGTTCACGAGATAGGCGATCCGCCCCTTGTTCATCAGCTCGGACATGCGCAGATCCTTTTTGAGGACCCGGTTGCTGTAGATCCAAGCCGCGCCGAACTGGCTCGGGCCCATCCCGTCGCCGATCAGAATGATAACGTTTTTGGCCTGCAATTGGGTCTGCGCGGCAAGCCCGCTCAACGGCAGGAGAAGCACGGCGGCTGCGAACAACAGGGTGAACAGGCGGAACAATCTATTCTTCATCTCTTCCTCCTTTTTTTGTGACGGCATTGAAAGCCGTTTCACCTTCCCTTCTCCGCAATCTTCGCCCAAGCGTCCCGCAGGGTCACGGTCCGGTTGAAGACTGGGGCCTTCTCTGAGGAATCCCCGGAATCCACACAGAAATAACCCAGTCTCTCGAACTGGAACCGGTCCCCCGGCGCCGCGGCCGCAAGGCTCGGCTCCAGCCGGCAGGACTTCAGGATTTCCAGCGATTTCGGGTTCAGATAGGCCGTGAAATCACCCTCTTCCGAAAGCGCATCGGGAACGCAAAAGAGGCGGTCGTAGAGCCTGACCTCGGCCGGAACCGCATGGGCCGCCGACACCCAATGGAGCGTCGCATCGACTTTCCGGCCGTCCGGGGCGAAACCGCTCCGCGTCTCCGGATCATAGGTGCAGTGGACTTCCGCGATTTCTCCCGTGCCCGGATCCTTCACGACGCCGACGCATTTGATGAAGTAGCCGTAGCGGAGGCGCACCTCCCGGCCGGGGGCAAGCCGGAAGAACTTCTTCGGCGGGACTTCCATAAAATCGTCCTGCTCGATGAACAGTTCCCGGGAGAAGGGCACCTTCCGGGAACCCATGTCGGCGTTCTTGGGGTGATAGGGGCAGTCGAACTCGTCGATCCGGCCCTCCGGATAGTTGTCGATTACGACGCGCAACGGCCGGAGCACGGCCATGACGCGGAGCGCCTTCTCGTTCAGGTCGTCCCGGACGCAGTTCTCCAGAAGGGCCATGTCGATCAGGCTGTCGTTCTTCGACACTCCGATCTTTTCGCAGAACATCCGGATTGCCTCCGGGGTAAAGCCCCTTCGGCGCATCCCCGAAGGCGTCGGCATCTGCGGGTCGTCCCAGCCGGTAACGACCCTGTTCTCCACCAGTTCCAGCAGCTTGCGTTTGCTCATCACGGTGTAGCTCAGGTTCAGGCGGGCGAACTCGATCTGCCGCGAACGGGGCCCCTCGACCAACTGGTCCAGGAACCAGTCATACAGGGGCCGGTTGTTCTCGAACTCCAGGGTGCAGATCGAATGGGTGATCCCCTCGATGAAGTCGGAGAGGCAGTGGGCAAAGTCGTACATCGGGTAGATGCACCACGCATCGCCCGTCCGGTAGTGGTTAGCCTTTTTGATCCGGTACATGATCGGATCGCGCATCGTAACGTTGGGGGAGGACATGTCGATTCTGGCCCGGAGGACATGGGTCCCGTCCGCAAACTCCCCGGCCCGCATCCGCCCGAACAGGTCCAGGTTTTCTTCGATGGAACGCTCGCGGCACGGGCTCTCCTTCCCCGGCTCGGTCAGGGTTCCCCGGTATTCCCGGATCTCATCCGCACTCAGGTCGCAGACGTAGGCCTTGCCCTTCCGGATCAGCGCGAGGGCGTATTGATAGAGTTTTTCATAATAGCCGGAGGCGTAGTATAGGCGATCCCCCCAGTCAAACCCCAGCCATTTCACGTCACGGATGATGGACTCCACGTATTCCATACTCTCCCCGCTGGGATCGGTATCGTCCAGGCGCAGGTTGCAGGTGCCGCCGTACTGGGCGGCGATCCCGAAATTGAGGCAGACGGATTTGGCATGTCCGATGTGGGGGTAGCCGTTTGGCTCGGGCGGAAAGCGCGTGGCCACACGCCCCTGGTGCTTGCCTGTTTTCATGTCATCGTCGACGATGTCCCGGATGAAATCAGAAGGAAGAAGTGGATTGGTTTGCGTCATGTGTCGAATTTCCTTTCTGTGGGTTGATCTGCATCGGCTATCTCCGCCCGAAGACCATCCGGCCCGGTCAGGACGACTTTCCATTCCGGCGGAAAAGCCTCCCGGATGGTCTTGTCGATCTCTGCCGATGGTTTCCGGACGATGACGACTTTCATGGTCTCCTGCCGGCAAGCCGCCCGGCCGGACCTGCAGGCCTTGAAGCCATTCCGTTTCCCGGGCGTACCGGCCGTCCCTGTAAATAAATGAGGGGCTGCTTGCGCCGCAGCCCCCTGCTTCACGTTTATTTTTCGGAACTTTCCGACGGTTTGAGGATGATCCGGCAGTCGGCGACGGTCGCCCCCTTCCCTTCCTCGTGGACCAGAAGGGGATTGATGTCCAGCTCGATGATCTCCGGGTGGTTGACGACCATGTCGGAAAGCCGCACCATGTTCTTCTCCAGGATCTCGACATCCCCCTTCGGGCGTCCCCGGAAGCCGGTGAAGAGCTGGTAGCCCTTGATCTCGCGGATCATCCGGTGCGCCTCGTCGCGGTCGATGGGGGCAAGGCGGAAGACGACGTCCTTGAAGATCTCGACGAAGATGCCGCCCAGACCGAACATGATCAGGGGCCCGACCGCATAGCGGTTCATCCCGAGGATGGCCTCGTCCCCCGGCACCGCCATCTTCTGCACGAGAACCCCCTCCAGGACGGCCTTGGGGTCGTAGCCCTTCGCGTTCGCGATGATCCGGGTGAAGGCCTTCTCCGCCTCCTCCTTCGTCTTGATCCCAACGACGACCCCGCCCGCATCCGATTTGTGGAGGATCTGCGGGGAAACGATCTTCATGACGACCGGAAGTCCGATCTCCTCCGCGATCTTCGCCGCCTCCGTCTCGTCCTTTGCGAGTTTTGTCGGCAGCGTGCTGAAGCCGTAGCACTTGAGGAGCTCTAAGCCGTCCAGCTCGCCCAGTCGCGTCCTCCCGGCGGCGAGACAGCGCCGGATCACCGCCTCCGCTTCGATCTTGTCGTGCGTGAGCGAAAACGGCGGGAGGTGCTCGCGGTTCAGCCAGTGCGAATATTTATAGAGTGCACCCAGGGCCTTGGCCGCGTCCTCGGGAAACTTATAGACCGGATAGCCATGTTCCTGGAGGTATTTCACCCCGGCGGAGACATCAACCACCCCCATGAAGCAGCAGAGGATCGGCTTCGGAGAGCGGCGGGCGACGCGGACGATCGCCTCTGCCGTCCCCAGCGCGTTCGTCATGGACTGCGGGGTGAGGATGACCAGGGCGCCATCCACTCCTTCGTCCTTGATTACGGCGGAGAGGGCGTTTTCGTAGCGGTCGGACGCGGCGTCGCCGATGATGTCCACCGGGTTGTGGATGTTGGCCGTGGTCGGGAGATGGCTGGCCAGTTCGTCGATCGTCGCCTGCGTGAACCTCGCCAGCTCCAGATCGGAGGATATGGTCATATCGGTCGCCAGGATCCCCGGCCCGCCGGCGTTGGTCACGATGGCCACCCTTTTGCCGCTGGGGATCTTCCGCTTTGCCTTGCCGAGGGCGCTTTCATGCTTGTAGGCAAAGGCATTGGCAAAATCAAAGAGTTCGGCGATGGAATCGGCCCGGATGATCCCCGCCTGCTTGAAAATGGCGTCGTAAACGGCCTCCGTCCCGGCCAGGGCGCCGGTGTGGGAGGCGGCCGCCTGGGCGCCGGCGCTGGTCCGGCCCGATTTGATGATCAGCACCGGGGTGGGCCGGTGGCCGGAGGTGATCTCCTTGACCGCCTCAGAGAACAGCGGTGCAGAGTGCCCCGCTCTGGGAGATGAACGATATGTTCCCGCAGGCGGGCATCCGCTTGGAGAAACTCGCGTTCAGGCTTACGCCGGGAACGGGATTGATCACCCCGAGGCAGTTGGGACCGACAAGGCGGACCTTGGCTTCCTTGCAGCGGGAGACAATCCGGTTTTCGATCTCCAATCCCTCGCCGCCGACCTCCCGGAAACCGGCGGAGACGATCACGATCCCCTTGACCCCCTTTTCGATGGACTCCTCCACCGCCGTGAGGCAGGCCCTCGGCGGCAGGATGATGATGGAGAGATCGACATTATCGGAAATTGCATTGATCGTGGGATAGGTTTTCACGCTCAGAATCGACTTGGCCTTGGGATTGACCGGATAAAGGGTTCCCTGGAAACCGCCCTGTAGGATGTTGGCAAAGATGTCATGCCCCACCTTGCCGGGGTTATTGGAGGCGCCGATAATGGCAACGGATTCTGGGGAAAAAATTGCATCAAGACTATTCATTTTTTTCATTTCCTCTCTATTTGGACACCTTTTTCAGCCCTCTTGCGAGGGTGCATCATGTTGCGGATGCGCACGGATTATCGGCCACTGTGCCCCGGGTGTCAAGAAAAACCTCCCCGGAATACGGGTGCCAACGCATTCCGTACGCGCCGGCGTTCTTCGTTTCGAACGGGTGATCGGGATTGCATCACTTTTCAAGGCCGCGATCATGCCGCTGGTTAAAGAAAAGTATTGATGCATCCCTCAAAAGCCGTTACAACATCCCAAAACGGATTGAAGCTCTCCGCAGCAAGCTGCGGTGAATCTTCGATCCTTAAGAGGAATAAAACATTCGTTTATGCTCGCTGACCCCGCAGCAAGCTGCGGGGAATGGCTCGCTGGCGGATTCATGATCAGCATCCAACATGATTTTAGGCTTGTGAAATCATCCTGTTGGAACGGAGGTGAGACGGTTGCCGGATCCGGAATACATCAGGGCCATCGATCTATCCCGGAAGATCGCCGCTGAAGTCGGGACGCCCCGTTTCTATCTGGAGAGGAAACGGGAGGTGGCTCTCTCCCGGGAACTGTTCGCCTCCGAGCCGCTGGTCGAGGAGGGGATGCGGATCGTCGGGGAACGGGGGGATTGTCTCGGCCACGGTCTCACCCATGTCCGGAAGGTGGCCATCGATACCGGCGCGCTGATCCTCATCGAGGAAGGAGGAGGACTTCCCGGCGCCCGTGTCCTCCGGCTGGTACTCCTGGCGCACCTGGCCGGCCTCCTCCACGATATCCGGCGGGAGGAGAAGGACCACGCCGAACGGGGTGCGGATGAGGCGGTCAGACTTCTATCCTCCTTCCCGATCCGGGACGACGAATGCGCCGGAATCGCCGCCGCCATCCGGAACCATGAAGCCTTCCGGCCCTCGACCGATGCCGGTCCTGCGGAACGTCTCCTCTCCGACGCCCTCTACGATGCGGACAAATTTCGCTGGGGACCGGACAACTTTACGGAAACCCTCTGGGCGATGATCATCCCCCGCGGCATCCCCCTCCGGACGCTCCTGCCCCGATTTCTCCCCGGGATCGAAGGGATCCGGAAGATCCGGGAGAGTTTCCGGACGGCGACGGGATGCGAATACGGACCGGATTTCATCGACCGCGGCCTCACGATCGGCCGAAGGCTCTATGAGGAGCTGACCGCTGACGGTATGGTTTGATGTTTGTCTTTAAGCGGGTTCGGGATCTTTTCACCCATCCCGGAGGCGCCTGTTCACCGTTGTAATTGTTCAAGGAGGTAAGGAATGACGTCATTCACCATCCGGACGACGGCCCGGTGCGAGATGATCGATATTACGGGGCTTGTCGCGGCGGCAATCCGGGAAAAGGGGATCAAAAACGGAATCTGCCGTGTCTTTGTGCCCCACACGACCGCGGCGGTCACAATCAATGAGAATGCCGACCCGGACGTCCCGCAGGACATCCTCGCCGCCCTGGACCGGATCGTCCCGCTCGCCGACCGTTACCGGCATGCGGAGGGAAACGCCGCCGCCCACATCAAGGCCTCCCTCTTCGGTGCCTCCCAGACGGTCTTCATCGAAAACGGCCGGCTCGTCCTCGGGACATGGCAATCGCTTTTCTTCTGCGAGTTCGACGGCCCGCGGACAAGGCAGGTACTGGTAAGACTGATTGCAGGATGATCAAATCCCCGCGGGGGCAATTTCTCCTCGGGGGGATAAACCGCATGGTTATTCGGACCGGACGGCGATTTTCTTCACCTCGGCCTGCGGCGCCTTGTGCAGGGTCAGCTTGAGGACGCCGTTTTTCACAACCGCTCCGATCCGGTCCCGGTCCACCTCGTCCGAGATGGTAAAAACCCGTTCATAATCGCCGACGTCATACTCGGAATAGGCGATGCTCCGCCCCGGGAATTCCTGCGGTGCGACCGTCCCCGTAATCGTCAGCACGTTCTTCTCCAGGATCACCTCGACCGATTTTTCATCCGCGCCGGGCACGTCGGCATACATGACCATGGCATCCCCGGTTTCGATGATATCCACCTTCGGCACATAGACCTTTCTGTTCCGGGTCCGTTCCATCTCCACCGGGGTCTGTGCCGGTTTCTTCTGATATTCGACCTTGCTTTCCATGATTTCACCCCCTTACTCGCAACCTACCGAAACCTTCCTCGGTTTGTCCGCTTCCGCACGCGGCAGCGTAACCCGGAGAATGCCCCTTTCATACTTTGCCTCGACCTTGCCCGCCTCCACGTGGAAAGGCAACTGGAGGGAACGGGTAAATCGGCCGTGGCTTCTCTCCTGACGATGGTAACTCTCCCCCTCTTTCAAGACCTCCGCCTCACGGGCGCCGCTGATGGTCAAGGTGTCTCCCACCACGGAGACGTCCACCTTGGTCGGATTCACACCCGGCAGTTCGGCCGTCACGACAACATCGGACTCACCCACCCAGGCGTTCACCGGAGGGATCTCGGGATTCAGGGGCTGCCCCAGCCCGGAAAAAACACGATTCATCTCCCCCTGCAGTCGCTGTATCTCGTGCAGGGGATCCATCCTGCCGCCGAATCTCCACATTCCTGGTCCAAACATATCTCTTACCTCCTTAGAAGCTGAATAGGGGATCGGTCCCGGCGAGCATGCGGGACATCTCGCCATGGATCAGGCCGTTGGATGCAAGGATGTGCGGAGAATAGAGATCGAAGGGATCGCCATGCAGATCAGTCACGACGCCGCCGGCCTCTTCAACGAGGAGCCAGCCGGCCGCCATGTCCCAGGGCATGAGTTTCAGCTCCCAGAAACCGTCGAAGCGGCCCGCCGCAAGATAGGCCAGGTCGAGGGCAGCCGAACCCGCCCTGCGGACCGCCTGGGTGTTCAAGACCATCGCATTGAAGTAATTGATGTTATTGTTGCGGTCCTCCCGGAGGTCATATGGAAACCCGGTCGCCAGGAGACTGCGGGACAGTTCCGCCTCCCGGGATACGGTCAGACGCCGGTCGTTCAGAAAAGCGCCCGCCCCCCTCTCCGCGATGAACAGTTCATCGAGCATGGGGTTAAAGACGGCACCGAAACGGATCATCCCTTCCATCTCAAGGGCGATGGAAACGCAGAAGACGGGATATCCGTGGGAGTAGTTCGTCGTCCCGTCAAGCGGATCGATGATCCAGCGGAAACCGGAACCGCTTACGATCTCCGGCGATTCTTCCGTCAGGATGTCGTGATCGGGAAAGGATCTGCGGATCCGATCCACGATCAGCGCCTCGGAGAGACGGTCCGCCTCCGTGACCAGATTGATCTCCCCTTTGTACTGGACGGTATGGAGGTCGTCGATCCTCTCCCGGAGGAGCGCCCCCGCCTCACGGGCCGTCGCCTCGATGAATTTCCGGTATAGAAACATGGTCATCCTTTTTCCCCCGCATCGTTTTGGGGCGTCATATCAGCATAAAAAAAAATAAAAAACCAGCAGGAACTGTCCCGCTCCGCACCTCGACGGCAGAACATCCCTCATCTTTACTGTTGCGCGGCCGCCCAAATGGTGCTAAAAATACCCGTACTTTACCAGAGGATCGGCCCCAATGGATGAGAAAAAAGACATGCCGACGGGGAGAGGAGCGTCGTCCCCGCAGGAGACCGTTTTGGACCTGAAGGCCGTGCGGGAGGCATGCGGTCTCTCCTTGCCGGCCATCTTCGAGACGACACGGGTCGGCCTCGTCAATCTCGCGGCCGTGGAAAACGGCGATTATCACCGCCTCCCTCCTCCCGTTTATGCGCGTGATTTCATTCGGAAATACGCCCGGGCGATCGGGGTCGACGAAAAGCCGATCCTGGATCGTTATGAAAAGCATCTGGAAAGCCTCAAACCGCCACAGGAGGGGACAGAGGTTCGGAAACCCTGGCCGGAAGCGGACCGGCGCTACCGGTTCCTTTTCATGAGCCTTGCCGCCGTGATCGTCGCCGGAATTCTGGTTTCTGCGCTCTTCCTCTATGACCAGGCCGGGAAACAGTCTTCCCCCGCTCCGGCCGTCGAATCGCCGCCGGCACAGGTCATGCCCGCTCCCGCCCAAACGGTGGCCGTACCGGATGCCCCCGCCCAAAGAACGGCATCGGGATCGGCCCCGGCTCCGGCCGAAAAGACCATCCTTCCGCCCGCCGCAGCGGGGAAGATGTACCATCTCATCCTCGAGGCCCATGAGCTTACGTGGATCCGGATCACAGAAGACCGGAATCCCGCTTACCAGGCCCTCCTCAAGCCGGGCGACCGAATCGAGCGGATGGCCTCCGACTTCTTCCTGCTCGATATCGGGAATGCGGGGGGAATCAATCTGACCTTCCAGGGGAAGTCCCTGGGAAGCCTGGGGAAACAGGGTCAGATCATCCACATGCGTCTGCCGGAAAAGGGATCGGAGAGAAAATCGCCC
Organism: Deltaproteobacteria bacterium; assembly: GCA_026388345.1. Next base: position 8,804 of record JAPLJY010000189.1, read on the forward strand.
TGAAGAAGTTGGCGTTTGACAATGCACGGACGATCATCTAAGATCAGCGGCAAGAAAAAAGAGAGAGGTTGGAAATATATGTTTGGAATAGGCATGCCCGAACTGTTGATCATCCTGGTGATCATCCTGATCATCTTCGGCGCCGGCAAGCTCCCCGAGATCGGCGGCGCACTGGGCCGGGGCATCAAGAACTTCAAGAAGGCCACCCGTGAGCCGAACGAAATCGACGTCACGCCGACCGCCGAGAAGAAGACGACAGACGAAAAGAAGGCCTGAACCCCTCTAACAGCCGGTTGAAAAAGTTGCAGATCCAGGCTGTTCAAAAAGGTCCGGATGCAGGGTTCCCGAGATCCTGAGCCGTGAAGCGTACTTTAGGGTACATTGAACGGCGAAGAATGAGGGAAACAAAGCAGACGGGTGTTTCAGCCTGCTAAAAGGGAACGTCCTCCTCGGACATAGGCGCGTCCGCTCCGGAATGGGAAGGCGACGGCTCTTCCGACGATGCGTCGCCGCTCCGCTGACCTTTCGAGTCGAGCATCCGCATATCCGAGGCAATGATTTCGGTTGTGTAGCGTTTGACCCCTTCCTTGTCTTCCCAGGACTGCGTCCGGATGCGCCCCTCCACAAAGACCAGTTTTCCTTTGACAAGGTACTTGCCGCAGATCTCGGCCAGTTTCCCGAAGGTCACGATTCGGTGCCACTCGGTTGTCTTCACCCTCTCCCCGTTCTTGTCTTTCCGCTGTTCATCCGTCGCCAGCGTGAAATTGGTCACCATCATCCCATCCGGCGTGTACCTCACCTCCGGATCCTTCCCCAGCCTGCCTACCAGGATCACCTTGTTGATCATATTCTGCCCCTTTCTTAAAAACGATCACGGTAGGTCGATCATACACAAGTCACCTGCCGGCCGCAACACGAAAGTTGGACCTCCCATCCCTCCACCCTCCTGGCAACATTTTATCATGAGGCAACGGGGCGCCCCGAAGATGGCAACTTTCACCCGCAACCGCCGCCTGAGGCTCAATTCGTGCTTGACTAATGCGGAAAAAAAATATAGTCAAATCCAGTTTATAACAAAGACAAACGAGGCAGGGAATTTATGCCAGAAGAACAAGCAGAAAAAGAAGAAAGTGAACTTCTGAAAAAGCGCCGGGAAAAGATCGAATCCCTGAAGGCCGACGGGATCGACCTCTATCCCAATGACGCCCGGGTCGCGGATACCACGGCATCGGTCAGCGATCGCTTCGGGCCGATGGCCCCGGAAGAGCTGGAAAAGGTCACGGAACGATTCACCTTGGCGGGCCGCCTGATGGCCGTCCGCGATTTCGGCAAAGGCGCTTTCATCAGCATCCAGGACCGCAAGGGGCGTCTCCAGGCATTTATCCGGAAAAATCAAGTGGGTGAGAAGACCTTTGCGCTGTTCAAGCGGCTCGATATCGGCGACATCGTATGGCTGGCAGGGCGGGTCTTCAAGACCCGGACCGGGGAACTCACAATCGACGTGCAGGAGAACGGCCTCCGCCTGCTCTCCAAATCGCTCCATTCCCTGCCGGAGAAGTGGCACGGCCTTACGGACGTCGAGATCCGCTACCGCCGGCGCCATCTCGACCTGATCGTCAATCCCGAGGTCCGCAAGGTGTTTCACCTGCGGAGCCGGATCATCAGCCTGATCCGCCGGTTCATGGAAGAGCGGGACTTCCTGGAGGTCGAAACCCCGATGATGCAGCCCAAGGCCGGCGGCGCCGTCGCCCGCCCCTTCAAGACCTTCCACAACGCCCTCGGGATGAGCCTCGTTCTCCGAATCGCCCCCGAGCTCTACCTCAAGCGCCTGATCACCGGCGGTCTGGAGCGGGTCTTCGAGATCAACCGGAATTTCCGGAACGAGGGAACCTCCACCTTCCACAATCCCGAATTCACGATGATGGAGTTCTATCAGGCCTATGCGACCTACGAGGACCTGATGACGATGACGGAGGAGCTCTTCGTTTTTGTCGTCCGGGAGCTCTTTGCCTCGCACCGGTTCAGCTATCAAGGGAAGGAGATCGACCTGACCCCCCCCTGGCGGCGGCTCACCGTCCGCGATGCCGTTGTGGAGATCGGCGACGTGGACCCGGCGGTGCTCGACGACGCCGTCCGAATGGCCGGCCATGCACGGAAACTCGGGATCGAGGTGAAGGAAAGCGACCCGCCCGGCAAGGTGCTGATGGCGATCTTTGATGAAACGGTTGAGAAGAACCTCGTTCAGCCGACCTTTGTCACCCATTACCCCGTGGACGTCTCGCCCCTCTCCCGCCGGAACGCCGAGGACCCTTCGCTCGCCGACCGCTTCGAGCTTTACATCTGCGGCAAGGAGATCGCGAACGCCTTTTCCGAGCTGAACGACCCCGTCGACCAGCGCGGGAGATTCGAGATGCAGCTTAAAGAAAGGGAGGCCGGCGATCTGGAAGCCCACGAGATGGATGAGGATTACATCGGCGCCCTCGAGTGCGGGATGCCGCCGACGGCGGGCGAGGGGATCGGCATCGACCGGCTCGTCATGCTTTTGACCGACTCCGCGTCGATCCGGGACGTGATCCTCTTTCCGCTTTTACGGACACGGGACGAATGACGGACGGGGACACCGTGCAGCAAGGTGTCCCCATGACTATTTACGAGAGCATCCATCGATGATGTCCTATGAATTTTTCATCAGCCTGCGTTACCTGCGGGCGAGACGGAAACAGGTGTTCGTTTCCATTATCACCTTCATCTCGATTGCCGGAATCTTTCTCGGCGTTGCGGCCCTGATTATCGTACTCGCCGTGATGAACGGCTTCGAAACCGATCTGCGCAACAAGATCCTGGGGATCAATTCCCACATCATCCTGATGCAATACAGCGGCGCGATGCGGAATCACCAGCGTGTGATGCGGGAGGTCGCCCAAGTCCCCGGCGTCGTCGCCGCCACCCCCTTCATCTACAGCCAGGCGATGCTGAAAAACGGCAGCAGCGTCACCGGCATCGTTCTCCGGGGTCTATCGATGGAGGATGCCCTGAAGGTCATCAACTTGGGCAAGATCCGGGAGGGCAAGCTCGACCACCTCAGCAACGGAGGAAGAAAGATCCCCGGTCTGAAGCCGGAACTCACCGGTCTCCCCGGGATTCTGATCGGCCGCGAGCTCGCGAAGAACCTCGGGGTTTTTCTCCACGAAACGGTTTTCGTTGTCTCCCCCTCCGGCGTCGCAACGCCGATGGGGATGGTTCCGCGGATGAAGCCCTTCCTCGTGGTCGGCATTTTCGAGTCCGGTTTTTTCGAATACGACTCGACGCTCGCCTACATCTCCCTCAAGAACTGCCAGGAGTTCCTAGGCATGGATGAGATGGTGACCGGGATCGAGATCCGGGTTGACGACATCTACCGGGCCGACCGGATCGCGAAGCAAATCGAGACGAAACTGGGTTTCCCCTACTGGGGCCGAAACTGGATGGAGATGAACAAGAACCTCTTCTCGGCGCTGAAGCTGGAAAAACGGGTCATGTTCCTCATCCTTTCCCTGATCGTCCTGGTCGCGGCCTTCAACATCATCAGCGCACTCATCATGATCGTGATGGAAAAGAACAAGGACATCGCCATCTTGAAAACGATGGGCGCCACCCGGGCGGGGATCATGAAGATTTTCATCTTTCAGGGGCTCGTCGTGGGGGCGATCGGCACCTTCCTCGGCTGCATCGCGGGACTGGCTGTTGCCTTCAATCTGGAAGCCCTCTCCCGTTTCGTGGAGAATCTCTTCGGCTTCAAGATCCTCCCGGGAGACGTCTATTATCTGAGCGAGCTCCCCTCCCAAGTCAACTACGGCGATGTGGGGATCATCATCCTGGGGACGCTTCTGATCAGCTTTATTTCAACGATCTACCCCTCCTGGCGGGCCTCGCGCCTCGACCCGGCGGAGTCGCTGCGCTACGAATGAGGAGATCATCAAGAACGGAACCGGGGGGGCGGAAGGCAACCCCGCCGGTGTGTTTTAAGGAAATGGAAGACGCATGATTCAGGTGAATAATCTCCAGAAAACCTTCCTCAAGGATGGTCATCGGATCGAGGTCCTCAAGGGGCTGGATTTTGAGATTGCCAGAGGGGAATCTCTGGCCGTCGTGGGGGTTTCCGGCGCGGGAAAGAGCACGCTGATCCACATCATCGGCACGCTCGATCATCCGACCTCCGGCGCCGTGCTCTTCGACGGCGTCGATGTCTTCACGTGGCCGGAGAAGAGGCTTGCCGCCTTCCGGAACCGGAAGATCGGTTTCGTCTTCCAGTTTCACAACCTCCTTCCCGAATTCACCGCGCTGGAAAACGCGATGATGCCCGCCCTCATCCAGCGGATGCCGAAAGCGGAGGCACAACGACACGCGGAGGCGATCCTCGGCGAGGTGGGACTGGGCGACCGGATCACTCACAAACCGGGGGAGCTCTCCGGTGGGGAACAACAGCGGGTGGCCCTTGCCCGGGCGCTCATCCTGGAACCGGAGATCCTGCTCGCGGATGAACCTACAGGAAACCTTGACACGGAAACCGGAAAGAAGATAGAAGACATGCTGCTTGCGTTGAACCGGACCAAGCGGATCACGCTGATCGTGGTCACGCATAACCCATTACTGGCCGGCCGGATGTCCCAGCATATCGGTCTGCGCGATGGAGGGATTTATACCCGTGAATAGAAAACTGTTTTTTGCATGTATCGCGACGTTTCTGGTCATGATTATCCTCGGACCGATCCAGGGCAAAGCGGCAGAAAACATCAAGATAGTCGCTCTCTTCCCGTTTGATGTCCACAGCACCTCCCTCGAGAAAGCGGCCGACCTCCAGGAGGTTATCTACCGGGGAGTCGTAGCGGAACTTCTGAAATTGAAAACCATCCGCCTGGTCGGGCGGGAAGAGATCAAGGCCGGCACGGAAGGGAAACGCCTCAACGATGCGCTTGTCATCGAGGTGGGGAAAAAGGCCGGCGCCATCTATGCCGTTTGGGGAAGTGTTTCCGAATTCGGGGACCGGATCAGCGTCGATACCAGGGTGATCGATGTGCGTGAGGGGAAGATCCTGCCAGGGGTTTTCGTTCAGGGCCGTGGTCGGGAGAATCTGAACGCAATTCTGGCCCAGCTCCGGGCGGACATTCTGATCCGGATCGCCTCCGATGAGCGGATCGTCCGCGTCGAGTTCAAGGGCAACCGCAAGATCGAGGCCAGCGCCATCAACCAGGTCCTCAAGAGCGTGCCCGGAAATATCTTTACCGATGCGGACCTTTCCGCCGACATCAAGGCCATCTTCAAGATGGGCTACTTCGATGACGTCTCGGCGGAGGTAACGGACGTTGCCGAGGGAAAGGTAATCGCCTTTGTCGTGGAGGAAAAACCCCTGATCACCGAGATCCGGATCCAGGGAAACAAGGCCGTGAAGAAGGACGACATCGA
>JAPLJY010000194.1 GCA_026388345.1 Deltaproteobacteria bacterium
ATCCTTCGGACCTGGCGGTCAAGGCGGGGGGCATCGTGATCGTGGCGACCCCCTGCGATGAAGGGATCGCGCAGACGCACTGCAACATGCTGGAGATGACGCCGTACGGTTCCCGGCGGCTGCGGGAGATGGTCTCGGCCAGGGAGCTCGAGGACGAGGTGGGCGCCGCGCTGGCGATCGCCTGGGCGCAAGTAAAGGAGCGGGAAGAGGTCTGGATCGTCTCTGACGGCATCTGCCCGGAGGAGGCCGCAAAGCTGTGCTTCCGCCATTTTGCCTCCGTACAGGAGGCCCTGGATGCGGCCCTGGCCCAGAAAGGACCCGGCGCACGGGTGACGGTTTTGACCCATGCGCCGGACATGCTGCCGAGAATCACAGCCGGATCTTCATCACTGGCTGGCGCCATTCGCCTCGCCTGAAAGGGTGGACGGGCGTGCCGCGGGGCGGGTTAAAAAAGAGGGCTGAGGTTTCCGATCGTTAATCGAAGGGATTCATTCTCCTATCAGTTTCTTGCCCAAATCGAAAGCCTCCTGCATGATCTTTTCGTTGGATCGGATCTGACCTGCATCCATGGCGCTTCCATAGACCATCCCTACAATCCGGGATTCCGTATACCCATAGGCGTCCTGAAAAGTCCTTAAAGCATTGACGCAACCCGATGAGAAAGGATCTTCGTCACCATACGTCATGGCGATAGCGATCCTCTTACCCCGAAAGGGATCTTTTTGGTAAGCGGCGAGCGCAAAGCATCGATCCATGAAGATCTTGGTCTGTGCGGACATCGTGAACCAGTAAACCGGGCTTGCGATGACCCAGGCGTCCGATTCGATCAGTTTCAAATAGATCTCTTGCATGTCATCCGGGATGGAACAGCCCTTGCTGTTTTTCTTCTGGCAGGCGAAACAAGCTTTGCATGGAGCGATGTTCTTGCCATGCAGATAAATGGTTTCGACCTTTACCCTTCCCGATTTCGCGCCCTTGGCGATCTGATCCGCAAGGATGGCACTATTGCCTTTTCTTCTCGGACTTCCCAAAAGTACAAGAACCTTCTTTGCCTTCATGACGCCTCCAGGTTGATTTCGTGATCATGCTTCCCCGGCATTCCGGGCTGCGCCTTTTCCCGGCTTGTTTTCGGCTTGCCGCCGGCAAAATGATCGCCTCAGCGGCCCATGAACATCCTGGGCAGGAACGTGCTCAGCCAGGGGACGTAGGTCACGATGGCCAGCACCACCAGCGAAACCAAAAACGGCGGCCAGATCGCCCGGCTCAGGCGGTCGAGGGACATGCCCGTAATGCCGCAGATCGAAAAGAGCACCGCGCCCACCGGCGGCGTAATCAGACCCAGCACGAGGTTCAGGCAGATGACGATGCCCATGTGCACCGGATCGATCCCCAGGTGAGCGGCAATGGGCGCCAGCACAGGGGTTACGATGACCAGGGCGGGGGCGGTTTCCATCGGGATCCCGAGGAGGAGCAAAAAGATGTTGATGAAAAGCAGGATCATCCAGGGCGATGTGGTCAGCGCGGTGAGCCACTCGATCAGCAACTGGGGTATCTGATCCACCGCGACGATCCACGCAAAGGGTTCCGACATGGCGATCAGCAGCATCACCATGCCCGATTCCAGTCCGGCCTTGAACAGCACGTCGGGAAGGTTCTTGAAATTCAACCTCCGGTAGATCACAACGCCCACGAAGGTCGAATAAACGCAGGCGACGCCGGCCGCCTCGGTGGGGGTGAACATGCCGCTCAGGATGCCGCCCAGAATCAGCACCGGCATGAACAGGGCGGGAACCGCCTTGACGCTGGCGACGAGGACATCCTTCAAGGGGGCCTTCTTGTCCAGGGGATATTTTCGCCTGATGGCCAGGAAGTACATGTAGATCATCAGGGCAATGCCAAGCAGTATACCAGGGAACACGCCGCCCAGGAAAAGCGCGCCGATCGAGACGTTGGCGGTGACGCCGTAAATGATGAACGGGATGCTGGGCGGTATGATGGGTCCCATGCAGGCGGCCGTGCAGGTCAGCGCGGCTGCCACGTCCTCTTCATAGCCGGCTTTTTTCATGGCCGGAATCATCACCACGCCGATGGCGACGGCGGTCGCCACCGCGGCCCCGGAGATCGCCGCAAAGATCGCGCAGGCAAGGATCGTGGCATGCCCCAGTCCGCCGCGGATGTGCCCTAAAAGCAGGCGGGCGAAGCGGACCAGATCCTGCGTAATCCCCCCCTCGTTCATGAGATTTCCAGCCAGCATGAAGAGCGGAATGGCCAAAAGCGGAAAGGTCGCCAGGCCGCCGAAGATGGTTTGAATCAACGTGGTGACGGGCATGCTGCTGCTGACCAGGGCGTAGACCAGGGAACAGCCGCCCAGGGCCACAACGATGGGCGCGGAGATGCACAACAACCCGATAAAGGTGGTCAGGAAGACGATCATTGGCCTTCTCCTTTCGGACCCAGGCCGAGGAAAACCATGAATTCCTCCAGCATGAGAAAGAACAGGATGAAGAAACCCGTCGGAAGCGCGGCGTATGGATAGCTCATCACCAGGCCGATGGCCGGCGAGGTTTGATGCGCGTTATAAATGGTCTGGAAGAGACCGAAACCGAACATGACACCGAAGAAAAACAGCGAGCAGAGATAACTCGCCAGCTTGAGCGCATGCGCCATGCCCGGAGGAATCGACTCCACGACCGACGTCATGCTGACCATGTAGCCCTTTTTCAATCCCACCGCGCCGCCCAGCATCGAGGCCCAGGCGAGGGAATACATCGAAACCTCGCCCGACCAGATGGTCATTTTCTGGAACACGTAGCGTCCGATCACCTCGTAAGGGACGACGATGGCAATGACGGCCATAAACAGGATCGTCCCCCAGCCGCCCACCTTCATTAGAAATTCGTTGAACCGCTGCAGTACGCGCATGACGCCACTCCCCCGGACAAAAAAAGAAAGGGCGCCCTTTGCAAACCATTCAGAAGGGCGCCCCTCTGAAAATTACTTCGCGTTCATGATGGCTTCGATTTCGGCCTTGCTGAACTGCGCGCTGAACTCGCCGTAAACCGGCGCCATCGCCTTCTTGAAGCTTTCTTTGTCCACGTCGCGGGTCACGGTCACCCCCTGTTTGGCCATGTCCTGGAGCTTTGCCTCTTCGCCGTCGCGGTTGACCTTGCGCTGGAACTTGGCCACCTCCATGGCGGTCTTCACGGTCAGCTGCTGGTCCTCCTTGGGCATGGCGTTGAAGGCCTTCGGGCTCATCAGGAACGGGGAGGGGGAGTACACGTGTTGGCTAAGCGAGAAGTACTTCTGGCCGGCATCCCAGAGCTTGGAACTGTAATAGACGGCGATCGGGTTCTCCTGGCCGTCGATCACATGCTGCTGCAGCGCCGTGAACACCTCGCCCCAGGCCATGGGGGTGGGATTCAACCCCGCGGCCTTCCAGGCGGCCAGGTGGACCTTGTTCTCCATGGTCCGGATTTTGAGCCCCTTGCCATCCTCGACCTTCTTGACCGGCCCCTTGGCGTTGGTCAGATTGCGGAAGCCATTTTCCCAGAAGGCCAGGGCCTTGATGTTGGCTTTGCTGAAATCGTCGAGCAGCTTCTGGCCGATGGGCCCGTCCAGAACCAGGTCAACATGTTTGAAATCCCTGAACAGGAAAGGGAAATCCAGGATGTTGATCGAGGGGCTGAACCCGCCCAAGGGACCGGTGGATGTCACCAGCAGGTCAATCGCACCCTGCTGGATCCCCTCGGTCATTTCGCGCTCACCCTTGCCCAACTGGTTGCTGGGATAGAGTTTTACCGTGATGCGCCCGTTGGTCCTCTCCTTCATCAGATCGGCAAACTTCTGCGCACCGACCATGTAGGGGTGATCCATGCTCTGGGTGGATGCCAGTTTCCAGGTGGCCTTGTACTCCGCCGCCCCCGCCATCCCTACCCATGTAAATGTAAATGCCATCAAAACTGCGAAAACGAACATGAAAACTCTCTTCATTTCCCTTCCTCCTTACGTGATTAGGTTGCGAAAAACTGCTCCGGTCAAACAGGACTGAACTTAAATATTTGAAGCTACCCGCCCACAAGGCGGGTCCTGCGGATTGCGCTCCCGGTCAAGGTTTCGCTTTTAAAACCGGCAGGGTGTTTGCCCCCTGCGGCATCAGTGTGATCCGCGGTTCCTTCGTCCCGCATCTTTTGTAGGCCTGATCAAGGGCCTCTTCCATCGTTGCGACGGGTATGATGCCGGCCTTTCCCACCAGTTCGGCGTTCTCGGGCCGGGTGACCATAACGAAAGTGGCGATGTCGCTACACTCGACCTCCTTCCAGGCCACCCACCCCGGAATCGAGAAATCCGCCCGCAGGGCCCTTTCCATCTCCCGATTCGAGGGATACTGGAACCACTGGGGGAATTCCGGCGGTTCCAGGATGTCCGGGCATTCGCTGACGATGATCGCGACTCCGCCCTTCCTGACCGCATAGGAGGCGTTGTCCATCGTCTTGCCTGCCTGGTAGAGATTGATGTCCTTGGGGGACCCTCCCGCCGAGGCGATCACGATATCAGCGAGATCCGGAATCTCGACGCCGTAGATCTCGTCCACCAGTTTCGTCCCCTCCTGCCAGGCGGAGACCCAGTTGCCGGTGAAGATCCCCGCATAATCCCCGTCGGCATTGGGAACCACGTTGACGATGAAATCGGGTTTGACGAAACCGGCGATCTCCATCATGTCCTCGTGGCACTCGTTGCCACGAGTCTTGCCCGACCGGGCATTGGGGTTCGATCCCTGACCCAGCTCAGGCGCCATGGCCCAGAGGTGGTTCTGCTGGATGGTCCTGATCGAGCTGAAGCCGGGGATGACGCTCTTGCGCCCCCCGCCGTATCCCACCATGTAATGGTAGATGATCCCGCCGGTCAGGATGATCCGGTCGGCCTCGGCGACGACCCGGTTGATCGACACCTCTGTGCCCCGGCTCGTTTTGCCGAGGTAAACCATGTTCGAAAGGTCCCGGGCGTTGTGGTTGACGACGTTCACCCGCCGGCAGACATCTTTGCCGCAGAGCTGCTCCATCTCATCTTCCGTATTTTGACGATGGCCTCCGACGACGACCAGGACGCTGACGTTCTCGTCGGGAATGCCCGCCCGGGAGATCGTATCGAAAAGGGTGGGAAGGACGAGGTCCATCCGCTGCCAGCTCCGGGTGATGTCGCTGACGGTGATGGCCACCTTGTCCGTGGGGCGGAGCAGTTCCCGCAAGGGTGGGGAGTCGATGGGTCTTTCCAGAGCGGCGCGGATGGCCCCGGGGATGTCCGAGATTGAAGGATACTCCTTCCCGACTACCTCAAAGTAGATCTGCCCGGCGGGAAGGGAAAACGTGACCTCGCCCCGGCCGTATTTCAGGCGAATTTCTCTGGTTTCCAATATCTTATCCTTGGCATGAAAGATACTTACTTCAGTTTACTTTTGATTTCTTCAAGCACTGCGGGGTCGATGCCGTAACAATGCTCCGCCGCCGGATAGCCCTTGTTTTCCACATCCTTCTGGTATTCCTGCAGGGCCTTGCGGATGACGTCGTTCAGATCACAGTACTGTTTGACAAACTTTGCCTTGTGGCCCTTGAAGAAGCCCAGGGCGTCATGTACGACCAGGACCTGGCCGTCCGTATGGGGTCCCGCCCCGATGCCGATGATGGGGATCCCGGCGCGTTCCGTAATGATCTGGCCGATTTCAGCAGGGATAGCCTCCAGAAGGATGCTGAAGGCGCCGGATTCTTCGAGGAGTCTGGCATCGTTGATCAGCTTGAGGGCGCCGGCGGAGTTTCTTCCCTGGGCCTTGAACCCCCCCAGGGCCGATACGGACTGGGGCGTCAGGCCGAGATGTCCCATAACGGGGATGCCGGAGCGGCTGATGGCCCGGATACGCTCTGCCATTTCCTCGCCGCCTTCGAGCTTGACACCGTCGACGCCGCTTTCCTGGATGAAGCGGCCGGCGTTGAGAACGGCCAGTTCGTTCGAGGCCTGGTAGGACATGAAGGGCATGTCGCCGAGGACAAAGCAGTTCGGCGCCGCGCGTTTGACCGCCGCCGAGTGCGGGATCATCAGATTCATCGTGACCGGGTTGGTGCCGGAAAAACCGTATACGGTCATCCCCAGGGAATCCCCGCACAGGATAATATCGATGCCGATCTCCTCCTCGATATTGGCGATCGGAAAGTCATATGCGGTCAGCATGGTGATGGGTTTGCGCTGGGCCTTTTTTTCTCTCAGATAAGGGATCGTGACCTTGATGCGTGGTGCCATTTCCTTCCTCCTTGTGATGAACGGTCTCTTTGCCCCGGCAAATTCCGCGACGCAGCCGTATCGGGCCGGCAGCCCGTCAGCATAAAACGATGCACCTTTGCCATGTGCCCATTGTTCATTGTGGAGCAGAACCTGCTTTGGGGTCGGGGAAGGATACGAGGGTGGACCATGTGTGTCAAGTAGATTTTATCGCCTGTCAAGCCAAAGTAGAAATGTCCTAAATCACCAAAGTAGAAATGTCCTATTTGGTCAATAGGCAGATATCCTCCGTTGTCGGGAGGGCATCCAGTCTTTCCAGCTCTTGTTCCAGGGGTGATTTTTCGCTGGTTTGGGTGGCCGGTTGAACACCCTGGTGTCTGTTTTGGG
>JAPLJY010000258.1 GCA_026388345.1 Deltaproteobacteria bacterium
AAAGCGCTGGAGACGGAGAAGCTGGCGCTGGCGAAGGTCCTGCCCCTTTACTTCTGCATGCGTTGCGGCCGCTGCGACGAAGAATGCCAGGTTCATTTGAATCACCGGCAGCTCTTCGAAGACCTGGAGAAACACCTCTCCGCTTCAATCGACTTCCCCCTCCAGGAGGTGATGCAGTTCATCCAGGGGGTGGAAGCGGCCCCCGAGTTTCATCGATTCCTGGACGTGATCCGTACGGGTTTCGACCAGAAGATTCAGGAAAAGCGCCAGACCTTTCCCCGGCACCGGGTGGTGATCGACGAGGAGCTCTGCCTGCATTGTGCGACGTGCGTGGATGCCTGCATGTACAGCGTCCGCAAGCGGGATGAAACCGACCCCCGCCGCGTCCTCATCGATCAGGAAACGCTTTGCCGCGGCTGCGGGGCCTGCCTGGAACGCTGCCCGCAGGTTGCCCTGGGAAAAGCGGCCACGACCGTGGAACTCCATCCGGATTTCCTGGGCATGGATGACCCCTACTGGACCCGGGACCTGATTGCCCGCATCGACCTGGAAGCGACGACCGGCAAGATTCCCGTCTCCGGGACCGGACAGGGAGACCCGCACCGCGGTTCCGGGAACGACGGCATCCGGTTCGGCCACTTTCATATCGTCGGTCCGGCGCAGAACCTGCTGTATGAAAGCTCCGCCGACGCCATCGGCGTGCAGCTCGGCCGGCGCCCCAAATACCTCGTCTTTGAGGGAGAGAAGCTCACGACCCCCCCTCCCCGATTAATCAGGGTGAAGACCCCCATCCTCATGGATGTCATGCCCATGGAAGGGAGAGAGGCGCTTCTGGGAGCCATGCTGGAGGTGGCGGGCCGGATGGGCAGCCGCCTCACGCTACGGCTCGCGGAGTATGAAAAGCATGCAGCCATGCTCGCAGAGCATTCGGAGCTCCTGATCCTCCGGCTCACCGCCCGGGAGGCGCAGAAACTGTTGGCCGGGACGAGGAAACTTAGTGCGTCGTCCAACCCTCTGCCGGGGCTGGTGGAGATCGAAGTGGACGGCCCCTTCGCGGGGTCCGCGGATCAATGGAAGGCGCTGTTCCCGGAATCCCTCTTCTGCGCGGTCATCCGAATCGACAAGGGACATCTCGATGCCGGCCTTCGCATGACCGCGGGTTTGCAGAAGACCCTGGAGTCTCTGTTCTCCTCTCCCGTGGACATCATCGCCCTGACCTCCGACTACGATCCGGAGAAGGGCTACTACCCCACGACGGACGCCGTGCCGGTGGTCCATCATTTCCTGGTGGACCAAAAGATGCGGCACCGCTTTTCCATCCTGGCCGCGGGCGGTATGCGCACGGCCGCCGACGCCCAGAAAACGGTGCAACGTGGGGCCAACGGGATCAAGATCGACTGGCCGGTGCTGCTGACCGTCGACCCCCTGGCCCGGCAAAAATATTCGAAAGGGGAGCCCCTGGCTATTCTCAACGATCCGTCGCTCCTGGCCAAACGGATCGCCAACCTGATCCAGGTCTGGAATGTCCAGATCATCGAGGTGCTCGGCGCTTCCGGCTTCAAGGACATCAAGAAGACAGTGGGCGAGGAAAACCGGCTGGTCATCTTTGATGACCTGGAGGAGAGGGTCTACGACATCTTCAAGGACGCATTGCGCGTGGAGAGAAACGCCAAGGCGAACGAGGCCCGCATCCAGCGGGAAGGAAGCGGCGCCGGATGGAAGTACCGGGAGTTGAAGAACCTGATCCGGCCCACGCAGCGACCCCACCGGTTCTATGATATAAACCTCAAGGACTCCTGTTATTGCATCTTCAATCGCGACTTTGTCTGGCCCGCCTCACTGATCGCCGCCGTGGGACGCATGGCCAGCGGGGATACCCAGACGCTGCAGTTGGCGTGCGCGGAGGAGCGGGGAAACCTGGGGGACGGTTTTGACTCGATCCGGGTGCTCTTCCCGGCGGACCCCGACGCTACCGCTGAGGAGAAGCTCGATGAAGTGGAGACGGCCCTGCAGCTCGCTCCACAATTGAGGCTCCGCTCTCCCCTCATGGGCGGCGGCATGTCGATCGGCTCCATCGGTCCCGGGACCTGGCGGGCCCGCGTCATGGCCACGCGCGCCCTGGAGACGCAGATGGATTCCGGTGAAGGAGGGTATCCCACCTTTTACCTCCTCGATGAAAAGTGGAACCCCCTGGACCTGGCGGATCCTTTGGTAGACGCCCTGCGCGGGTTCATGGAAGAGAGGAAGCTTATTCCCGTGGAGGAATTGCGGGATCAAATACGCTTCGAGGTGGCGGAACCCTCCATGAGATCTGCGCTCAGCGACGAACTGCTGTCCACTTTGGCGCAGTACCCCGATGAGATGCTTGTCCAGTTTGTCACCGTCGTGGCGCCCGATGATGAGCCCTATATCTCCACCGAACTCAAGACCGGTTTGTTCGGCGTCACCAAAGAGACCATTCGCCGTGCCCGCCGCGTGGTCATCGCTTACAGCCAGGGCGCAAAGCAGGGGGTGGGCGGCCATCTGCTGGGCCGGAAGGTCTTCGGCCTGGTTTCCCGCCTCCGCGGGGTCCCGGCAGGGGTCAGCCTGATCTCGCCGTTCCCTTTCCACAACTGCTATTCCATCGAAGACGTGAAGGCCTTCATCGATGCCCTGCGGATGATCAACCGCCGGACCACGATCAGCATCAAGGTCTCACCTTCCCCCGACATCGAGTTCATCGTATCGGGTCTGGCGCGGATCGCCAAGGACAACCAGATGGTGATCGAGGTCTGGCTCGACGGGCCGCGGGGGGGCACCGGCGCCGCGCCCGATATCATCAAGGGCCAGATGGGCATGCATATGGAGTATGCGATCCCCATCTGCCACGAGAAATTGATGGATGACGGCCTGCGGGATTCCGTCGTCTTCATCGGCAGCGGGGGGTTCCGCACCTGGGGGGACATCATCAAGGGGATCGCGATGGGTTTGGACGGGGTGGTCCTGGGGACCGCCGATCTCGTGGCCATCGGCTGCGTCCGGGACCGCAACTGCGAATCCGGATGCCGCAGCGGCATCTCCACCATCGAGCCCAGGATGCAATTGCTGCGCAACGTTGAGATCAACGCCCAGCAGATCATCAACTTCCGCGCCATCCTGCAGGCCCAGATGATCAAGGCCCTGGCGGCCCTGGGCTTGAAGGACATCCGGGAACTCCGGGGCTGTTACGACCGCATTGCCTGGCCCCTCCTGGAGGAGAGGGTGCAGAGGCGCCGCCGCAGCCGGCTGATCGCGGTCCCGGAGCAAGAGACCTCTCCGGCGCGGATCGACCGGCCCGTGCCGGCATCGGTTCCCTCCCCCGCGGACTGCGGCGTGGCAGCCATCGTCTCCAACCGTTTTATCCCGAGCGGCGTGATGGATTTGATGCTGGATTCCATGGCCAACCGGGGCATGGACGGCGTGGGCATCTGGAAGGGCGGCTGCTACCCCCACCACCTGGATCATTATGCCTTCCAGGTATTGATCAAGGGAATTTTGCAGTCCCGGGTCGAGGAAGAGACGCTGGCCGAGAATCCGGGAATGGACACCAAGGAAGTCCGGCGCAGGGCCAGGCAGGAGACCCTGGTCAGCCGGCGGCTCGTCATGCAGGAGATCATGGACCGGTATTTCCAGGGCTTGCAAGTGGATGGCTTTACGGGAAACCTGGAGGAATGGCGGATCCCCTACAAGCGGTCCCATAACGGGAGCCGGAGCCCCGAAGAGATGGATTTCCGCTGCTTCGGGGAGAAGGACCCGGGGGATATCTTCCGGTTCTTCGTCCGGGTCCGGCCGGAGGAACTGGAGACGTTCGTGGAAAACGAGCTGCTTTCGGATCCCGTCTGGCCACCCCGGCAGATCCTCTACCGCGATTTGACCCGGGATAATTACAAGAGCGACAAGGCGTTTATGCAGGAAGCGGAGGATGAATATATCTACCGTCTGGCCCGGATCATCACCCGGGAGAATTATTTCCAGGTGCGGGAAAAAAAGGCGGCGGTCCTCTCTTGCGGCCGCAACTCCGGCTGCTGGAAGACCGACGGGACGCACCTCCCCTGGGAGCTGCCGGATGCGCCGGTCAATGTTATCCACCGGAGGCTGGCCACGGGTTCGGTGGTGGACCAGATGAACGCCCACCCCTTCGCCGAGCTGCATACGGCTCTCACCCACAACGGCGAGACCACCAACTACCGGACCATGCTGAACCGGGTGAAACAGTTCAATCTGACGCCGCTGGCCCAGACCGATACCGCCGTGGCCGCCCTCAAGCTTCACGTGCTCAGCCAGTATCTGCATTACCCCTTCGACACGCTGGTGGAGTCATTCTCCCCCACCACCGGGTGGAACCTGACACAG
>JAPLJY010000008.1 GCA_026388345.1 Deltaproteobacteria bacterium
TGAAACCGGCGTTCCCGATCTGCAGTTCATCGTGGATCTTGCCCGGAGATATCCGGAGAAACCGATCTTCGCCACCTTCAGTGCGGAGAAAAAGCATATGGAGGCCGCCAAGGCGTTTCTGGAACCGAGGGGCGTACCGACCTTTCCGATGATCGAGGAGCCGTTCGAGGTTCTTTCCATCTTGACGCAGTGCCGCAGATATATGGATCGCGGTTGAAGGAGACTGATTGGTTATGACTGAAAAAGAGATGATCTCAAACTCGGACAGGGGACAAAACCCCAAGACCCTTTCGGAATTTGAAAGCGCCCGGCTGTTGGCGGGTTTCGGCATCCCGACGGCGAAGGGGATACTGGCGCAGAATTGGGAAGAGGTGAGAAAGGCCGCGGAAGGCATCGGCTATCCGGTGGTGCTGAAAGTGTGTTCTCCGGAGGTAAGCCACAAGACCGAAAGCGGGCTGGTTGCGGTCGACTTGCGCAATGAGGCTGACCTGGAGCTTGCCTATCATCGGATCAGCGCGTCTTCTCCCGCAAAGGGGGGGGGATTTCTGGTCCAGGAGATGATCCAAGGGGGGAGGGAGCTGGTGATCGGGATGATCCGCGATCCCCAGTTCGGTCCCTGCGTCATGTTCGGTCTGGGGGGAATATTGACCGAGATCCTTGGCGATGTCACGTTTCGACCGGCGCCGCTGTCTGAAGCGGACGCCGAGGAGATGCTGATGGAAATCAAGGGGAAGAAAATCCTCGGTGCGATCCGGGGCATGCCGGCGGTCGATACCGATTCGCTGATTCAATGTCTCATGGCGGTCGGCAGAATCGGTCTGGAGTGTGAGGAAGTTCAGGCGATCGATGTCAATCCCCTGATCGTTCAGGGAAGCAGACCGGTTGCGGTCGATTCACTGGTGGTCTTGCGGTAGGATCTTTTTGACGGCGCAGAGGGCAATTCCCCGCTCGTTATTCCGCACCACCGCCGGCCTGACCGCTCAACTGGCCGCAGGCGGCGAGGATGTCCCGGCCGTGATTTGCGCGGAGGATGGCCGTGTAGTGGTTATCGAGCAGGATCTGCTGAAATGCCGAAACCGCCTCCGGGGTCGGCGTCCGGTAGACAGAACCCGGGAATTCGTTGAAGGCGATGAGGTTCAATTTGCAGTGGAGGCCTCGAAGCAGCCGGGCCAGTTTTTCCGCATCGGCGGGGGAATCGTTGACGCCCGCCATGAGGATGTACTCGAAGGTCAGCATCCGCCGCCCCGGCATGGGGTAGTCGCGGCAGGCCCTGAGCAGTTCCGTCAGGGGGTATTTCCGGTTCACGGGCATCAGCTCGTCCCGCCGCCGGTCGTCCGGGGCGTTGAGCGAGATGGCGAGGTTGACGCAGACGTCCTTCCCCAGTTGCACGATCCACGGGGCGATGCCGCAGGTGGAGACGGTGACCTTCCGGCTGGAGAAGCCGAGGCCGTGATCGGAGGTGAGGATCCGGATCGCCTTCAGGGTGTGGTCATAGTTCGCGAGCGGCTCCCCCATCCCCATCAGCACAATGTTCTTGATCTCCGGCCCCTCGGGCGTATGGCGCCGGAGCATCGTCATCTGGCCGGTGATTTCAGAGGGGAGGAGGTTCCGCCTGAGCCCCTGCCGAGCGGTCAGGCAGAAGCGGCATCCCATCGCGCAGCCCGCCTGGGTTGAGATGCAGGCGGTCCAGTGGTTCCGGCCGGGGATGAGGACACTCTCGATGAAAAGATCGTCCTCGATGCGAAAGA
The DNA here is from genome assembly GCA_026388345.1 of Deltaproteobacteria bacterium. The sequence continues at coordinate 1,749 of JAPLJY010000008.1, forward strand.
GGACCTTCTTCGTCCCGTCCTGTGAAGTCTGTATCCGGTCGATTGCGGGTTCGGCGATGCGGGTGAACCCTTCCATCCGGGTGCGGAAATCCAGCGCCAGCGTCGTCATCTCCGCAAACGAGGTCGCCCCGCCCGCGTAGAGCCATTTCATGATCTGCCGGGCGCGGTATTTCTCCTTGCCGAGGCTGGCGATCAGGGACTCGATCTCCTCCAGGGACATGTCCCGGATGTTGGGTTTTGCCATCATTCATTCACCGTCGCCGATTCCTGCCGCACCCGAGTCACCATTTTACCATCCGCTTAGATGGGTATCATGATCACATTCCCCAGCGCCCCGCCTCCAAATTATTCCTTCGGCAGAAGGATGATCGCGATCCGCCGGTTCTTTGCCCGCCCCTCGGGGGTGTCGTTTTCGGCGACCGGCTGGTATTCCCCGAAGGCCGCCGCCGACAGGATGGTGGGATCGATTCCCTGCTTTTCCAGATAGCGGGTGACGTTGAGCGCCCGCGCCGCGGAGAGCTCCCAGTTCGTAGGATACCTCTTCGCGAGGGTCCCCGCGATGGGGATGTTGTCCGTGTGTCCCTCGATGCGGATCACCTTGTCCGTCACGGTCATCAGGATCTCGACGACCCGCTTCAGGACGGCCAGCCCCTCCGGTTTGACCTCCGCCTGACCGGAGTCGAAGAGGATCCTGTCCACGACGTCAACGGTCAGTTTCCCCTGGAGCTCGGTGATGGCGATCTGCCCCTGTTCAATCTCACCCTTCATTTCGGCGAGCAGTTCTTCATAGGTCTTGCTCACCGTCTTCACTTCCGCCTCTTTTGATTTCTTCAGCAGCGCGATGCTTTCCCCGAGCATCTGCTTGTCGCCTTCCAGTTCGGTGTTCCGGTTCCGCAGCTCCTCGATGGTCCGGTTTGTCTCCTCCCTGAGCGTGTCCAGGCGGGCGTTGAGACCATTCCGCTCGGCGGTGAGATTCTCTTTGTCTGCATCAAGACCGCTGATTCTCTCCTGAAGCCCCCTGATGTTTTCCTGAAGCCCCCTGATGTTTTCCTGGAGACCCTGGTTTTCCATGGTCAGCGTCGCCGCATCACGGCTCAGGGCATCAGCCTCGGCCTGTTTCCGGAGATAATCGTCCTTGGCGACACAGCCGCCGAGGACGAGAAATGCGGCAGTCACGGCCAAAAGGCCAAGAGATCTCTGAAACATGGTGTTCTCCTTTGAATCGCGCGGGAGATTGCAGATGGTTTTCTACAGGCCGTCATCGCTTCCCTTGAGGCGGACGGCCCGGATGAAACGCCGGTCGTAATAGGGCGTATTGAGGTCGTCCACCCGGACCCCCTTCTTCCGTGAGGCGGCGTGGACGAATTGGTTGTTGCCGATGTAGATCCCGACGTGACCGACCGGCTTTCTCGTTTTGAAGAAGATCAGATCCCCCTCGGCCAGATCGCCCCGTGCGACACGCATCCCGACGTGGGACTGCTCGAAGGCCGTCCGGGGGAGGTCGATGTTAAAGAATTGATAGATCTTCTGCACGAATGCGGAACAGTCGATCCCCGTGACCGAGGAACCTCCCAGACGATAGGGGGCGCCGAGGAAACCCATCGCCACCTTGACGAGCAGCTTCGGTTCGTCGGGATTGCTCCACTTGCCGAGGAGCGCCGCACTGTCCTGCTTACGTTTTTCGATCTCCGCCCAGGCCTCTTCCGGGCTGAGAAGGTCGTCAGCCTCTTCCTCTTCCTCCGCCTCTAATTCCGGATTGATTCCGCTTTTCGTGTATTCAAGGGGCGCCGCAGACGCGATTTCACGCCCCGGTTTTTTCTTCAGCGCGAGCCTCTGCCCGACCTTCAGGGCGTTCCCCCGGATCCGGTTCAATTCCCGGATCTCGGCGATGGGAATCCCCGTCTTCCGGGAGATGCCGGCGAGCGTGTCCCCTTTCTTCACCGCATAGACCCCTCCCCGGGGAAGGGAGGATGGCTTTGATTTTACGGTCTTTCCGCTTTTATGGGGGGGAATGACGAGGATCTGATGCGCCTGGAGGCGGCTGCTTTTCAGGTGATTGGCCGCCTTCAGCGCGTCGGGGGTAACGCCGGTCTTCGCGGCGATTCCGGCAATGGTGTCGCCGGGCTGAACCGGGTACGTCTCCTTCGCCAGGGTATTCCCGCAAAGGACCAGGGACGTGAACAGGACGCCAAGTCCCATCCAGAGCAAAATCCGCCGTCTCATCATGAAGTGCCTCCTCATTGGTATTCGGGAGCTCCCCCACGTGCTGGAACGGTGCACAGATTAGGCCAATGGATGACAAGCTGCACACGGGAACCGGCGTGTTCTTTATCGGAATTGTTGCCGGAAGTCAAACCCAATTTTCCAATGGAGACTGTTTTGCCTGCATATTTACGGATTGCTGCCCCGTCTTCCACTTTCCAATGGGTGAAAAATAGGGTATGTTCCCGGTCATCCGGCGGCATGAACAAGTCTGGATTTAAGGATTGTAAAATGTGGAAAAAGTGGATTTGGCGCGCCGCGATTGTGCTGGCGGCGGCCCTCTTGTTGAACATCGCGTTTTATCTGGTCTATCCGGACATCTCCCGGCTGAAGCGGGAACATCCAGCAAAAACCGCATTCATGGCTTACCGGGAGCGGCAGTGGGAACAGGCAGGTCTCCACAAACATATCCGGCAGGTATGGGTGCCGCTTGCCGGAATCTCCCCCTATGCCGTCAAGGCGGTCATCATCGCCGAGGACGACAAGTTCTGGTCCCATGAGGGATTCGATTTCGAGGCGATCCAGAAGGCGATAGAGAAGGATATTCAGAAAGGACGCTTCAGGGCGGGCGGGAGCACGATCAGTCAGCAACTTGCGAAGAACCTCTATCTCACCCCGGCGAAGAATCCCGTCCGGAAACTGAAGGAGGCGATCCTGACCTGGCGCCTGGAGCGGAACCTTTCCAAGCGGCGGATTATCGAGCTCTACCTGAACGTTGCGGAGTGGGGGGACGGGATCTTCGGCATCGAGGCGGCCGCACGGCATTATTTCGGGAAAGGGGCCGACGCGCTGACGGCGCGCGAGGCGGCGGCGCTTGCCGTGGTTCTGCCCAGCCCGCTCCGCTACAACCCTTTGGGGGGAGGCCGGTATGTGGAGAGTCGGACGGAAGCGGTCTACCGGATCATGGTCCGCCGGGGGAACGTCATTCCCGAATATGAGGAGATCCTGAACGAACCGGCCGGAAACGGCTCGCAGCCGATGCAGTCGACGGGCGATGCCGCAAACCCGGGCGCCGCGGGAGCTCCGGGCGGGAGGGAGATGGGGACGGGAGCGTCGGTGTCGGCCCCGATCGGCGCGGAGGGCGAAAAGGCGCAGTAGACCCCTGCGGAAGTCAGGAAATAAAGTTCATCCGTTTCATGCGTACTTTTGAGTTGATAATCTGTTGAATTGAGCCTCGACTTCACCTACAACTGTTCAGTGCTCATCATTCATCAAAACTAAGGATTACGTATCGAAAGAGCGTAACGCTCACAATGAGGGGCGCACGCCGCTCTTGCGCGTGTCCCTCTCTATTGTGCGGTTAGCCCTCAACCGCGGCCCTCCGCTCGGTGAAGAGTATTCGGATGTATACGAGCGCAAGAATGGACTCGATTACGACGCTCACCAGAATGCCCGGCCCTGTGTGCCCCGCAGTGAGTTCGTAGACCCCAAGTAGGGCCAACAACGAAAATGCAACCGCTGTTCCGGCACTTAGAGCGGTACGGGCTACCGACACGGGCGCAGATCTGGCGAGAATAAACATGACCGATAGACCAAGATAAAAGGCCCCAATTCGTCTGCAAAGCAGAAGCACGCTGTCCGTAGACTGGATTTGCCAACGGCCCACCATGAGCGCCCCGGCGAATAGGTACCCAAGACCGAGCGCAAAAAAACCGATTGCAGTGATGACTGCGATGGTTCTGAATCTCATGACTTTTCCTTTCGTTTCTGGTTTGACGGCTAATAATGGCAGTTGAATGCCTGAATTTGTTTTATATGAAAATAGATACTCTGAGTACCGTAAAACGTAAGCTCCCATCAGAGGTATGGTTACCTCCACGGAAGCCGAAATATCGGCACCTTCCGGTAACTCTCTCTCACGCCGAACTCCAAAATGTTAAGGGGAAAGTTAATGGGTTTAATGAGCTAAAGGAAAACGATGATCAACTAATGTTCTTATGCGAATGAAAAGTCAAGGGGGAAATTACTTCGATTTTATTATGGATTACCGTTCGAAAGGATGGATCTCCGTAAGAATTGCCGCATGCTTGACTTCAGGAAGCTATACGCATCAACCGGATGAACCGGAAATAACCGTCCGGATGAAGAGAATCGCCCCGACGAGGATCAGGAGGATGTGGATGTATCGGTCGAAACGTCCCGGTTGAAACGTCCGGTTGAGGCGGTTTCCGATCCACATCGTCAGCGGGAGCAGCGGCAGGGCAAGCAGAAAGTACCAGCCGACCACCGGCGTCCAGAGGCCACCCAGACCGTGACCGGCGACGATGATCATGCCGGACGGGAAGAAGTAGCCCTGGAGGTTCGCCCGGAAACGGTCGGGCGGCCATCTGCGGAGGGTTCCATAGATCGCGATCGGGGGGCCGTTGGAGTTGTAGGCGCCGCCCAGGATACCGGCGAGGAAGCCGAAAGGGTAGGCCGTCCATTCCTGCTTCAGCCTGATCAACCTGGGACGGAAGAGCGCGTAACAGGAAAAGCCGATGATGATCAGGGCGAGGATGATCTTGCCCGTGTTTTCGTAAGGCCCCTTGAGGAGGATCAGACCGAGGGGGATCCCCGGAACGGTGGCGACGAGCAGCCGCCAGGTGCTCTTCAGATCGACAATGCGCCAGTCCTTCACGAGGATAAGGAGCGCCAGGATGATTGCAATCAGGGCGATGAGCGGCGTGGCCGTTTTCATGCCGATCGGGGTCATGGCCAGAAGCGGCATGGCAACCAGCGCGTTGCCGAAGCCGAAGACGGCGCGGACCAGCGTCGAGACGAAGATGATGATGAGGACCGCAGTGGTTACGCCGTCGAAAACCATGGCTTCTTCCTACATGAAATTTCAATAAAAGGAAACAGTCTTCCGGTTGTGATGATGGCGATGCCGGGTCCCGTGGTGAACTCAAACATGCTTGGCAGCACGCCATTTCTGATTTTGAAACGGCGTAACCGCCCGGTTAAAACATGAATGTGAAGCTACCCGCCCAGAGGGCGGGGCTTCCCGGCAAGGAGGCGGTCTGTTTTTTATTGCGCCCCTTATCCCCGCCAACAAGGCGGGGCTTGCGGGTTGCGCTCCCGGTCAGGGCATCAGCGCCTCTTTGAGGATTCCCAGTTCATCGAGAATCGGTTCCAGTCTCCTTTTGCTCAGCGCGCGGTCCTCGTTCGACCGGGGGAGCTCGATGTTCAGGGTCCCCTTAAACCCGAGTTTCATCAGGTTTTTGAAGACCCGTTTGAAATCGATCTTTCCGTTCCCGACGGGGAGGTGGTGGTCCAGGACCATGTCGTTGTCGCTCACATGGACGCTGATGATCCGGTTGGGGAAGGCGTCCATGAACGATTCCGGGCCGCCGGGCAGCAGGCTCGCATGGGCGATGTCCAGCGTGAGGCCGAAGTACTTCGACGGAATGGCGTTGAAGACTCGGGCCAGTTCTTCGATCGTGACGCCGAGATAGGCGATCTCTGCCGCTTCGTGGATTTTGTTCATGTTCTCGATCCCGATCGGGAGTTTGTACTTCTCCGCCAGCTCGACGACGGGTCCGTAGGTCTTGATCAGGCAGTCGAAGACATGGTCCATGAAGAGGCTGAAGTGGTAACCGAAGTGCAGGACGACGTATTCCGCCTCCAACTGGTGGGCGAGTTCGACGTAATCGATCAGGTGCTGCTGGACGGCCCTGCGGACGGTCGGTTCGATCTCGGCGGCGTTGACGAACGAGGCGGAATGGAGGCCGTACTTGACGCCGGCTTTGTCCCGGAGCTTCTTGATGCCGTCGATCCTTGCGGGAGTCCATTTGTCCAGAAAGTTGTTCGGGTTGTTACAGCTCAGTTCCATCCAGGGGAAGCCGTTCTCCTTGGCAAAGGAAAAGTACTCCTCCATGGGTTGCGGTCCGGCATTGAAGCAGAGTTTCATCTTGTAACCTCCAAGTGTGAATGAAAAATATTGAAGAAACCATCCCCTTTTCGCTGAAAGGGAATCCGCGGGAGGGGAATCGCTCCCGCTCCGTTTTACGCGTGAGATCCCTCCGCAGGGTTCTCCATCGCCCGGAGAACCTCGGTGAGTGTAGCCGGCAGTTCGCCGCCGAAACGTTCGCGCAGGCCGAAACCGGCGCACCAGCGAAGCTTTTCCATCGCTGCGCGGGACATCCCGGAGGGCAAACCCATCCCTTCGAGTGTGGCGATGACCTCCTCCATCTCGTGGGCCATGCGCTCGGCGTTGACGCCCCCCTTCGTCATCTGGAGGCGCGCGGTCTCCAGGAAGGGAACGCCGTCCAGGGATTCCGCGATGGAACCGAGGACGGTTTCGTCGACGCCGTAACGGTGGGTGGCCGTGAGCATTTCGAGAAAGAGGGAGAGCAATCCCTTCATGAAGATGCTGCGGAACATCTTGATCGCGGAGGCCTGGCCCGGTTTTTCGCCGATCACGCGGATGTTCATTCCGTAGGGTTGCATGCATTTCCGAAACCGTTCCGCGCCGCCGCCGGAGGCGAGGATCGGCACCCGGTGGAGAAAGGTCGGAACCGCCCCCATCATTGCCGTATCGACGAATGCGGCCCCGGCCTTTTCGACGATTCCAGCGACCTGTTCCTTGATTTGCGGCGCGGCCGTGTTCACATCCGCGTAGAGCTTTCCGGGGGCAAGGAAGGGGGCCGCCTCCTCCGCAACGGAAACGGCCATTGCCCCGGTAACACAGGAGAAGACCACGTCGACCCGGGAGAGGAGTTCTCCGGCGGTTGCCGCCGGAAGGGCGCCGATCTCGGCCGCATGGCGGCGGATCACCTGCGCATAGGGCGGCGTCTGCTGCATGCGGTCGTAAAACAGGATCTCCGTGAGGCCCGTCTGATGGAGCCCCTTGGCCAGGCCGTAGCCGGCGCCTCCGAAACCGATGAACCCGATCTTCATCTTTTCCCTCCCGCCGCTACCAGCGATCCACCGTGTAGAGCGGCGCCTTTTCCCGGAGCAACTCCGCCGAACGGCAGGGGTTGTAAATCCCGCAGGTGCAGGGTTCCGCCAGGAGCACGCTCCCGTCCCACTCGCTCACCTTGCCGCTCTTGACACGGCGGATCATGTCCTTGACCAGAAAAGGAGAGACGACGCCGTGGCCGCACATGGTTGTAAACTCCCGGATGTCCGCCGGCGGAAGGCGATCCGTGTTCCCGTGGATGCCGAGCGACAGGTTGATCATGTGGGGGTTGATGCCGCACTCCGCGGCAATTTCCCTGATGCGGTCGGTGACCCCGCTGACCATGATGGAGATCCCTTCGTCTGCCTCCTTGATCAGGATCAGCGCCTTCTTGAGCTTCTCCCGGTCATCGAAGACCGAATAGACGCGCGTCCCTTCGACGGTGATGCTGTCGAGGATCTCTTCGTTCGTGACCCCGCTGTACATGTTGCGGCGCAGCGACGTCGGGATCATGTTGACCGGCCCCGCCTGGTAGAGCAGCTCGACATTGTGCCGAATCTTCGGTTCGCTCCCTTTGTAATTGAATCCCCTCGCCGGGTAGATGAAGAGGACATACTCCCTCTCCAGCGATTCCAGACTTCCTTCTCTGTGTAGACTGTGAGTCATAATTTCATCCTTGATAAACTTAAAATAATTGCATCAGCCGCCATTCCTTTATTCCCAGGCCCGTCCGAGGCCCATGTTGACCTTGGCGTTCGGCCGCCAGGTGAAACCCTCCGCCCGGATGCTTTCCAGGATCTCCTCCGGGATCTTGAGCCCCGGTTCGACGATGGTGCAGGCGTCAATGCAGAAGACGCTGTCCACCTCCTTGGCAACCTCCTTCAGGGTCCGCAGGATGCCGCGGAGCTGATCCCGCTTTACATTGATCTCGATGATCGCCGAGAGAACCCGCTCCCCGAGCATCTCGGGCTTGAGATCCCCCGTCGCCTCGTCGGCGATCATGGAGTGGATCGGGTTGTGCGGCTCGATCTTGTGGACGCCGGCGCGGGCAATCGCCCGGGTGATCTTCTGGATGTCCAGAATCGACATCCCGAGCGTGGGCCGGCCGATCTCGATGGCGACCCCGACCTCTCCGGGACCCACGCGGTGCGTCACGTCGTTGGTCTTGGACTCCTCCGTTCCGCGGCCCTGGATCCCGGTGGCCGCATGTGTCGCGCTCGGATCGCTGAAATACCGGCGCAGCGCCCGCGGATAGTCGTAAACATTGGGCGATTCCGCGATGGCGTCGACGGGGCAGTGTGCGGCGCGCAGACAGGTGCTGCACTCATAACAGACATCCTGATCGATCATGCTTTTGAGTCCGTCGTAGCGGATCGCGGCGGTGGGACAGTAGGGTTGGCAGCGGCCGCACCCCACACAGATTTCTTCATGGATCATCATAGACTTGACCTCTTTGGTGACAGAATCAGGGCCTCTCTGCGGCCCGTTTGTTCCGGAAAGCGGATCACGTTTCCCGTCTGCGGCCGGAGCAGTCCGGCATCCCGGGCGGTGAGCGGCCGCCCGGCGTTGATCAGCGCGTGGAGCGTTCCGGCGGCAGAAATGTCGCCGATCAGCGCGCCTCCGACCGGTCTTCCATCGATGAGGAACAGCTCTCGTCGGACGGAGGCTTCCGGTCGCGCATGGGAGATCACCTCCGCCCCGACCACCGGGGGGCCGAGAACAACCATGGCGATACCGTGGAGCTCCATCGCGTTGATCCGCGACCAATCCCGATGCGGCGCCGGTGAGCTCCGATAGAGATTTTCGGCCGCCAGTTTCCCCTGGGAGACGGCCTGCGGCCAGGTATTCGGACTGATCTTCTCCCCGCGGGATGCGATCACGGCCACGTCCCCCGCGGCGAAGATCCGCGGATCGATGGTCTGCAGCGCCGGTGAAACGACAAGCTCCCCGTCCGTGAGGAGGCCTGTTCCCTCTAAAAACGAGGTATCGGGGGAGACCCCGGCCGCAACGAGGAGGGTGCTGCAGGGGAGCCAGCGTCCCCCCGCCTTCAGGGCGTCGATTCCCCCGTCGCGGATGCGGAGATCCTCCAGCGCGGCGTTTACGCGGACCTTGATCCCCAGGTTCCGGAGATGCGCCTCGACAACCTCCGCCGCTTCCGGAGAGAGGGCGCGCAGAAGGATATGCCCCCGCCGGACGACGAGGGAGACCTCGAAACCGGCCTGACTCAGATGGACCGCCGTCTTGACGCCGACAAGCGAGCCGCCGAAGACGACAACCTTCCGGTGATCGCTGATCCACGCCTTTGTCTTCCGGGCCGTCGTCAGATCACGGACCGGGAAGATTCCGCGGCAGGGCGGACCGGCCAGAATGCCCGGCAGATAAGACTCTCCACCGTGGGCGAGGATCAGGCGGTCGTAGCAGAGCGCCTCTCCGCTGTCGAGCAGCAGACATCTCCCGCTGCGATCCAGGGACTTGACCCGAACACCAGTCCGGACCGTCAGGAGAGGATCATTTCCGCTGTGCGGGAAAAAAAGTTTCTCCTCCGGGAGCGCTCCGACCATGAACTGCGGCAAGAGGGTCCGGTAATAACCAATATCCATTTCGGCGTCGATCAGCGTCACGGTCTGGTCCGGCCGCAAGGCCCGGCAGGTCGCGGCGGCCTGAAAACCGGCGGCGCCGCCGCCAACAATTAAACATGTCATGGAACTGCTCCTCATGGGCTTTCGTTAGCCGATCCGGACGTTTTTCGTTACGACCGGATAAACCAACTTAGGATCTCATCGGCCTGGGCCGGATGGTCGAAATGGGCCAGGATGCCGCCCGCGGCCGCCAGGTTCTCCCTGAGCGCCGTGCGAACCTTCTCGCTTCCCCAGAGGGGCAGGGGAGTGGCGACCATGACCTTCAGGCCGAGCGCGGCGAGCCCCAGTGCGAAGGTGAACTCGCGGCCGTTCCGCAGAGCCGTGAAACAGATCCCCTTGAGGGCCGGAAGCCTTCCGGTTTCCGCCAGGGCGCGGACCGCGGTCAGGGGACCATCCTGCGGGTCGAGGATGCCGACGGGGAGATCCTGCTTCAACATCCAGAGGGCCGCATCGCCCCAGGAGGCTACGTCATGGTCCTCACCGCGGAGAGCCTTGGACAGTTCCACGGGAAGGTGTCCCAGGGACTGCAAGAGGGTGTCGGCGCCGCCGAGGAGTGCGATCCGGGCGCTCCCTTTCAGGGAGGATTCCACCTCTTTTGCGGCGAGTCTCACACGCCCCATGCCGACCATGGCCGGGTCGGGTGTGAAGACGCCCGGGATCCGGCGGTTGAAGGCGCCGCGGGCGCACTTCACGATTTCCGCCGTCCCGGCGTTCTTCCCACAGGAGACAACGGTGAGGTTCATCTTCCCGCAGAGGGCAAGGATGCCCGGATCGGTCCCTTCTCCGGCCAGGATCAGGTTCAATTTTCCCGAACTGAGGACGGTCTCCGCCTCGCCGGCGGTACAGGCGATCGGGAGGAAGTCCTCTCCGGCGGGGATCCAGTCGCCGAGGGAAACCAGACGGACTTCGGGATTTTTCAGGCCCGCGGTCTCCTTGAGCAGCGTCTCAATCGTCGTCCGCGGGATCCGTCCGGTCATGCCGATCCGGATTGCCTCTCCGGCAAGGAGGCCGTATCCGACGCAGACGCCCCGAACCGCGGAGTCAGGTTGTCTCTGTTCCCGCAGACCGACGCTGAGAAGCCCGAGGCGGATCGCCTGGCGGACGAGTGCCTCAGGCGTTGCGGAGGGTCGGGACAGAAGCAGCGCGCTCTCCGGGATCTCCGCGTGGGAGAGGGAATCGCTGCCGGTCTGTTTCAGGGCCGCGGCCGCCCTGGAGGCGAGAGGCGCGGACCAGGCGATCTTTGCGTCATATGCACCCGAGTATTCGGCCGCCGTTTCGAGGGCGCCCTGGAGGGCCAAGCGGAGCAGGAGGGCCGCAACCATTCCGTCGCGGTCGAGTCCGCAGATCCCATTAAGCGCACCGCGTCCGAACGGATCGATCCGGCAGGGGCCCTGCATGCAGCCGTAGGGGCAGCAGAGGCCGAGGCGAAGAAATCCGTCCTGCGGCTGCTGTTTTTCATACCGTTCCCAGTTGAGACCGATCCCCTTGCGGGATGCGTCGCGGAGCAGTTCCTGGCTCACCGGGTCCACCGTCTTGAAATGAATCGTTTCCATAAGCTATTCAACTCCCTGAGTATTTATTCTGGTTTTATGATCTTCCGAGATCAAGAAGGCGGATTCCTTCCCCGCCGTTGTCCGTCATGGCCTTCGCCGTCCGGAGGCGCTTTTCCCGGAGCAGTTCCTCGATCCCGTCGAGCTCCACCACATCGAGCGCCTTTGTCGGGCAGACGTCCACGCAGACCGGCTTTTCCATGTAGAGGCAGCGGTCGCACTTCAAGGCGATCTTTCGCTCGGGGGAGGGATAGATGACGCCATAGGGGCAGAAGGCGGTGCAGGTCCAGCAACCGATGCAGAGATCCTCGCGGATGATCACCATGCCGCTCTTCTCATCCCTGCGGAGCGCGCCGGTCAGGCATGCGTCGAGGCAGGGTGCCTGTAGGCAGTGGCGGCATTGGAGCGGAAAGGCGCCATTCGGTCCCCCCTCGACGCGGACGCGGGACTGGGGGGCCGGGGTTTCCTGAACGGCGGCGAGGAGGGTTCTTCCTTCGCTTCCCCGCTCCGCCCCGCAGTAAAGCTCACAGGTCTTGCAGCCCGTGCAGCGGTCCATATGAATTCCGATAACTTTCATAAAAAACTCCTGAATTTGAATTTGAACTCCTGCATTATGCCTGTAATGCTCCCTGCCGTCCGGCGTTGTCATGCGGCCGCCGTTTTCCCCGCCCGGTATTTCATCCAGAGGATGCGGAATAGGGGCGAGAAGAGGGAGACGAGGGCAAGGACGGTCAACACGCCGGAGATGGGACGGGTGAAGAAGATCGCCATGCTCCCGTGGGAGATCGTCAGCGATTGGCGGAGCGACATCTCCACCATGGGCCCGAGGACCAGAGCCAGGACCATCGGCGCCGGCGGATAATCGAGCTTCCTCATCAAATAGCCGGCCACGCCGAAGAAGAACATGACCCACATGTCGAAGATGTTGTTGTCCGTTGCAAATACGCCTACGGCCGAGATCGTGATGATCAGCGGCATCAGGATCTTGTAGGGGACCTTGAGGAGGCGGACCCAGATGCCGATCATCGGCATATTCAGGATGACAAGCATCACGTTGCCGATGTACATGCTGGCAATGAGCCCCCAGACGAAGTCGGGGTGCGTCGAGAAGAGGAGCGGTCCGGGACGCAGCCCGTGGATGAGCAGCGCCCCCAGCAGAACCGCCGTTGTCCCCGATCCGGGGATGCCCAGCGTCAGCAGCGATACCATCGCGCCGCCGGCGGCCGAATTGTTCGCCCCCTCCGGGGCCGCCACCCCTTCGATCACCCCCGTTCCGAACTTCTCCGGGTGCTTGCTCACCTTCTTCTCCACGGCGTAGGCCATGAACGAGGCGATCGTCGCCCCCGCCCCCGGGAGCACGCCGATGAAAAACCCGATGATCGAGCCCCGCCAGATCGCCCCGAAAGAGTCCTTCCAGTCCTGGCGGTTCGGAAAGAGACTCCGAAAGTTCAGCTTTGCCTCCGTGAAGATCTGTTGCATCGGCTCCTCGATGTTCACCAGGACCTCCGAGGCGGCAAAGAGCCCCACCGCCATGCCGATGAAACCGACCCCGTCCAGAAGGTTCATGTTGTCAAAGGTGAACCGGGCCACACCGCTGATTGCATCGATCCCGACGCAGGCGACCAGCAGCCCGAGGACACCGCTGATGAGACCCTTGAGGGGAGAATCACCGCCCAGAGAGGTGACGAGTGTCAGCCCCATGAAGGTGAGCGCAAAATATTCCGGCGGACCGAATGAGACGGCATAATCGGCCAGGGGCGGTGCGATGAACGTCAGCATCAGGACTGCAAACGTGCCCGCAATGAATGAGGATAGGGCCGCCATTCCCAGCGCCGGTCCCGGTCGTCCGTTTTTGGCCATCTGGTAGCCGTCGAGCGTCGTCATGACCGAGGCGGACTCCCCGGGCACGTTGAGGAGAATCGACGTCGTCGATCCCCCGTACATTGCCCCGTAATAGACCCCTGCCATGGTGATGATCGCCGTTGTCGCACTCATCCCGAAGGTGATCGGGATCAGAATCGCCACCCCCGTCGTCGGTCCGATCCCCGGCAGCACCCCGATCAGTGTCCCGATCAGCACCCCGACGAAGCAGAAAAGGAGATTCTCCCAGGTGGTGGCGACCTGAAATCCCAGAATGATGTTATGAAATATGTCCAAGATAATTTCTCCCACCATGCCTAAAACCCGAACATGTTCGAGGGCAATGTGATCCCCAGCAGGACCTGGAAGATAACGTAGAGCCCCACTGTCGTCGATACTGCAACCATGATCGTCATCGGCCACTTCTCGCGTTCCACGATCCCAAGCAGAAAAGTTACATACAGAAAGGTGTCCACCAGATATCCCAGGACCTCGATCAGTACGATATAGACCGCGAGTCCCCCCAGAACCCCTCCGATCGCGATGATCGCCCTCTTCCCCGGGAAGGGGGACTTGATCTCCTTCCCGGTCGCCTCACGGCGCCAGGCCGTTGCAAGCAGGATCAGCGCCAGGACCGCCAGGATCAAGCCGATCCAGAAGGGGAGGAATCCCGACCCCGGACCGAACGTCGCCGACGGCGGCATCCGCCAGGACTCCCAAGTCACGTATCCGGAAAGCAACAAAAGAAGAATGCCGGTAATCAAGTCCGCTTTTTTCATCAGCCGCCTCACCTTTCCACACCCTTCGCTCCCCTGCCTGCAGGAAGGAAGTCTTCCGGTACAATATCGATTGGGTTTCGCGCCCGCCGTTTCCGGTGAAGGGAAGGAGGGGAGCAAACTCCCGGTCGTAAAAGGCGGGGGCGCGCAAATCCGCGCCCCCGCCGAAATGGTCAAGCCACTGCAGTGGTTACTTCTTCTTGATCAGGTTCATGTCCTTGAGGATGAGGGCGTACTTGCCGTTCCACTCATCGAGGAACTTCCCGAAGGCCGCCCCGTCCATCCACGCCTCGGAGAGCATGTTGTCTTTGCAGTACTTCTTGAAGGTTTCGGTCTTTGTGTATTTGAAGAACGCCTCTTCGAGGACCTTCCTCGCGTCCGCCGGGATGTCCGCCGGGGCGCAGAGGCCGCGGTTCTGGACATAGATGGCGTTGATCCCCTGCTCCTTCATCGTGGGGATCTCAAGGGAGGCGGCCAGACGCTTCTCGGCAAAGACGCCGAGGATCTTGACCTTGCCCGCCTTGTAGAGCTCCAGCGCCTCGCCGGGGTTCGTGATCGCCATGTCGATGTGGCCGCCGAGGAGGGCCGCGTTGACCTCGCCGCCGCCGTTGAAGACGATGAAGTTGAACTTGACGCCGGCCGCCTTCTCGATCAGGTAGGCGCAGATGGAGTCGGAGGAGCCGAGCTGCGTCCCGCCGACGGTAATCTTCTGCGGATTGGCCTTGGCAAAGTCGATTATCTCCCTCATCGATTTCAATTTTGAATTGGGGCCGACCATCAGCATGTATTCGTCAAAGGCGAAGTTGGCGATGGGGGTGAAGTCCTTGAGCCCCACCGGGGTCAGACCCATCAGGGGCGTGGTCATGAAACTGGTAACCGCGGTGACGAGGTAGTAGGGATCCTTCTTCTTGCCGGCCACGTAGGCGAAGGCGATGGCGCCGCTTCCGCCGGTCTTGTTCTCGACGATGATCGGCTGGGGAAGGAGCTTGTCCTTCTCAATCGCCGAAGCCAGGGTCCTCGCAAAGATATCGCTTCCGCCGCCGGCGCCCGCATGGACGACCATCGTGATGGGTTTTTCAGGATACTTTCCGGCGCCCAGGGCATTTCCCATCCCAATCGCGACAAATAAGACAACCAAAAACAATACAGACAACTTGGACAGGTTTTTCATTCTTTTCCTCCATAATCGTTCCGATGCGCAGCAGGGGCCAACATAGCCCTTCCGCGGCCGGACAGTAGATGGGACATCTCAAGAAAACCGATACCCGCTCTTTGTTCAGCGAATCCTGTCTTGATCACTCCCTTTGCCTTCTTCATTGCGGTTTGATTTGCCGTTCAAATCGGTATGGTTCTCGTCATTCCGGTTGTAGATCTGTTCGATCTGGATATCGAAGTGAATCTCCAGTTCGCGGATCGTCCTTGCGGTATCCCGATTGGCGATCGCCTTCACGATCCGGTCGTGGATGTCCAGCATCAGCTCGATCCGGGAAGGGTCATCCCGGAAGTATTCCCGGCGCATGTTGATCCAGAGGGGCTGAATGGTCAGGTCGAGGAGTTTTTCCATGATCCCTTCAATGACACGGTTCTTTGTGGCCCGGGCGATGGCGAGGTGAAATTCCTTCCCATAGCGGAGGTATTCTTCGAGATCCCCCCGGCGGCCGCGTTCGCACTTTTCATCCCAGGCATCCTTCAACGCGATGAGGTCGGCGTCCGTCGCGACCTGAATAGCGAGTTGCGCCGCACCGATCTCCATGGCCTTGCGGGCCTGCATGTTTTCGTAGGGGCTGTCGCATTCCTCCAGGACGGTCAGGGCCTGGCGTTTGAGATCTTCAGTCGCCAAAGGGGCGGAGACGTAGGTGCCGTCGCCGGGGCGGCTTTCGAGGATGCCGACGATCTGTAGCGCGCTGATCGCCTCGCGCAGGGATGGGCGGCTGACGCCCATCTGTTCGCTGATGACCCGCTCCGACGGCAGTTTGCTCCCCGTCTTGTAGCGGCCGGTGTTGATCATCCGCAGGATCTGGTCGGCGATGAACGAACTCTTCTTCTTGAACCGGGTTTGGGCTACCTTTTCGAAAGTCATCCGTTCCCTCGAAATTGGTCTGACCGGTAAGACTGGATAGCCGTCATTACCGGAGCGGAAAGGGGAAGTCAAGGAGAAAATGATAACAAAAAGAGTCTTGACGGCCTACGTGATTTTCTGCATAGTTTCAGCATCTTTTTGACGGATCCGGCAATATATTATCAAAAGGAGGTGCAACCGATGCCGACACAAGCTTCACAGGCTGCCCTGAACGGGCTGCGGGACCTGACGATGATCAAATGGTACGTAATCCCTCTGCTGGCCATCGTCATCTATATCTAGGTGACGGAAATGAAGAAGGCCAGAGAGACGGGGAACTGGAACGCCATCTTCGCAGGCCTTACCGTTTTCGGCATGGATTTCTTCAATGAGACCTGGAACGGCTGGGTATTCCATTTCACCAACTATTCAGCCTTCTGGACGACCCCTGGTGACACGGCTCTGAGAACCATGATCGGGTGGAACATCGAGATCATGTTCATGTTTGCCATCTCCGGGATCATCTACTACCATACCCTTGCAGAGAAAAAAGAAGACAGGATACTGGGGGTTCCGAACCGGTGGTTCTGGGCGATCGGCTACTCGGTCTTCTGCGTTTTGGTGGAATGTCTGCTGAACATCGGCGGGCACCTCGTCTGGGAATACTCCTTCTGGAAACTCTCATTCGGCGGCGTCTGGCTGATTTTCCTCATCGGGTATTTCCATTTTTACGTGGCGGCCATCCTCGTCATCGGCATGAAAACGGACCGCGGCAAGATCGCGGCGATCGGCCTGATCTACAGCGTTCCCATCATCATGAACATCATCGGCAAGGGGATCTTTCACTGGGCCTATTGAGGGGTCCAGGCTGAAAGGGCAGGTTGTGCAGGCGCCGCCGCATCAGACGGCGGGCGTGAACATTCGGGCGTCATTCTCACGGGGACGCATGCAGTACCCGGATGGGGAGGGAAGGGTCGTTTATTTCCCTTTCAAGAGGTGGAGATGGTCAGAAAACGGGGCGGGCTTGAAGGCCCGCCCTGAAATTCCGATCAGCACATCTCCAGCACGGTGGCCAGCGATACGCCGCCGCCGCCGCAGAGCGTCGCCATGCCGAGGGTCTTTCCCCGTTTCTTCATCGCATGGAGGAGGGTGACCATGATCCGGCAGCCCGTGGAACCCACGGGATGGCCGAGACCGACGCCCGAGCCGTTGACGTTCGTCAATTCGCGGTTGAGGCCAAGCTCCCGCTCGCAGCCCAGGTACTGGGCGGCGAAGGCCTCGTTCACCTCGATCAGTTCGAAGTCGTTCAGTTTCATGCCCGATCTGAGGAGGAGATTCCGGACAGCCGGGACGGGGCTCAGTCCCATGACGGAGGGATGGCAGCCGCCGCGGCCGATCGCCCTGATCCGGGCGAGGGGCTTCAGACCGAGCTCTGTTGCCTTTTCAGCGGACATGATGATCATGGCGCTCGCCCCGTCATTCACGCCGGAGGAGTTTCCCGCCGTGACCTTGCCGGTTTTGGGAACGAAGGCGGCGGGAAGGGCCGCGAGGTCGGCTGCCGTCAGGCCGGGGCGGAAATGTTCATCCTTCGAAAAGATCACGGGCGGCTTTCCTTTCCGCTGAGGGATCTCCACGGGAACGATCTCCTCCCGGAAATCCCCTTCCTTTGTGGCCCTCTCGGCGTTGTTGTGGCTCCGCAGGGCGACCTCGTCGATCTCCTCCCGGCTGAGGTTATACATCTGGGCGATCAGCTCGGCGGTGACCCCCATGATGTAGGGCTTGCCGCGGAAGAGCTCGACCACGCCTCCCTCCTTCACCGGGCCTTTCTCCAGGCCGG
>JAPLJY010000127.1 GCA_026388345.1 Deltaproteobacteria bacterium
CCGCGCCGGAGTACAAGCCGGCCCTTCCCGGGCCTGCGGGGTTGAGGGGGGATCGTTCCTCCCGGAAAACAGTGCGGAAAACGGGAGGCGTCCCGTCGAAGTCGCTCATCCCCTTCGACGAGGATGGAAAGGGAGACTTCAAGGACTTTTGAGAAGGAATGAGGATCCAATCAATTTTTTCTTTTCCCTTCCCGCGGTTGTTTTGAATGTCTTTGTCTGTTTTTTGCACGGGAGGGGAGATGCTTCAGGAGGGAGGCAATGGTGCGAATCGTAACGGTTCGGGAGGTAGCGACCCTTTTACATCTGAAGGAGTCCACGGTGTGCTGTTTGGCGTCGGACGGTAAGTTGCCGGGGTTCAAGTTGGGTAAATCATGGCGGTTCGACATGGAAGAGGTGGAACGGTGGATTGCCGGAATGCCGAGAAGCGGAAAGGTGCGGCTGGAAGGCGGTTCCGAGGGTTTTGGGAAGGAGGGCTGAGTGATGGCGGAAGCGATGGTTGCAGCGGGTGAGGGTCGATCCGTGAAAGGTCGTGAAGGCAAGTATCTGACCTTCTCTTTGTCGGGGGAGGAGTATGGGATCGGGATTCTGAAGGTGAAAGAGATCATCGGGATGATGGCGATCACGCGGATTCCCCAGACGCCGGCATATGTCAAGGGGGTGATCAATCTCCGGGGAAAGGTGATCCCGGTGATCGATCTCCGGTCGAAGTTCGGCCTGGATGCCGGGGAATACACGGAGCGGACCTGTGTCGTTGTGGTCGAGGTTTTCCGGGATGGAGGACATGTTCTCATCGGGAGCATTGTGGATTCTGTTTCCGAGGTGCTCAACATCCGGGAGACAGAGATCGAGGAGACGCCGGATTTCGGGACCAGTCTGGATACCCGCTTCATCCTCGGCATGGCCAAGGTGGGCTCCGGCATCAAGATCCTCCTCGATATCGATAAGGTGCTCGGTTCGATTGAAGCGATCAATCAGATCGACTTGTAGCATTGAAGGGTCGGGTGGCGGCCGGTTTGCTGCAATTCATCAAAATCAAACGGTGAGTGAAGGAAGGGGACAGGCATGAAAAAATTCAAGATCAGTGTGAAGATCATAGCAGGTTTTATGTTGGTTGCCATCATTTCAGGAATCGTCGGCGCCGTGGGGATCTATTACTTAAAGAAGATCACGGCGGCCGATCGGGAACTTTACACCTTGAATACCATTCCGCTGGCACAGATCGGATCGGTCGGAATCAATTTTCAGCAGGTCCGGGTCCTTTTCCGGGATGTGATTACGGAAACAGATGACAACAGGCGGAAGGAGAAGCTGGCCCAGATCCAACAGCTCCGGCAGGAAAACAACGAAAGCATGAAAAAGATCGAAGAAGCGGCCAATACCAATGACAAAAAGAAACTGTTGGAGGATTTGAAAAGCGGTCTGGCGGCCTACCGCAAGGCGATGGATAAAATGACCGGTCAAATCAACTCGGGCATGGCGGAGGCCGCCTCGGGGATCATGCAGACGGACGGCGCAATTGCGGCAAAGCAGCTCGATGGTGCGATTGAAAAGTTCTTTAATACGATTGAGGCCGAGGCCAAGAAAACATCAGAAAACAATGTATCTCTGGCGACGATCTCCAGCACCGTATCCATCACTTTGACGATCATCAACGTCATTGCCGCGGCGCTGCTGGGGATTTTCTTGAGTCTTGCCATTACCCGTCCCATCAATCGGGTGGTCACGGGCATTACAGAGGCCGCCGATCAGGTGGGATCGGCGTCTTCGCAGGTATCGTCATCGAGCCAGCATCTGGCGGAGGGGGCCTCGGAGCAGGCATCGTCGCTGGAGGAGACCTCTGCGTCG
>JAPLJY010000245.1 GCA_026388345.1 Deltaproteobacteria bacterium
GGTCACGGGACGACGTTCACCATCTATCTCCCCGCTTCGGAGAGGGAGGTGATCGGGGAAAAGACGGAGACCGGGGCCGTCGCCAGGGGGACGGAGACGATCCTGCTGGTGGATGATGAAAAGATGGTCCTGGAGGTGAGCCGGGAGATGCTGGAGTCCTTGGGGTACCGGGTCTATGCGGCCGGGAGCGGTCAGGAGGCGCTCGCCGTTTATATGGAGAAGCGGAAGGAGATTGACCTGGTGATTCTGGACATGATCATGCCGGGGATATCGGGAGGGGAGACCTTCGATCGTCTCCGGGAGATCAATTCCGCGATCAAGGTTCTTCTTTCCAGCGGTTATAGCATCAACGGCGAGGCGCAGGAGATTCTGGAGCGCGGCTGCAACGGGTTTATCCAGAAGCCCTTCCATCTCGAGAAACTTTCCGGGAAGGTCAGGGAGATGCTGGGCTGAAACAGCCCTTCGTGAGTGCAATATCGATCTCACCTCAGTTGCCGGTTGGGAAATATATTGACAAGTTGGCAAGAAAAGATCAATTTACAAATGCTATCCATAATCCTGTCCATCAACGCACCGCCAAACCTGATAGGGTGATGTATGGTGGTAATGATCATAGACCCCGTTTCTTGCAAGAGAGCGGGGTTTTGTGTTGAAGGGAGACGGGTAAAATGAATTAAAAATGAATGGCAAAGAAGTAAGCCGGAGAACATTCCCCAAGGAATAAAGGCGGCATCGGGAGATGCCGGTCTGCTCGACTTAAAAGGAGGGTGTGATGTTTTTGATCATCATGATTGTCGGTCTCGTCGTTTTTGGCCTTCTTGTCATCAGCCTTTACAATGGTCTCGTTGGCGCGCGCAATGAGGTCAAAAATGGCTGGAGCTCGATTGATGTGCAGCTCAAGAGGCGTCATGACCTGATTCCCAACCTCATCGAGTCCGTCAAGGGCTATGCCGCCCACGAGCGGCAAACCCTCGATGAGGTCGTCAAGGCGCGCCAGCAGGCGGCGGCATTTGCGGGAAGCGTCGAAGAGAGGGCAAAGATTGAAAATGCACTGACCCAGTCCTTGCGATCCCTCATCGCCCTGGCCGAGGCCTACCCGGACCTGAAAGCCAACCAGGGTTTCATTGCGCTGCAGGAAGAGCTGGCATCGACGGAGAACAAGATCGGTTTTTCCCGCCAGTATTATAACGATGCGGCCATGCGATACAAAAACCGGGTGGAGATGTTCCCCGGCAACTTGATTGCCAATATGTTCAACTTCCAGGCTGAGGCCTTCTTTCAGTTAGAGGAGGCCGGGGACCGCGTGGTCCCGCAAGTCAAGTTTTGAGCCGGGATTGAAGATCACGGCGGCGGGATAACGCCGGCCGGTGAGAGAAAGGAGTCACGATGACGGAGACGATGAGCAACATTGGCTGGTCGGTGATTTTTTCGGTGGTTGGCGGTCTGGTGGGCATGGCGCTGATCCTGCTCGCTTCGGTCGTGGTGACGAGGCTGATGTGCCGCTTGACCCCGAACATTGACGAAGAGAAGGAGATTGCCCGGGGAAACAGGGCTGTGGCGGAATACTACAGCAGGATCGTGGCAGCCTGCATCCTCGGCGTGAGCATGGTTGTGGCTGCCGCGGTATTGGGCGGTGTCCTGTCCGCGCTCCATTAAATAAATCGATCGAATCATCGGGAAAACGTCCATGAGAAAACAGGCTGTCCTGGCAGTAACGCTGATTGTATTGATGGCTTCGGTTTCAGCCTGGGCGCGGGGTGGCGGCGGTTGTCTGGCAAAGGGCACCCCGATTCCGACCCCGGCAGGCGCTGCCGCCATTGAGACTCTTCGCATCGGTGATCCGGTCTGGAGCGTTGTGGAAGGGAAACTCCAGGCGGGAACGGTGAAGGCGCTGACCGAGACCAGGGCGGACCGTTACCTGGAAATCCTCGCGGGAGATTCCAGGGTGGTGATCACCCCGGAGCATCCGGTGATGGCGGGACCCGGAGAGTATCGCATCGCCAGGCTGCTGAAGGTCGGCGACCGGGTTTACCGGATGCGTCACGGAAAACTGAACGCGGTTCCAATCCGTTCCATTCAAAGTGTCCGGGCCCATTCATCGGCGTATAATTTGCTGGTGATGCCCGGCGGGACGTTCATTCCGGCCGACATCGTCGTTCACAATAAGGGATGCTTTCTTCCCGAGAGCCTGATTCTGCAAGCCGACGGCGCCGAAAAACCGATCAGCGCTGTCCGGCCGGGGGATTCATTGCTGGCCTATTCGCCGGAAGGGCGGATCGTTCAGACAAAGGTGAGAAATATCCTTCGCCATACCGTGGATGAATATGTCATTCTCACGACCGAACGGCAAACCATCAGGGCCACCGCAGAGCATCCCTTCTATGTCGGACATGGCACCTTCAAGACACTCGACATCCTCAAGGTGGGCGACGCCATTTTTGCCCGGGACGGGCAGTCCCTGTCGGAGCAGCGCATTGTATCGATCAAGAGGGTTCGTGAGCGGGTCCCTGTTTTCAACCTTCAGACCGATCATCCGAACACCTTCTTTGCCGGCGGCGTTGCGGTGCATAACAAAGGCGGCGGAGGCGGGTGTTTCCCCGCCGGAACGATGATCCGCACACCCGCGGGCCGGACCCCCATTGAAAATCTGTCGGCGGGAGACAGGGTGCGGGCGGTCGACCCGGAAGGGGGGATGGTCGAGGCCGGCGTGGAGAAGCTCTTCGCGACCCGCTCTTCCGTCATAACGATCGAGACGGAGCAGGGTATGCTTCGAACAACCCCGGAACACCCGGTCGGGCTGCCCGGCGGGCTGTTTCTGGAGGCCGGCAAACTTCGGCCCGGACAAAAAGTGCTCATTTTAAACGATGGGATTTTGACCGGGAGCGCAACCCGCAAGCCCCGCCTTGCAGGCGGGGATAAGGAGCGCAATAATAAACAGACAGCTTCCTTGCCGGGAAGCTCCGCCCTGTGGGCGGAGAGCTTCCATCCCGCCGTTGTCATTGGAACCTCGACGCAGGAACGGGAAGAGGTGGTCTACAACCTAAGCGTCGGCCGGCCGCACACCTTCCTGGCGGGCAACTTTCTGGTCCACAACAAGGGGGGAGGAGGTTCGAGCCATTCCAGCTCCAGCAGGTCCGGTTCCAGCGGCTCCGGTTCCGGCAGTTCCGGCGTTGCTATTGTCTTCTTCTTCGTTTTTGTGGTTTTGCCGATCATTCTGGTTGTGGTGGCGGTGCGGCGCAAAGACTCGAAAAGCGAAAACCTGGATTATCTTTACCCTCCCGCGGCGGTGGCGAAAAAGGCCGCGAAAACGGAGAAGCTCCTGAATTTTCTAAGCAAACAGGATCCATCGGTCTCTTCACCGGAATTGCAGAAGCTCGCCGAATCGACGTTTCGCAAGCTCCAGGAGTGTTGGGAAAAGCGCGATTATGGTCCCATGGAACCGCTCCTGATGCGGGTTCTGTTCCTTCAGCATACGGTTCAGCTTCAGGGGCTGACCCGGAATCATGAGATCAACAGAATTGAAGATCTCAAGGTGGAGAGGGTGGATATTGTCAATGTCCGCTATACGGAGAAGAGCGATCAGCGGGAATTCAGCGCCCTGATTACCGCTTCGGCGCGAGATTACTATGTGGATGACCGCAATCACAAATATCTGCGGGGGGATAAAAGTTCAGCCCGGTTCCAGGAATTCTGGACATTTCATCGCTCGGGGGACCACTGGCTGCTCCGGGAGATTGAGCAGTCCGGCGAGTCCGATCTCCTCAAGGATGAAAATTTTGTCGAGATGTTGACCGATCAGACCCTACAGGGGATCTATGGCGGGGCGGCGGGGAAAGAGGGAAAGGCTGGGCCGTGGCTGGAGAAGGGAACCGAAGAAAAGGCTACGCGCATCGAGCGCATGTTGAACTTCCTGGTCCGGACGGACAAACTCTGGGATCGCCAGCAGATGCTGAATCGGGCGCGTCATCTGTTTTTAAGTGTGTTTCTGGCGCGGGAGTCCGGCGATCCGGCGCAGGTGCCTGAAGCGGACCTGTTTGGGGATGTGGCGGAAAGTCTTCGCAGGCAGATCCTCCAGTGGCAGATGGACGGGATGAATGTGGAATACCGGAATCTTTGTGTGCGCAAGGTGGAGCTGATCCTGGTCCGAAATTTCACCAACCCGGCCAAGGATGAGTTCACCGTGCGCATCAGCGCCCATGCCCAGAAAATTGTCCGCAAAGGGCGCCAGATCCTCAGCGGGCAGCAATACGTAACCCCTTTCGAGGAATATTGGACATTCGGCCGGCTGGATGAGGCATGGAAACTCAAGGAGGTTTTGCCGCCGGCCCGGGGTGAGAAGCTGATCGCCGAGGACAATGTGGATGAAGACAGCAGCGCCGGACAGATGCAATGGTACTATAGACAGACCCGCGCCAACTGAGGCCGCAAGCCGTTTCCGAATCTCCCGGAGTCAATCCAATTTACCCATACGGAACATTCAACAGCCAAGACGGATTACGATTGCCGCTGATCGGGTATAAATTTTCTGTTGACGCCAATAGATATTGTGGTTATAACATCCCCCCATACAATATATAGTGTATTTTCATGAATACCTATGGGTTCATGCCGAACATGACCACATAACAAGGAGATATCCTCATGGCCGTTCATCCCTCCATCGTTCCGCAATTATCCAAAAACGCGCTGACGGTTTTAGAGAAGCGCTATTTGCGCAAGGACCAGAATGGCATTGTCATTGAAAAAGCCGCCGACATGTTCCGGCGTGTTGCCAATGCGATTGCCCATGCCGATCAAAAGTTCAAGGATGACGCCGACACCTCGCCGCTGGCGGAGCGGTTTTACAATGCCATGGCCGGTCTCGAGTTCCTTCCGAATTCTCCCACGCTCATGAATGCCGGCCGTGAATTGGGCCAATTGTCCGCATGCTTCGTTTTGCCCGTCGGGGATTCGATGGATGAGATCTTTGACGCGGTCAAACACACGGCCCTCATTCATAAATCGGGCGGCGGCACCGGCTTTTCCTTTTCCAGGCTCCGCCCCAAGAGCGATGTCGTCCAGTCCACGAAGGGCATTTCCAGCGGGCCCATCTCCTTCATGCGGGTTTTTGACATTGCCACGGAGACGGTCAAACAGGGCGGGACGAGGCGGGGCGCGAACATGGGGCTCTTAAGGGTGGATCATCCGGATATCCTGGAATTCATCCGCTGCAAATCCGATCAGAAGCAGCTGAACAATTTCAACATCTCCGTGGGGTTGACCGAGGCCTTCATGCAGGCGCTGGCGCAGGATGAATCCTATCCGCTGATCAATCCCCGGGGGCAGGAAGCGGCCGGAACATTGAAGGCCAGGGATGTCTTCGACCTGATCGTCAAGCATGCCTGGGAGAATGGGGAGCCAGGGATCATTTTTCTCGATCGGATGAACCGGGACAATCCCACCCCGCAGATCGGCACGATTGAATCGACCAACCCTTGCGGCGAGCAGCCGCTGCTCCCCTATGAATCCTGCAACCTGGGCTCCATCAACCTGGGGTTGATGGTGAAGGATGGGCAAGTCGACTGGCCGCGGCTGAAAGAAATCGTGCATCTGGCCGTCCATTTCCTGGACAATGTGATTGAGCTCAACCGATATCCCCTGCCGCAGATTGCCCAGATGACGTACGCCAATCGAAAGATCGGGTTGGGGGTCATGGGGTGGGCCGATATGCTGATCGAGTTGGGGATTCCCTACAGCTCCGAGCAGGCCATCCAGTTGGGCGAAAAGGTCATGGCGTTTATCAATGATGAAGGGCATGAGGCGTCCGCGGCGCTGGCCAGGCAGCGGGGCGCATTCCCGAATTTTGAAGGCTCCCTTTTTGCAGAGCAGGGAGAACCGGAGATCAGAAACGCGACCGTGACCACCATCGCCCCGACGGGAACGATCTCCATCATTGCGAACGCCTCATCCGGGATCGAGCCGATTTTTGCCGTTTCCTTTGTACGCCAGGTCATGGACAACAACATCCTTCTCGAAGTCCACCCGCTGTTTGAAAGGATGGCCAAGGAGAGCGGCGTTTATTCCGAGGCGCTCATGGAGAAGATTGCCGAGCACGGCACGATTCAGGAGATCCAGGAGATCCCCGCCGAGCTTCGCAATATATTCGTTACGGCCCACGACATCACGCCGGAGGATCATATCCGGATGCAGGCGGCATTCCAGAAGAACACGGACAATGCCGTCAGCAAGACCGTGAATTTTCCCAAAACCGCAACGATCGAGGAGGTCAGGAAGGTATACGAGCTTGCCTATCAGCTCGATTGCAAGGGCGTTACGATCTACCGGGACGGATCCAGGGAACATCAGGTTCTTTCCACCGCCAAAACGCCGCAGGAATCGGAGGCGGCAGAGAAAAAATCCGTTCGTGACCGTCCCATGACCCTCAAAGGCTGGACGTACCGGATGCAGACCGGTTGCGGGCCCCTGTACGTGACCATCAATGAAGATGAAGAGGGTCTGTTCGAGCTGTTTACCACCATGGGCAAGGCGGGCGGCTGTGCCGCTTCGCAAAGCGAAGCGATCGGCCGGATGGTCTCCCTGGCCTGGCGGAGCGGCGTTCAGCCGAAACAGGTCATCAAGCAGCTCCTGGACATCTCCTGCCATTCGCCTTCCGGTTTCGGTGAAAACAAGGTCCTTTCCTGCGCCGATGCGGTTGCC
>JAPLJY010000361.1 GCA_026388345.1 Deltaproteobacteria bacterium
GGTAGAGGTCAAAAGGGCGTCCGACGGAAGAATAGAGAGATCCTATCATGGGCTGGTCCGAACCCTGGTGGCCAACATGGTCAAGGGGGTCAGCAGCGGGTTCGCGAAAAGCCTCGAGATTTCCGGCGTCGGATACCGTGCCGAAGTCGGAGGGAATACCTTGAAACTGATCATCGGTTTTTCCGCTCCGGTCGAATATACGATACCGGAGGGGATTCAGATCAAGGTCGATAAATTGATCAACATCGCGGTGTCCGGTATCGACAAGCAACTGGTCGGACGTGTGGCGGCGGAGATCCGGAGCCTGAAGAAACCGGAACCTTATAAAGGCAAAGGCATCAAGTATGCGGGCGAGCAGATTAGACGCAAGGTCGGCAAATCCGTAGGCGCCTAAGTTTCCGGTGCAGCCGGCCCTGTTCCGGCGCACCCCGTGAAGAGGTAGCACATTGGCAACGAAGAAAATTGAAAAGATCAGAAGCAAACGGAAGATGAGGGTGAGGGGGAGGGTGACGGGTACCGAGAAGCGGCCCCGCCTTTCCGTATTCAGGTCTGCGGTCCATATCTATGCCCAGGCCATTGCCGATGATTCCGGGAGGACCCTGGCAGAGGCCTCGACGCTCAGCAAGGAGCTGGCGGATTCCCTCGCCGGTCTGAAAAAGATCGATGAGGCCAGGGCGGTGGGGAGACTCCTGGCAAAGCGCCTTCAGGATGCCGGTATTGAGGATGTTGTCTTCGACCGGGGTCGGTTTCTCTATCATGGAAGGGTGAAGGCCCTGGCCGACGGTGCGAGGGAGGCGGGACTGAAGTTTTAGCCTGCAATTCGTCAATCAACAGCGAAGGATGATCGTAGGGAAAAAGGATTATGGAAGAATTAGAACTTCTCGACAGGGTGATTACGATAAACAGAACGGCCAAGGTGGTGAAGGGCGGAAGGCGGTTCCGGTTCAGCGCCGTGGTCGTGGTCGGCGATGGGAAGGGGTCCGTCGGCGCCGGTCTGGGAAAGGCCCATGAAGTCCCGGAGGCGATCCGCAAAGGCATGGAGCAGGCCAAGAGGGCGATGATCCGGGTGGCAGTGGAAAATCGGACGATTCCCTACAGCGTCATCGGGCATTACGGCGCCGGTAAAGTCCTGCTGAAGCCGGCGTCGGAAGGGACCGGTTTGATTGCGGGCGGGGCGGTACGCGCCGTGCTGGAGGTGGCCGGTGTTCACAATATCCTGACGAAATGCCTAGGATCGCATAATCCACACAACCTGGTCAAGGCGACCATCGAAGGATTGGGGCAGCTGAGGGCGCCGAGTGAGATTCTTGCCGCCAGGGGCAAGGGCGTTGCTGAAAATTAGGGCTGAGAGGGATTGGCTGTGGGTAAAATGCTTAAGATTACATTGGTTCATAGTTACATCGGCAGACCGGAGGCGCAGCGCAGGGTCCTTCGCGGTATGGGACTGGGCAAGGTCAATAAAAGCGTGATGCTGAATGATACACCGGAAATACGCGGGATGATCCGGAAGGTCGATCACCTTGTGGCTGCGGTGGAAGTTGAGGGGAACGGGAAATGAATCTGGGAACATTGAAGCCGCCAAAAGGCTCGCGGAAAAAGAAAAAGAGGGTCGGTCGCGGCGACGGTTCGGGGCACGGCGGAACGTCCGGAAAGGGTGCGAAGGGTCAGAACGCCCGTTCGGGACACAGTGTCCGTCCCAATTTCGAAGGGGGGCAGATGCCCTTGACCCGAAGGATGCCCAAGAGAGGATTCAAGAATCCCATGAGGCGGATCATCGCGATTGTCAATATTGAACAATTGAAAGGGTTTACCCAGGGGGCGCTTGTCGATCGCGACACCCTGACGGCGGTTGGTCTGGTGTCGGGAAGAGTGGATGGGGTCAAGATCCTCGGAAACGGGGAGATCAATTTTCCGCTCTCCGTCGGCGTCGATAAGGTCAGCCACGGGGCAAGAAAGAAGATTGAAGCCGCGGGCGGCACCATTGTAGAGGTTATCTGATTTGTTAGAAGGCTTAAAAAATATCTCCAAGATACCGGAACTCCAGAAGAGAATTCTCTTTACTTTTTTCCT
>JAPLJY010000148.1 GCA_026388345.1 Deltaproteobacteria bacterium
CATGATTGTTT
Source organism: Deltaproteobacteria bacterium (assembly GCA_026388345.1). The sequence goes on from JAPLJY010000148.1 coordinate 12, forward strand.
CAAACGCGGTCTCTTCGCGCAGGGTGAAATCGAGATCCTCGGAAAAACGGTAGTCGGGGATGTAGCATTTCTTGATCGCCGTGCCGCCTTTGAAGGCGAGAATATCCTTGAGCGGGGTCGCGGACATGCCGACGAGGAACCAGGAGAGGCAGTAATCCTTTTCCAGGACGGCCTCCGGGATGCGGCGCCCCCCTCCCCGGGCGAGACGGTTTGACAACAGAGACAGATCGCGTTGCGGGATCATTACGACCTCACAGTCGAAAGAAGTTCATCGGGCGACACGTTCAAATGCAACCGCCATTTGCGCAGGAATTTTCCCTCGGCCGGCAGAAGGGGGTCGAGCTTCACGTAGGTGTTTGTCAGCCGATCGCGGAGTCGATTGCGGCTTTTGAGTGAACCGATTTCGTAAAGCTCCATGATATACCCCAGTCGGCGGATGACGGCCCCGACGTCCATTCTCAATGCATAATCGATCAGCTTGCCGTCGTTCAATTCCTGCTTCTTGATCCAGATCCCCTTGGCCAGTTCTGTGACGCCGCCGCAATATTCCGGCATCCGGAGGCCATCCAGGACGGTCCGCTCCGGATCGCTGATCCTGATCTTCTCCTGTTTGGTGATCCAGTGGTCCGCCAGGCCGAAGAAATAATCCTTTCCGGAGGTGATAAACCGGAACTCGGCGCCCATGATCCGGATGGGGCGGTGTTTTTCCAATGTCGTCACGTGAACGACCAACTGGGGCTGGGTGACCATGCCATGGATCTCCATCGCCGTGCCGTGGGAGATGTAGTAGTCTTTCCCGCCTGCTAACTCGCGGGCCACGATGAGGGGGTTCCCCATGTACTCTCTTTCTTTTCCCAGTTCGAAGGGGACGAGGATAAAAAGCCCGGGTTTCAACCGCGTGGCCACGCTCCTGTTTACGAGTTTTCTGACCAGGCTGCGCGTGGACGGCTCTTCCAGGCCAAGGATTCGCTGGACGTCTTCCAGGCGGAAAACCGGCTTGTTCTCTTCGTGGAGCGATGTGACAAGCTGCGCTGCCTGGGGGCCGAGGGTCTTCATCTGGGTATTATGTTTCAGATTCATATGGTGTCCTTTGAGGGCACAGAATGCACATAAATTATGATATTGTCAATCAGGAATTATATTCCGATCTCATTATGTGCCTTCATAGGGCACACTGTGCAACCCGATTATCATCAGACTTGCAGCGGAAAATCCACAATGTGAAGAGAATCGTAACAAGGGAAAGAAAATTTAGCTCCAACTGAATTGGTCAGTTTCGGGACGACAACTTTTACCTCACATTCGCATCTTTCATTTCGTGTTCAGTATATCCCTCAAATGATCACAATAGAACATTTGTATTTGAAAGACTGGATATCCCATTTTCGACGTTGCCTATCTGCTCATCAATCGGATAAATCATTATCATAGAAAAAATGTCCTGAAAGCCGCTCTCGTTTCATAGTAAAGCGCTCTGCGGAGCCCGTACCATATGGATGATATTATCGTCGGCACGGTTGAATGCCATCCGGCAGTCGGACACATCCCGAAAACGCCCCCATCTCGAAGCCATATCGGTGCACTGATACGACTTATCTATACGATGTCATTAAGAGTCTACCGACGGCTCCGTTCATTTTAGCTTCGCTTTGCTCCGCTGATTCTGCGAATTAACTTCGCTTAGCTCCGTTGATTCTTCGAATTCACATCGGTTTTTTCTTGTTTTTCACCGCCCGGGTGATGGCCGCTTCGAGGGTGTCTTTCATCGAGGTCATGGTCTCAATGAGCATGGCCCGGTCCTCCGCGGAGAAGTCGGGAAATTCCAGGTCGCCGATTTTGCTCGCCATCATGGCGATGCTGTTGACAACAGCCTCCGCCCTGGTCCGCTTCCGCTGTGTCGGAGCAGTGGCATCCGCGGTCTCCTTGGTGGCGGCTTTGGCCTGCTGATCCCGGTATTTCCTGAACTGGGTCAGCATGCTCCGCTCCTGCTTCTTCCGGGCGATCACGACGAGAACGTTCTTCGGAACGGCGGGGTCCTGGCGGCATTCGTCCCGGATCTCCTTGGGGAGCCTGTTGAGGGAGAGGGATTCCGAGATGGTAGGCTGGGATTTGCCGATGATGGCCGCCAGTTGATCCTGCTGGTAGGCGTGGTCGTCCATGAGACGCTGGAGGGCCTCGGCCTCCTCCACGGGATTGAGGTCCTGGCGGAGGAGATTCTCCACCAGGGCGATCTCGGCATAGTTTGTGCCGTCGATGAAGACCGCGGGAACGGCGGAGAGGCCCGCCTTGCGCGCCGCGGCGCAGCGCCTCTCGCCGGCAACGGTGTAGACGAGGCCCGTCGCCGGGTCCTGCCGGCAGATGACGGGCTGGATGATCCCCATCTGGCTGACCGAGGCGGTCAGCTCCTCGAGGGCCACGGGGTCCATATACTTGCGGGGTTGCTTGGGGTCGGGCTGAAGCTCGGCCAGGGGCGCCATGTAGAGTTGATTTTTTACGTACGTCGCCATGGAAAGACCCTCCTTTCTTGTGAAAGATAAGCCTGTCGAGAACATGGTCAGCTTGTGCAGGGGTTCAAACCGCACACCGCTTTCCGGATTCAAATATCGACAAAATCCCCCAAGAGGAGCAGGAAGGCGAGGATCAATCAGCAGTGGACAGCAGGAATGCGCGAAAGAGTAAGAGCGTGCGCAGGGGAACGATACTGAAAAACCGGGGGGATATCAAGGAAAAACTACGCGTGGGTCGCTAATAAATCCCGAGATCGCAGCCACCGGCCAGGACCGCCCCCAGCTCCCGGCACTTTTCGAGCACATCGTCCGTGATCTTCCCTTTGGCGATGACCGGGGCGTAGACCTTCCGGAACTTGTATCCCAGGGCGATCCGCTCAACGGCGTTCAGGGCGCCGCTCCCGTCGTTCCCGGCGCTGACGAACACCACGTAAGGTTTCCGGAAGACCTGCTCCTGCACAGCGGAGAAGGTCCGGTCGAAAAAATCCTTCAGCATCCCGGACAGGGTACCGAAATACTCCGGCGTGCCGAGGGCAATACCGTCGGCGCCGACCAGGTCCGCTGCGGTGGTCTCCCCCGCGCGCTTCAGGGTCACCGTTACGCCCTCGATGCTCCGGGCGCCCTCGGCGACGGCCTCCGCCATCCGCTCAGTGTTTCCGGTCTGAGAATGGTAGACGATCAGAATTTCGGCCATGAATCCTCCCCCAAGCCCCCGGACCGGGCGGCGGGATAGTTTTGGTATTGTTATGGATGCCGCGCGGTTTTTACCCGCCGAGGTAGAGTTTCTTCACCTCTTCATTGTTGAGGAGTCCGATGCCGGTATCTTCGATGCGGGTGACGCCGAGATCGAGGACATAACCCCGGTGGGCCGTACTCAGGGCCTTGCGGGCATTCTGTTCAACGATGAGGAAGGTGACGCCCCGTTTGGCGTTGATCGCCTTGATCTGTTCGTAGACCTCTTCGATCATCCGAGGCGCGAGTCCGATGGAGGGTTCGTCCATTAAAATCACCTGGGGTTTGATCATGTCAGCCCGGGCAAGGGCCAAAAGCTGCTTTTCCCCTCCGGAGAGGTTTCCCGCCTGGTCACGGAGCTTATCCTTCAGGAGGGGATAAGACTCAAGGACCTCGTCGATCGCCCGGCGCACCTCCCGCTCATTGTCCAGGGGAGTTCCTCCCATCTCCAGGTTCTCCCGGACCGTGAGGGATGTAAAAACATTTTTTCCCTGGGGGATGAAGGCGATGCCGAGGCGCACCTTTTCCTCCGGGGCGAGGCGCGTAATATCCTGTCCGGCGAAGAGAACGGCCCCTTCCCGCGGCATGATCAGACCGAAGAGGGACTTGAGAAGGGTTGACTTTCCGGAGCCGTTGGGACCGATGATGCAGACGATCTCATCCTGCATAGCCCGTACGGAGGCCCCGTGGAGGACCTCGATCTTCCCGTAGCCGGCAACAATATCTCTTCCTTCCATGCCCTTCATCCCAAATAGGCCTCGATGACCCGGGGATCGTTCTGTATCTCCTGAGGCGATCCCGCGGCGATTTTTTCCCCATGATCGAGGACAAAGATCCGCTCACAAAGCTCGACAACCACGTCCATATTGTGTTCGATGATAAAGAAGATCTGTCCCCGCGCCCGCATCTTCAGGATCATGTCGATCATCGTCTGGATCAGGCGGGGATTGATCCCCGCCGTGGGTTCGTCCAGAAGGATCATCTTCGGTTCCGCCATGACGGCCCGGCCCAGTTCCAGGAGCTTTTGCTGGCCATAGGACAGATTGCCGGCAAACTGATCATGGAGGTGAATAATCCCCAACATGTCGAGGAGTTCGCAGGCCTTCTCCCGGTTCTTACCTTCCTCCCGGCGGACCCGGGGGAAGCTAAGCAATAGGGACCACAACCGTTCCCCGGCCTGCCCCTGGGGGGCCAGAAGCATGTTGTCCAGTACGGTCAGGCGGGGAAAGACACGGGAGAGCTGGAAGGTGCGGATCAGGCCCATTTCCGCCAGGTGATGGGGCATCCGGCCGTCGATCCGCTGCCCCTGAAGGGTGATCTCGCCCTGGTCCGGACGGATCAGGCCGGTAATGAGGTTGAAGAGCGTTGTCTTGCCGCTGCCGTTGGGACCGATGAGTCCCGCGATCTTCAGTCCGGCGAGACTGAGGGAGCAATCGGAAACCGCCCGCGTTCCTCCGAAGGATTTCGTGACGTTCTTAATCTCGATCAATGGTCTCTTTCCCTTTTTCCCTGATCAACCCTTCGGGCCGGAAGATCATCAGGATGACCAACAGCAAACCGAAGATCATCTGTTGCAGCGGTCCCAGGATGCCGCTCCATTCGGGCGGCAACCTCAGGAAGCGGACGGATTCCTGAAAAAAGATCAGGACCGCCGCCCCGACGACCGGTCCCCACAGGGTGCCCTTGCCTCCTAAAACCACAATCAGGAGCACCAGGATCGTTTCGGTGAGGGTAAAATCTCCGGGGCTGATAAAGGTAATGAAATGGGCCCAGAGCACCCCGGCAAGCCCCGCGAAAGCGGAACCGATCACGAAAGACTCCATTTTGTAAGCAAAGGGATTCTTGCCGAGGATGGCCGCAGCCGTCTCATCATCCCGGATCGCCTTGAGGACGCGCCCGAAAGGGCTCAGCGTCAGAAAGCCGATGACGAGAAACGTCAGGGCCGCCGCCCCCAGGGCGAGGAGAAGATAGGCGGGAAGGGTGTCGAAATGCCAGGAAAGAATCTCCGGTCTGGGGATGCCGGGAAGCCCCATGGGTCCTTTCGTCCATCCCACCTGGTTCTGGAGGATCATGCGGACGATTTCCGCAAATCCGAGGGTGGCGATCCCGAAATAGTCGCCTTGCAGTTTCAGCGCCGGAAGTCCGATGAGGAGCCCCCCCACACCGGCGCAGGCGATCCCAGCGATCAGGGCAAGAGAAAAGGGCACGCCCTGGAGACTCAAGAGGGCCGAGGCATAGGCCCCAATGGCGAAAAAGGCGACATGGCCGAAATTGAACAAACCCGTATAGCCGACTTCGATGTTCAGACTGAGGGCGAAGATGCTGTAAATGGCCACGACGATGGCCAGATGAAGTACAAGGTCCATCAGTCGGTCCTTTTGCCGGCGACGACATAAGGCCGGGCCAGGAGGATGATGACCATGATGACGAAAGCCACGGCATCCTTATAGCCCGGGGAGATGAAAAGGACGGCGATGTTTTCCGCGAGGCCGATGATGAGGCCGCCGATCAAGGCCCCCCAGAGGTTTCCCACGCCGCCGATGAGGGTCGCCGCAAAGGCCTTGATGAGATTGACCACCCCCATCTCCGGGTTGAGGTTGGTGTCCAAAGCCAACAGGATCCCTCCTACCCCGGCCAGCAGCGACGAAATAATCCAGGCCGAGAGGATGACCTTTTTGGTATAAATTCCGGAGATCCTTGCCAGATCGAAGTTGTCGGCCAGGGCGCGCATGGACTTGCCCATCCGTGATTTGAAGAAGAGGAGATAGACGCTGAAGATGCAGATGACGGAGATGACGATGATGGCCAACTGCTGCGGTGTCAGGGAAACGCCCAGCCACCGGTATCCCCGCTGAATCTCGAATCCGTAGGTCCTGACCTCGGCCCCCCAGAAAAGCTGGGCGGCGTTGCGGAGAAAAAAAGACAGGCCGATGGCGGCAATGAGGAGGGTCAAACGGTTGGCCCGCTGCAGCGGCCTGAACACGGCAAAGTCCATCGCCGCCCCCAGGAGCGCCGTCATCCCCAGGGCCAGGGGCACGGCGGCCCAAAGGGGCAAGGCGAAGGGTTCCGCCATGGCCAGGAAAAGAAAATATGCCCCCCACATAATCAGCTCGCCATGGGCAAAATTGACGAAGTTGAGAACCCCGTAAATCAGGGTCAGTCCCATAGCGAACAGGGCGTAAATACAGCCCGCCAGGATACCGTTGAGCACGGTTTGCAGATAGTAGGGGAGAGAATCCATTACAAACGCGCCGCCTCGGTATTCAGCTACTTATTGTGGTCCTCAATCTTGCCGTCCTTGACAATCCAGATGCCGATATCGGCATGCTCCATCCCCCGGTTTTCATCGAAGGTCTTATCTCCCGTGACGCCCTTATAGCCCTTGGAAGCCGCCGGCAGGGCCGCACGGATGCCTTCCGCCGTATAGCCTCCTTTTTCCACGGCCCTTGCCGTCAGATACACCATGTCGTAGTTGTAGTCGCCGAAGATGGGGATCTTGTCATCACCGTATTTTTTCATGTAGGCGGCCTTGAACGCCTTGTATGTCTCGGTGTCCTGGGGTACGGAGGGATAGGTTCCCATGACGCCCTCGGCGGCCTTGCCGGCCAGTTCGACCATCTTGGGGGCACGGGCCGCGGAACCGCAGAGCCACTGGGTTTTGACGCCCGTCTCGTAGGCCTGCTTGAACTGCACCGCTCCCTCATTGATGTAGGTCAGGTTGACGATGGCCGTGGGATTGTCCTTGTTTGCCCGCAGGAGCTCGGTGCGGTAATCCGTCTTCTTTTCATCAAAGGGAATGATGTCCGTGACGACGCCGCCCATCTTTTTGAAGCTGGTCACGAATCCGTCCTTGAGGTCCAATCCCCAGTCGTTGTTGATATACATGACAGGCAGCTTGCGGTAACCCAGGTCAAAGGCCAGTTTTGCCAGGCGCTGTCCCTGTTTGGAGTTGGAGGGGATGATCCGGAAGATATAGTTACCGGCCTGCGTGAGTTTTTCCGCTGTCCCCTGGGCCGACAGCATGACCACCTTGCTTTCCTGGGCTACCGGCGCCGCGGCCATGAAATTGGAGCTCCCGGCAGGTCCAAAAAGGACGGAGACTTTGTCGACGGTGATCAGTTTGCGGACCGCCGAAACGCAGTCCTTGGGATTGCTTTTATTGTCCTCATAGACAATCTCGATTTTCTTTCCGTTGATGCCCCCCTTGGCATTGATCTCCTCCACGGCAAGATCCACGCACTTCTTGAATCCCTCGCCGTAAACGGCGATGCTTCCGGAAAGAGCGAAAGCGGCGCCAATCTTGACATTTTCAGCCGCCCATATGGGGGCGACGGAGAAACATACCAGCAATGAAAATACCGATAAAATGAGCGCGAATCTTTTCATGTTACGACCTCCCATAATTATTTTAGCACCCTTCCTATAGAGAATGTCCGGGTGTGTCAATGAAAAAGCGGGGATTGCAGATCATGTCCCCGCATAATTACGCCCATTCTCGGTTGGTGCGGAAGATTACAGATTGGTTTGTTTGGGAGACGATACCCAAAAACCGAAGGGGATATCAAGCAACATACTATTTTTTCTTTTCCAACCCCTCTGCAAAAAGTTTTAGAACCCTGGAGCGAAGGGTTTCGTCGGCAAGATCCAACGCGCCCCAGATATAATTCCCCTTCCAATAAAAATCCATTCCTCCATGGTACGGATCTTTCAGTTGGTAGCGGCCCTCTTCGACTTTATCTTGAGGATTTCCGGTATGCTTCAGGTATTCCCGGATCATATTCCGGCAGTCTTCTGGATTTGTCCCCTCGATGACAAAGAGTTTGAATTTCTTGCCCGAAAGTTCGTAATCCGCCGTAAAGGCGGAATGAAAAAAGGAATAGCCCAGGAATTCCCTGGCGATGAATTTCTCGGAATTTTTCTTTTCCCCTTCGCGGGGGAAGGCGGACAGGATGGAGGGCAGCGATCCCTTCCCCCCCCAATTCTCGACAAGCTTTTTGGCAAAGGCGGTCAAGACCTCTTGGTCCTCGGGGCCGGCACTGTCGCTGCTCATTTTCACATAGCAGTCGGCTGTCAGAAAGTTCAGAACCCCTTTTTCGCTGTACCCCTGGGCCCCGATCTCCAGGTAGTTCGCATTGCCGAGGCGTTCCTGGCTGTAGATTCCGAAGGCATGGACGGGGGTTTTATGGCGGTAAACTTCAATGGTTACGGAAGCTTTCCGATCATTCACGTAGTCGGCCACCTTCAATTCCTGAAAATCGTACTTCAGATAAAGGTCCGCCCCTCCGTTGATGTAGTCATACAGATTCGCCGGTGAAAAAATTTGAATTTCACCGGATTGTTTCCATCCGGCCATTTCCGGAAAGGAATAGGTCCCCCTCTCTGCGCCTGAGGCCCATGAGGATGCGCCATTCCCCAACATCCAGCCCATCAAAAGAAAAAGGAGAAAAAGAAAACAGGCTTTTTGGACCGCACTGAATTTTTTCATTCTCTCACTTCCTTATCCGCCCTTGCCCTCCGCCCTCTTGCCTTCGCCGCAAGCCCGCAGGGGACTGCTTTTCGATCAGGCAATGAATTCCGCGGGTACATCCCGGAGACGGATCACATCCTGAATCTTTCTTGAAACGTTGAAGCCGATCGAACATTTCACCGGACATTCGTCGCAGTCCCCGCACACCCGGGGGGGAAGATTCAGGGAAAGCAAAAGGTCCTGGGCATGGCTGAGATTCCGGTAGCCGTAAACATACATGTAAGCCCTCATCAGGTCGGGGATGGGGAGTTCCTGGGGGCATTGCTCCAAACACTGGCCGCAGCCCTGGCAGTACAATCCGGCATGAAAGGCCGCCCATTGCAATCGGGCCTTCTCGGATCTCGTAAGAGCCGGATCTTCCATGACCGACAGGTCGAGGTTCATCTGGTCAAAGGTTGTGAACCCGGCGATGATCGTGTGGACATTGGAATCCTGGAGGACCCATTTTAATGCGGGAACGGGTTCGACGGGTTTTTCCGCCCTCTCCTGCAACTGCACTCCCCCCATCGCCTTCATGACGATCACCCCCATGCCGGCCGAAGCAGCCTTGGCAATGCACTCCCTGATCTCCACCTGGTGCTTCTGTTTGAAATTGTAGGTGGTCAGAAGCACGTCGTAGAATTTCGAATCGATTGCGGCCTGAAGCACCTCCGGTTCATTCTTGTGGGTGGAGATTCCGATGAAACGGATTTTACCCGCTTTTTTGGCCTTTTCCAGGGCATTCAGAACCGGTTCGTAAAGGGCGGATTCTCGGACGGAAACCCCATGATGATGGTAAATATCGATGTAATCCAGCCCCAAATTTTTCAGGCTGGCATCGATTTTCTTTTGAAAGTCGTCCTCCGTGGCCTCTTTCGTGTAGAGTCCCGTACTGCGGTCTGTGGGCGGGTGGGCCTTGGTGGCAATCACGTATGAATCCCGGGGCCGCTCCTTGACGACTTCGCCGATCATCTTCTCATTCGTGCTTCTTTGATAAGTCGTGGCCGTGTCGAGGAGAACCATGCCGGAATTCAAGGCGGCCCGGACCAGATTGGGATTGCTGGAATTCATGACCCCCATGTTGATCACGGGAAGCTTGATTCCTGTTTTTCCAAGGGTTCGATAGATGATCTTTGGCTCCCTTGGGGGGTTTTTCGTCGTTTCTTCCGGCTTCATTTCATTGGCAGAGAGGAAGAAAAATCCGCCGAATCCGGCAGCCGTCGACTTCATAAAATCCCTTCTGTCCATTCCATTGTCGGCCATATGAAACTCCTTCCTGTTTAGAAAATCTTAAGAAAATAGGCGCCCCCCGGATTTTCAGGTGCAGAATAGTATAGCACGGGGAAACGGCCGGGGGAAGGGAAATCGCCGTTTTACCGCATGCAGATGCTGAGCACCTCGATGAGGTCCGTTTCCCCCCGCAGGACCTTGAGGATGCCGCCCTGGAGCAGGGTCTTCATCCCCTCGCCCGCGGCGGTTTTCCGGATGGCGGCCAT
>JAPLJY010000167.1 GCA_026388345.1 Deltaproteobacteria bacterium
GAATCCTTCCAGAAGGACCCTCCACGGAACCGGTCACAAACGGCTGATCCGGACGGGGCGGGCTCGACGGAGCCCCGCTGTCCGCAGCCGGGCATGACGCAACAGACGCCATGGGCAGCAGGACCGGTTCGATCGGCGAATTGTTTTTAGACGGTTCCATCTCTCATGTCATCTTTCCGGGAGGCGGCCCCCAAGGTTCGGGCTGATCCCGGCGCTGTTGCCTTAGAACTCCTCCTCTCCAAAGGTCGTTTTTTTGGCCATCAGATCCTGCTTGACAAGGGCGTCTGGTTCGGGCTCGGACACCTCCTTGACCTTGCGCCAGATCTCCTCCTCCAGATCGAGGTCGCCCGAAACCAGAACGTCTTCCAGTTGGGGAAGTTTCGTTACACCGAAGATGACCGACGAAACCCGCCGGTCATGGAGCAGCCAGGACAGGGCCAGTTGCAGCGGATTCAGGCCGCAGTCGTCGGCGATCTTCAGGATCTCCTCGGCAACCGATAAGGTCCTGTCACTCCAGAACCTGGATCCGTCGATGTTGATCCGTTTATAGATTCTCGTCCCTTTTTTCGGGCGTGCGCTGCCGCGGTACTTCCCGGTCAGCAGCCCCCCCGCCAGAGGGCTCCAGCAATTGAACCCCATGCCCTGGTCTTCAAAGGCGGGCAGGAGCTCGTGCTCGAATGTACGGTCCAGCAGATTGTAAGGGTACTGGCCGCAGGCAAAACGCTCCAGGTTCATCCTGTCGCTAATCCCATTGGCCTTGAGCACTTGCCAACCCCAAAAATTGCTGCACCCGATATAGCGAACCTTTCCCTGCCGGACCAGATCGTCCAGAGTCCGCATGGTCTCCTCCAGAGGCGTAAACGGATCGGGACCGTGCACGGTGTAGATGTCGATGTAGTCGGTTTGCAGTCGCCTCAGGCTATTCTCGCAGGCCGACAGGATATGCTTGCGGCCAAGGCCCTTGTCGTTGGGACCCTCCCCCATCCGAAAGAGGCACTTGGAGCCCAATACTACATCATCCCGCTTGCGCCCTTTAAGTGCTTTGCCCACAACCTCTTCGGAGATCCCCTTGCTGTATATGTCCGCCGAGTCGATGAAACTTCCCCCAGCATCCATGAACCGATGGATGATCTTGACCGAAGTCTTGGCGTCGCAGCCCCAATCATCGGCGCCAAGGGTGAGGGTGCCCAAAGATAGCCTTGAAATCAGAAGGCCCGTCTTTCCTAAATACCTGTATTTCATCGTATCCTCCTGAAATTGATATGGTTCGCCTTCCGTTGACCCGTGACCGTCGGCATCCACATCCCCGCTAAGGCCTGACGCCTTTGCGTCATGCCCCGAAACCTTCCTTACCCCTCTCCTCTTTCCTTCAGGGCCTGTTTCAATTGCTCCCTCCAATCTTCCCGGGGCGGACAGAAGATATCGATCCCTTAAATCCGTCTTCCTCTCCGTTGGATTTTACAACGTTGAAGGGTCCATATCCCCCCGGACTTCCTAGCGATCAGACCGGGCTTGAGATGGGCACACAACCGTGTCAGAGGCTCCGCCTCAAAGGGAAGAAGCTGTGCTCGGACCGGTTGTGGAGGGGCTGCATCGGTAGGATGTCGATCGTTCCCGACCGCAGACGGGTGCGATTCACGCATGTCTGCTAAAGCCCCAGCTTCGCGAGCTGTTCCGCCTCCTGTTTCAGAGCCTGGTTCTGCCGTCGCACAGACACAATGGTGGTGAAGAGTGCAAGGGCAAGGATTATGATAGTGATCGGCCGTGTGAAAAAGATCATGAAGTCCCCCTGGGACATGGACAGGGAGCGGCGGAAATTTGATTCCATCATGCTGCCGAGGATCTGGGCGAGCACCATGGGCGCCACGGGAAAATCGAAGCGGAGCATGATGTAGCCGATGACGCCGAAGATCACGCAGGTGATCAGATCGAAAAGCACGTTATTGATGGCGTAGGATCCCACCATGCAGGTGATGAAGATCATGGGCACCAGGAACTTGCGGTCGATGTTGATCACCTTGGCAAAGAAACGGGCAAAGATCAGGCCGAGAATTACAAAGACGATGTTTGCCGAAATCATGCCGGCAAAGATCTGGTGGACGGTATCCGCATGGGCCTGGAACAGCATCGGTCCCGGCTGCAGGTTGTGGATGGTCAGCGCCCCCATCAAGACCGCCGTGCACGCGTCCCCAGGGATGCCCAGGGTGATCATGGGAAGGACGTCCCCCCCGGTACTGGCGTTTTCCCAGCACTGAGCGGCGGCCACGCCGGCCGGGTTGCCGGTGCCGAAGGTTTCGGGGTGCTTGGAGGCCCGCTTGGTTTCGGCGTAACTCAGGAAGGCAGCGGTGTCCGCGCCGATGGCCGGGGTGATGCCGACGATGAGTCCGATCGGGCAGGCCCGCAGGTAAGCGGGAATGCAGCTTTTAATATCCTTCAACGACGGCAGGATGTTTGTGATTTTGGCGCTGATCTTGGGCGCCGTAAGGATAACCTCCACCTGGTGAAAACCCTCGGATAGGGCGAACAGGCCGATGAGCATCGGAACGAAGGAGATTCCGCCGGACATCTCGGTCATGCCGAAGGTGAAACGCTGGAATCCGCCTATCGGGTCCAGACCGATCATGGCGATGAGCAGGCCCAGCAGTCCCGAGATGACCCCCTTCACCGGCGAGCGGCCGGAGAGGGTGATGGTCACGGACAGGCCGAACGTGGCCAGTGCGAAGTACTCGGGGGCGGAGAAACGCAGCGCGAAGTTGGCGAGGATCGGGGCGAAAAAGGCCAGGCACAGCGCCGTGAAGGTCCCGCCGATGCCCGAGGAGATCGTGGCGATACCGATGGCCTTGCCCGCCAGCCCTTTTTTCGCCATGGCGTATCCGTCGAAACAGGTTGCCGCCGCCGCCGGTGTTCCGGGGGTGTTGATCAGGATCGAGGCGATGCCGCCCCCGTAGATGGCCCCCGTGTAGATCCCGAGAAGCATGGTGATCCCCGTGATGGGGGTCATGCCGAAGGTGAAGGGGATGAGGAGCGCAATCCCCATCGTGGCGGTGAGGCCGGGGATCGCCCCGATGATGATCCCGAAGAAAGAGCCGAGGACGAGCGCAATGAGGTTGTATCCGCTGAGGACCGTACCGAAACCGTGATACAGCAGGTTGAGATCAATCATCCGTTACTCCCTTATATTCGTTCAATCCTCTAACGGAACCAACCCCGCGGAAGCGGCACATGGAGGGCTGTGCTGAAAAGGATATAGGTGGCAATTGGAACAACCACCGCAAAGAGGATCAGCCGCACCCACCGCCGCTCGCCCAGAACAAACACGAAACCGAACAGGTAGGGAACGGTCGTGGTGATAAAACCCACGTAATCCACGGCGGCGGTGTAGGCGCCCGTCAGTACCACGATCCAGAGGACCCTGGTGCGGTCCGCCCCCACGAGCCGGCTCGGGATCGTAAGCGAACGGCCCCGCAGTGCTTTGACGAACAGGAGAAATCCTGCGGCCAGCAGACAGACGGCGTCTCCGCGGGGAACCCAGGCGGCATTCCCCGTATCGGAAATGATCGGCCATCGCGCGGACTCGTAGAAGACGTACAGGCAGATGGGGATGATGAGAAGCGAAACGATGATGTCAATTTTCTTCAGGGAAATCTGTGGCATGGCGACTCCAATCCCGGATGGGAACGGGGTGCCCCGGGTTTCCGGCCGCAGGGCGCCCCGTTCTCTTCTGCGTCGGTTACTTCTTCAGAAGGCCCACCAGACCCAGGGTGGGTTCCAGGCTTTTCTCCATACCTGCGAGAAAATCCGCGAACTTGTCGTACTCCATGTAGGCGCGCGGCAGGGCCATCTTGTCCATCAGGGCGATGTAATCCGGATCCTCTACCGCCTTCCGGAACCCGTCGCGCAGGATCTTCAGGATCTCGGGGGGAGTGCCCTTGGCCGTTGCCAGACCACGCCAGTCGAAAATCATGTTCTCCACAGGATAGCCGGCCTCGGCAACGGTCGGCACTTCCGGGAAGAATGAGTTTCGTTCCGGGCTGGTGGCCGCCAGGATGCGGAGCTGTTTCGTCTGGTAGAACTGGAGCACCTCGTCCAGTCCAGTGGAGACGGCGCCGATGTGTCCGCCGACCAACGCGGTCCGGCTCGGGGCGGAGCCGTCAAAGGCGACTTGGGTTACTTTCAGATTGTACTGATGGGCGAAGGCCGCCGCCGTCAGTTGCCAGGGGCTGCCCGGGCCCGGGTTGCCCACGGTCAGAGCGCCTGGATTTGCCTTGGCATACTCCACTAAATCCTTCAGCGTCTGCATCTTGGAGTCGGCCTTCACGGAGAGCCCCGCGACACTGCGGTTGAGCAGGGCGATGAGGTCAAAGTCGCGGAAGGTAAGATTGTTGAGACCGATGAGACGGTAAGTGCTGAGATTGAAGGTGATGAGGCACACCGTGTAGCCGTCGGGCTTTGCGGTTGCCACCGAGTTCATCCCGATGGAGGCGGTGCCGCCGACCCGATTCACGACGTTGATGTTCACCCCGAAGTACTTCTTGCCGTTCTTCACCAGGGTACGGCCCAGCGTGTCGGTACCCCCCCCTGCCGCCCAGGGTACGACCAGGGTGATGTCACGCTCGGGGAATCCGACCGCGGGGACAGTGCCGGGAACCATGAGTGCCCATGCAAGGACGCCAACCAGCAACAGACTAAACTTCTGCATCACAAATCCCTCCTTTTTTGTTTTCTGAAGTTTTGTTTTTTAGTTTGCCCCCCTTCCGCGCATTGTTGGAACGATCCACTCGTATTTTGAAGTATGATGGGAGAAGACCTTACGGCCTTCGCTTTTTAAGGATGCCGGCGATGTTTCACTATTTAAACCCGGTTTTCAATATTACAGCCACCTCTTCAAGTCAAGGTTTTTTTTCGAGGCCTCGGTCATGAAAAGCGGCACCGGAATATAAATTTCATCCCGGTGAAATCGAATAAGGAGAACGTCTCCAAGGGTTTTCCGGAGGGAGGGTGCAAAAGGACTTTTATTGGGATCCGCTCAGTTGTGTTCCCGGGTCTTGCGGAATTCGACGTCGGGCCACTCCTCCATGATGAAGCCGAGGCGCCATTCGCTCGTCGCCAAGTAGGTCAGATGGCCGTCCGCGTCCCAGACGAGGTTCGCCGGGCATTTCTTCTCGAATTCCGCCAACCGCTTTTTGTCGTCGCATTCGATCCATCGGGCCGCCGCGTAGTCGATCTGCTCATAGGAGGCGTCCACGCCGTATTCGGTCTTGAGGCGCGCCATCGTCACGTCGAACTGGAGGACGCCAACGGCGCCGAGGATGTAGTCGTTGCCGAAGAGCGGCCGGAAGACCTGGACCGCCCCCTCCTCGGAGAGCTGGGCGAGCCCCTTCCGGAGCTGCTTGATCTTGAGCGAGTTCTTGACCCGGACCCGCCGGAAGTGCTCCGGGGCGAAATTGGGAATCCCGGTGAACTGGAGAGGCTCCCCCTCGGAGAAGGTGTCGCCGATCCGGATCGTTCCGTGGTTGTGGATGCCGATGATGTCGCCGGGCCAGGCCTCCTCGACGTTGGTCCGATCCTGGGCCATGAAAATCGTCGCATTGGAGATCACGATCTCCCGGCCGATCCGGTGGTGG
>JAPLJY010000198.1 GCA_026388345.1 Deltaproteobacteria bacterium
ATGTGGAGGACTACGCAATCATCGGCGGCCTGACGGGGGTCCACCAGTTTACGAGGATCGGCGCCCACTGCATCATCGGCGGCGCATCGGCGGTGGCCAAAGACATCCCCCCCTTCGTCATGGCCTCCGGCAACTTCGCCAAGCTCTTCGGTCTCAACATGATCGGCCTGAAGCGGCGAGGGTTCACCGAAGAGACGATCGCAGCCCTCAAGGAGGCCTACCGGATCGTTTTCCGCTCCTCGCTGCTCCTCACCGCTGCCATCCGGAAGGTCGAACAGGAGGTAGCAGATCTGCCCGAGATCCGGCAGTTCCTTGATTTCATCCGAAAGTCTGAACGAGGGATCTGCCGTTAACAAGCGAGACGCCTGGTCAGGTATATGATGGACAGGATCAGAATCGGAGTGGTGGGGACCGGTCATCTGGGCCGCTTCCACCTCCAGAAATACCGGAAAATTCCGGAATGTCGGGTCGTCGGCATCGCCGATGTGGCGGAGGAGAATGCCCGGAAGGCGGCCGACGGCTGTGACTGTGAGGTCCTGACGGACTACCGCGGGCTTCTGGGAAAGGTCGACGCCGTCTCGATCGCCGTTCCGACCGGCGCCCACCATGAGGTCGCCTCGGTCTTTTTGAAGGCGGGCGTGGACGTCCTGCTGGAAAAACCGATCGCCACGACGCTCGCCGAGGCGGATGAACTGATCGCTCTCGCCGGGGCAAAGGGACTGGTCTTCCAGATCGGCTTCGTCGAGCGGTTCAATCCTGCCATCACGGCCCTCCGGTCCGTGATGGGGACGCCCCTCTTTATCGAATCCCACCGCCTCCACCCCTTCTTCGAACGCGGCACGGACGTGGACGTTATCCTCGATCTGATGGTCCACGACCTCGATATCATTATCCATTTCGTCCGCTCTCCGGTGGAGACCGTGGACGCCGTGGGGGTCTCGGTTCTCTCGGACAAGGTGGACATCGCCAACGCCCGTCTGACCTTTGCGAGCGGTTGTGTGGCAAACATCACCGCGAGCCGGGTCACGGGAAAGATCATGCAGAAGATCCGGTTCTTCGGCCTCGATGGGTACCACGCCGTGGATTTCAATAAACGGGAACTCGTTTCCCTGAGCCGGCGAAACGGCGCCGCCGGACAGATCGAGATCACGGAAAACCCCGTCAAGGTAAAAGCGGTGGACCCGCTGGAGGAGGAGATCCGGTCCTTTATCAGGGCCGTGGCCGGCCGGACGTCCCCGCCGGTATCGGGCAGGGACGGGCGTGACGCCCTGGAACTGGCCCTGCGCATCAACGAAGCGATCGTCCGGAACCGGGAAAGGGCGCCCTTCCTCGCCGCTGGAGAGCCGTATGGTGCGACCGGGAAAGGACGGACGCAGCCGTGAGCGCGCGGAGGGTCATGATTGTGGCCGGAGAGGCCTCGGGCGACCTCCACGGCGGGAACCTCGTCCTGGCGATGCACCAGATCGATCCGGACCTCTCCTTCTATGGCGTGGGGGGAAAACGGATGCAGGCGGCGGGGGTCGAACTCCTCGCCGACGCCGCTGATATGGCCGTGGTGGGACTGACGGAGGTGGCCTTCAAGCTCGGGATGATCCTCCGGGTCATGCGCCGTCTGAAGGTTTCGCTGTTGGAGGAGAAGCCCGACCTCGTCATCCTGATCGACTACCCGGACTTCAACCTTCCGGTTGCCCGCGCCGCCCGAAAACGCGGCATCAAGGTTCTCTACTATATCAGTCCTCAGGTGTGGGCTTGGCGGAAGGGCCGGATCGAGACGATCCGGAAAACCGTAGACCGGATGGTCGTCATCCTCCCCTTCGAGGAAAAATTCTACCGGGATGCCGGGGTGGACGTCACCTTTGTCGGGCATCCGCTCCTGGACGAGGTGCGTAAAAAATATCCGCGGTCGGAGGCGCTGAAGCGCTTCGGCCTCCGGGAAGAGGCGATCACGGTCGCCATCCTCCCCGG
>JAPLJY010000207.1 GCA_026388345.1 Deltaproteobacteria bacterium
GCCCGGGGAACGAACGAGATCGCCAAGGCGCTCGCCTCGTCAAAGGCCGTGACCATCATCGGCGGAGGGGACAGCGCATCCGCCGTCGAAAAGGCGGGCGTCGCCGATCGGATCACCCACATCTCCACCGGCGGCGGCGCGTCGCTCGAGTACCTCGAAGGGAAGGAACTGCCCGGAATCGCAATATTGCAGGACAAGTAATCCTTACCTCTTGAATCATGACGGAGTAACGACCTGCTCCCCGGACGGACGGGGGTAGGTCTTTTGTTTTCAAAACACAAAGGAAATATGCGTATGGGCAAAGTCGAGGTTTTTGAGAACAGGCGGCCGGTTCTCGGCATCAACAGCCTTGGAAGAATAGGCAAGCTTACCCTGTGGCACCATATCGGAAGAAAATATTTTCAGGAAATCGTCGTCAATGTCGGCAGAGGTGTTGGCACCGGACTTTCCGCCATCGCGCAACTGATCGAAAAGGATGCGACCTATGGAACCATCCACCGGTTCCTGTACGGCATCAAGGCGGAAAGGATGATCCGGATTGTCGATGAAAAGAAAGGCACGCTCCTCATCGACGGCATCCCCGTGACCATCCTGAGGGAGGCGCGAAACCCGGCCGAGATCGGCTGGCGGGACCACGGCGTCGATGTCGTGGTGGAATGCACCGGCAAATTTCAGGACCCCACCCTGGCGGCGGACGAAAAAAACGGCTCGCTGAAGGGACATCTCGCCGGCGGGGCCAAAGTGGTCATCAATTCCTCGGCATTCAAAATCAAAAACAAGGCCTTACCGATACCCGACGACGCCGTCACGCTCATCTACGGGATCAACCACACCGCCTTTGACTATCAAAGGCACCGGCTCATTTCAGCCGCTTCCTGCACGACAACGGGACTGGCGCACATGCTCAAGCCGCTTCTCGAAAATGAGGCAACCCGCAAAATCCTTACCGCATCCATGTCGACCGTTCACGCGGTTACAAATTCGCAGAGCATCCTCGATCAGACTCCGAAGGCCGGCGAAAAGGATCTGCGCAAAAACAGAAGCACGCTGAACAACATCATCCTGACTTCCACCAATGCCGCCGAGGCCTTGAGCCAGGTGATTCCGGAAGTGAAAAATATCGGTTTTATGGCGGATTCGATCCGGGTGCCGACGAATACGGAATCTTTGATCGTGCTGAATGCCACCTTTCAGACCCGCGCCGACAAGGCCGGTAAAAATGCCCCGCTGACCACCGGCATGCTCAATGACATCTACCGAAAGGCCTCCGGGAATGATCCCGGGCATCTTGTTGTCTATTCGGAAGAGCAGAATGTATCGACCGATCTGATCGGAATGGATGCGGCCATCGTCATCGAGGGACAATTCAACCATACCCGGACGGCATTCATTGATATCGATCTCTCCGATGTCCCCGATCTGCCGGATGCCTTTCTCCGGACATTGTCACGATCAACCATGCGGATCCCCGTTGTCCACGCCAAGATATTCGGCTGGTATGACAATGAATACGGCAGTTACACAAACAGGCTCGGCGATCTGACCGCATACGTTCATAAAAGCCTGCTTTGTTGAGCTATTACGGGATTATGGGGACACGATGCGGCATCATGTCCCCATAATCATCACAGGACGATTTTATAAGATTCATCGGCGCCGATTTCGTGCTTTCCCTCATAGACGGCCCCGCTCCAGCCGTCGATACTGATGAAATCTCCGCCTCGTATGGTTTTCCCGTCGATTTTACTATACCCTTCCGACTCGTAGACGTGAAGCTTGTTGAAGCCCACCACACCCACCTTGTTGAGCTGAGGGATCGTGACCGCCGCATGGGACGTGCCGCCGCCCCTCGCGGTCAGAATACCGTCGGCCTTCAGAATGATGCCGACATCATCGGGAACCGTATCGGGACGGATCAGAATCAGCGCGGTTGCCGGCTCCTTCTCGCGGAAATGTTCGATCTCTTTTTCGGAATAGACCGCCCTGCCGGTCAGGGCGCCGCCGCTGATTCCGATGCCCATGCCGAGGAAAGACCGTTCAAGGTCCCCATCGCCGACAAAGGTCCTGACCTTGTCGGTTTCCCTCTGAACCATGTCCCGCGTCTGAAGGATATGGAGCCCATTTTTCGTGTCGTTCTCAAATGTGAATTCGATCTCCTGCTGGCTGAATCCCTTTTCATAGACCAGCAGCTCCGCAATCCGGACCAGTTCGTTGTATATCTCCGGAAATTTGGTTTCCAGGGAGATCAGCGACTCCCTCCTCTCCGAAATCCTCTGTTTTTCCGAAATGGGGAATGTCTCCACGAGACCGGAGACGATATCTTCCCCCTGAACGCAGAAAATGAAATCTCCATTGATGGCCACATCCTGAGAGGAACCCTTGGGATCCCGCGTAAAGATCACCCCTGACCCCGAGTGTTCATTCAGGTTGCCGAACACCATGGCCTGGACGATCACGGCCGTGCCCCATTCGTCGGAAAGATGCATCTGATGGCGGTAGATCCGCGCCTGTTCGGAATGCCAGGAGGCGAAAACTTCCAGGATGGCATGCTGGAGTTGCTGGTAGGGATTGTCCAGGATCCGGATGCCCCGCTGGACGATCGCCTCTTTATAGGAAAGGGCGAGCTGTTTCATCTGTTCCGGATTGAACTGAAATTTCTTCGCTATCGCATAACGGCTCTTGTAACTTTTCATGATTTCATCGAAGATATTTCTATCGATCCCCTGAAACATCGCCCAGGTCTGCAGGAACCGCCGATAGGAATCCCACGCCGCCCACTGATGATCCTCTTTTTGGGCAAGACCCTCCGCGATCGTTTCATTGATCCCCACATTGAGAAAGGAGCACATCATTCCGGGGAGTGAAATCGTTGCGCCGCTTCTGACGGAAAGCAGCAGGGGGTTCTGGGGATTGCCGAACGTCTTTCCGGTAACCCGTTCAAGCTCTTTGATCTCCTTGTAAACCCTCCGTTTCAGATCCTTGTAAATATGCTTATAACCGACAACGCCCTCATAGCCCCGGAACACCTCCGTGGTGATGATGAATCCCGGCGGCACAGGGAGATCGAACGAGATCAGTTCCTTTAATAAATAAGCCTTGTTGCCGATGAGGATCTGATTGTCCGCCTCCTTGTTTTTCTTATGGAGGGTGGCAATGGCCAGTTCCGGGATATAGGCCATGACCAGATTGAGAATGTTTTTATTGTCCTTGAATTTTTCAAGCTCGGCGCTCAGCGTCCGGATGATGGCATTCACGAAATTATCCAAAACCTGCAGGCCGAAGGCGGAGGCGATGATGGAACGGACAAAGTTTTCCGAGTGCCGATAAAAGGCCTTCTGGTCCTTCGGCGCGATGACTTTATTGTGGGGACACGATGCGGCATCATGTCCCCATTCGTCCCCGTCGATCATCCGGCCGATGATTATAGGCAGGTTGGAGCGATGGGCATCGATGTAGTAATCGCGGGTGATATCCTGAATGCCTTTGGCGATGAATTGGAAGATATCGATATACTGATCGATGGAAAACCGACGGATTTGCAGGGCGCTCGTAATGTACCTCAGCTTGGCGACAAGCCCCTCCGTCGCCAGGCCTTCCAGTTCGAGCGCCTTGATGTAGAGCCATAGATATTCGTGGATTTTCAAGAGGGTGCTTTTGGTGATGAACTTGAGGTTCAGGGATTCCACCAGTCTTTCAAAAAGCATCGTGGCAAAGCCTTCGAGGCGAAACGTGAGCCCCATGGCCTCAAATTTTTCTTCGCGATAGGTTCCGTACATGGACGGGATGCCGGCAGCAATGTGTCGTTTATAATAGATGTTTTCAAAATAGTCCGTCTTTTGGGATGAAAGGACCTTCTCCTTCTCTCAAGGTCTTTGAGGATATCCATATGCTGATGGAAATACTTGTTATAAATGAGCTGATAGAACCGGATCATCAGTTCGGCACGTTCTTTTTCTCTCGCGCTGACGCCGGCGACACCGTTGATCTCCTTTGATATTTTCTCGCGGTCCCATTCAAGCAATTTCGCAACGTCGCCATGAATCTTCTGAAACAGGTCGCCGAATATGACATGAAGGCCGTCGAAATATTCGCCCGCAGCCTGAACCTCTCTGTAAACCTCCTCGGGCAGGTGGTCCTTCAGAAATGGCCTGTCGCCCGAGTTCCAGTAACGAAAAATGTCTTCGATAAAGGGGACCAGGCGGCTGTTGCTTTCAACGTGAGACTGCTTCCTTAAGAAATAGATGAGCCTGTCGTGTCTGGCGGAAAGCTCATCCACCGCGGTGGAGATCGTCCGCAGCTCCCCTTCTGCGCCGATCTCGGTGAAATAGATCGGGAAGATTCTGAGGAGCTGCTTCATCAGGTTGTAGGCAGGCAGGATATCGGCATTCAGGAGCCGGGAGATATCCTTCTGGAGAAGATCCGTATCCCGAACGAAAACCCCTCTTACTTTCAGATTGATGATCAGGGCCGAGAGAAGTTTCTTGGTCCATCTCGGCTT
>JAPLJY010000360.1 GCA_026388345.1 Deltaproteobacteria bacterium
GAGAAAAAGACCTCGAAGCGGAAGTTTTTCCCCGGCTACATCCTCGTCCGGATGGAGATGAACGATGATACATGGCACGTTGTGAAGGACACGCCCAAGGTGACCGGCTTCATCGGCAGCAAGGACAAACCTTCGCCGATACCCGATAAGGACGTGGAAACCCTGAGGACCAGAATCGACGAGGGGACGCTCAAACCCAAACCGAAGTTCAAATTCGATATGGGGGACCATGTGCGGATCATCGATGGCCC
Organism: Deltaproteobacteria bacterium; assembly: GCA_026388345.1. The sequence continues at coordinate 252 of JAPLJY010000360.1, forward strand.
CTTCACCAATTTTGACGGGATCGTCGATGAGATAAAGCCGGAGAAGGGGAAACTGCGTGTGATTGTCAGCATTTTCGGCCGGTCGACGCCGGTGGAACTGGACTTCATTCAGGTTGCACAGACGTAAACAGGAAAAAGCCAATGGGTAAGGCACCTGTATCGGTTCTTACCCAGGCGGCTGATCTAAATTCAGACTGAAACAGGGTGATCAGAATGGCAAAGAAGGTTATCGCGAATATAAAACTTCAGATCAAGGCAGGCAAGGCAACTCCTTCACCTCCGATCGGTCCGGCTCTCGGTCAGCACGGCGTCAACATCATGGAGTTCTGCAAGGCGTACAACGCCATGACGCAGAATCAGGAGGGAATGGTCATCCCGGTCGTTATCACGGTATATGCGGACCGGTCCTTTACCTTCGTGACCAAGACGCCGCCCGCGTCTGTTCTGCTGAAGCAGGCGGCAAAGATCGCCAAGGGTTCAGGTGATCCCAAGCGGGACAAGGTTGGGGCGGTGACGGCCAAACAGGTCAAAGAAATTGCCGAGCTGAAGTACAATGACTTGAATGCCGTGGATATTAAAGGTGCGATCCGGATTGTTGAGGGAACGGCAAGATCCATGGGGATTGAAATCGCGGGCTGATGTGGGGACACCTTGCGGCAAAGTGTCCCCGCCTTCCGGCGGAACACCGGGTGATGTGCCGGCGGGCGTCTTAAATGGATCGTTTCGGAGAATCCCCGTCCCCGGCGGTGGGTAGACATTTGAGGTTTGATCATGTCCAACAGAGGAAAGAAGTATACTGAGGCGAGGCAGAAGATCGAGGTGGGAAAGCGCTATCCCGTTCAGGAGGCGGTTGCGCTGGTCGTCGGTACAGCCAGGGCGAAATTCGATGAGACGGTCGACACCGCCATCCGGCTCGGCGTAAATCCGGCGCATGCCGACCAGATGGTCCGGGGCTCCGTGGTTCTCCCCCATGGGCTGGGCAAAACGGTCCGGGTACTGGTTTTTGCCAAGGGGGAAAAGGAGAGGGAGGCCCTGGAGGCCGGCGCCGATGTGGTGGGATCGGATGATATCGTTGAAAAGATCAAGGGGGGCTGGCTCGACTTTGACAGGGTCGTCGCCACACCGGATATGATGGGAAGCGTAGGCAAGTTGGGAAAAATCCTCGGCCCCCGCGGACTCATGCCGAATCCGAAGGTGGGAACGGTGACGTTTGATGTGGGGAAGGCCGTTCAGGAGTTGAAGGCAGGCAAGGTCGAATTCCGTGTGGAAAAAGCGGGTATTGTTCATTGTCCCATCGGCAAGGCCTCTTTCGGGGCGGAAAAACTGGCGGAGAATTTTATTGCCCTCTTAGAGATGGTCATCAAACTGAAGCCCGCATCGAGCAAGGGCCTGTACATCCGGAGTGTTGCCCTTTCAACCGTCATGGGTCCCGGAGTTAAGGTTGATCCTCTCGCCATCCGGAACATTTAATCCATGGCCTTTAGTGGCCATGGGAAACTTGAAAAACGTGTCTGAGACAGCAGGTACAGGAAGTTTAAACGCGATCGGTCGGCCTGCCGAGACGGATGTACGGCCTTTCAGGCTAGGGGAATCGTCCTGTATGTTGCTCTGTTCTCTGACTTTCAACGGGGTTTTCTAAACGGGGACACCTTGCCGCAAGGTGTCCCCATCCGGAAGAACCGGATCAGATGGGAAAGGAGGTTTAAATATTGGATCGGAGAACGAAGGAGCAGATTGCTGCTGAACTCCATGAAAAACTGAAAGATTTCAAATTGGCCGTTCTGACGGGCTATAGCGGAATGGATGTTGCGAAGATGACGGCGCTGAGGGTCGTTCTGCGCAAGTCCAACGCGGAGCTCCGGGTTGTCAAGAATTCGCTGCTTTCCATCGCATCCCGCGAAACGGATTTCTGCGCGCTGGAAGAGCACTTCCGGGGGCCTCTCGCCGTTGCGATTGCCCGTGGAGATGTGGTCGAAACCACCAAGGCACTGGTTGATTTTGCCAAGAAGAATGCCAATCTTGAGATCAAGGCGGCCGTGATGGGAGGCAAACCGCTGAGCAGGGAACAGCTCGCGACGCTGGCCGAACTGCCGAGCCGGGAAGTTCTGATCGGGAAA
>JAPLJY010000149.1 GCA_026388345.1 Deltaproteobacteria bacterium
TCGAGTACCGCAACTCAAGAATGAGCGCAAGTTCCGCCTCGCGTAGTTTGCGCCAGAGGGTCTTCTGTGGGGCGAGGAAGAAGTTTTTCGCGAGCTGTTGCGTGATGGTCGAGCCGCCCTGAGCGAACCGCCGCTCCCTGAGGTTGGTAAACAATGCCCGGCCGATCGCAAGGACGTCGATCCCGATATGGGAATAAAAGCGCGCGTCTTCAGACGCGATCACCGCATTCTGCAAGAACGGAGAAATGGCGGAAAGGGCAACCGGGCGCCGGGACTCCATCTTCGGACCCATGATGCGGCCGATCTCCTCCGGTTCCAGGTGGATCGAGTCCAACTGCACACCGGCCGAGGAGACCAGCGACACGACCCGCCCGTCGCGAACCACGATGTCCACCGGGCCGCTATCGTGGGAGGGTTTTTCGATTCCATTGTCGCGGGGAAATATCCGGATTTTCGCCGGCTCTTCGGAGAACGTCCCGACTGTGGACGGCTTTCCCACGACTTTCCTGTAGGAGAGTCTCTGCAGTCGCTCGGCAAAGCGGAGGTTCCCGAGGTGGCGCCCCTTACGGATCTCCGTGGGGCGGCCGTAGAGGATAGAGGGGGCTTCCCAGGCATTCCCGGCAACCCCCCAACCTACCTTGAAGTACAGGTAGCCGATGTGGAGCAGCAAGGCCGCAACGAGGCCTAGAAGGAGATATCTTCGGATCAAAGAGTCCTTCCCGCCGATTCTATGAAGGGCCGAAGCATCGCCATCACGACGATGATCTTGAATTTCTTATGCTGAAAATTAATAAGAACTTGCTTTTGCATGGCTTGAGCTTAAGAAAAGCGATCTTTTATGTCAAGAGAATTTCATTCGAAAACCCCGTGGCTACCAGATGATTTTCAGGCCTTTGACAGCCTGCAGGGCCTCATCACAGGTCACAAGCGGCTTCTCGTAATGAAGGGCAGTGGCCGCAATGATGCGGTCCGCCGGATCATGATGCGCAAAGAGGGCGTCGATGGCCGAAATCTTCGCTATCTCCGGCGTAATGGGCAGCGGCCGGATCGCCCGGGACGCTAAAACAAGCTTCAGGAAAGAAAGGGTATCCGTGCCTGGATCCAGTCGCCCCTTGGCGACCAACATGGCGATCTCCCACAGAGATATGTCGCAGCAGGCCAGCGAACCGTTCTCTTCGCCCTCTTCAATGGCTCGGAGCGCCTCGGCGCTGAGACGCTCCGGCGCCAAGGCATCGAAAACGAGGGCGCAGGTATCGAGAAGAATCAAGATGACGCCTCCCATTTTTCATTCAGGGAGGACACAACGTCGCCAATCCTGCATTTTCCCCGCAACACGGAAAGCTTTTCCCTCGCATCCAAACGCCCATCGGCAACGGGCGACAGACGCGCGATCTTCTTCCCGCGCGAGATCAGAAGCAGCTCTTCGCCGGCCTTGACCATGCCGAGATAGGCGGGCAGGTTGTTCCGCAGCTCCGTAACGTTGACTTCTTTCATGGCATCCTCCTTTCTGTACATTCTATCTGTACACCCGCTTGACGGCGATGTCAAGAATCAAACGTGGTCGCCCTTGCTCAACGCAACACGGGAAAATCGAAAATCGTTTGAAATTGAACAAAACGGGACACCGTCTCGAATATGGACCGTCCCGCGTAATTGCTCAGGTGTTCCGGGGACAGTTTATTTAATTCTCAGCATTTGTTTCTTTCGCAATAATTATGTATGCTGTCCCCGGAATTCCTGCTTCTGGAGATGTAACGGCATCGTGATCGGCTAAATTTCCCTCAGGGTAATGTCGGTTTCCCCTTTCGGCAGCGGGATGATATAGACCGGCTTGCGGATCCGGCGGAGGACCTTTTCGGAGACGCTGCCGAGGAAGGTATGGCTGATTACCCCTTTCCCGTTCGTCCCCATGATGATCGTGTCACAGCCGAGTTCATCTGTTTTATTCAGAATTTCCGTTGCGGGATCGCCGTAGACGATGTGGATTCCAGCGACCCGCTTCAGGGTCTCCGGATCGTCCTTGAGTTCCTTTTCGGCAAACAGCTTCAGGCGTTCTTCGATCCGCCGGCGCAGGTTTTCCTTCGAATCCTGACGCATCTGGTCGACTTTCTCCTGTCCGATGTTCATGAGCATGAGCGCTTCCACCTGCCGCGAAAGGGCTTCGATGACGTGGAGAATGTGGATTTTTGCGTCGTGTTTCCGCGCCGAGTTGACTGCGTAGCGAAAGGCATAGGCTGAATTCTTGCTCAGGTCGGTTGCGTACAGAACGTTTTGTATCTTCGGAATCATATTCTCTTCCCTCCTTGTTTTATGTTGCAATTCGAAATGAACCATCCTATCCGGTATTTCCCCGGCATCGCATGGGGCAGCCAGACGACGACTTCCGGGAAGATCGTGCAGATTACATCTGCCGGACTCAGGCCGCAGCCATCTTCTTCCGGATGTCCTCGCGCAGGGCCTTTTTCAATATCTTGCCCACAGGATTTCGGGGGATGGCAGCCACGACCTCCAGACGCTCCGGGATCTTGTAGACGGCGATCCCTTTTTCTTTCATGAAGGCAATGATCTCCGGGAGCTCAACCTTCTCGCCCGGCCGCGGGACCACATAGATGCAGGTCCGCTCGCCCAGGATCTCGTCGGGCATCGCGACCGCCGCCGCGTCCAGGACCTTGGGATGGCCCAGGACCATGTTCTCCACCTCCTGGGCGCTCACGTTGAAGCCGCCGCGGATGATGATGTCCTTCGACCGATCGAAGAAGCCGACGCAGTCGTTGTCCTTCACCTGGAAGAGGTCTCCCGTGTTGAAGAAGCCGTCCTGATCGAAGGCCTTCGCCGTCAGGTCCGGACGTTTGAAATAACCCGGAATCACGTTCGGCCCCCGGTAGAAGAGCTCGCCCACCTTCCCCTCCTCCGTCACCTCCGCCTTCGTCACCGGATCGACGATCTTCATGTCGATGAAGCGGAGGTACCCCTCCGGCTTCCAGTGCGATCCCCTCTTTCCCAACTGCGGGAAGTGGTCGATCCGCATCTCCATGTCGGGGATGTGGAACGGCCCGGCGATGTTCCCGGTCCCCTCGTTCTGGCCCCAGATGTTGCCGAACTCGATCCCCCAGCGGCGCTTGAGCTCCTGGACGGACCACAGCGACGGCGGCGCCGCGCCGATCGTGATCGCCCGGACCTTGGAGAGGTCGAACTGGTCCACCTTGGGATGCTTCAGCAGGGCGTTGACGACGGCGGGGACGAGGAGGGTGTAGTGGATCTCCTCCATGATCATCTGGAGGATGAAGGTCGGGCCGTCGAACGGGTGGTGGAGGACGAGCTTGCCGCCCCCCTTGAGCCATTCCACGAAGACGGTCCCGATGGAGGCCATGTTGACGAGCGGCCCGGCGGTGATGAGGTTGTCGCCCGGAAGGATCGGTGCGGACTCGAAACAGAGGGAGGACTGGAACAGCCAGTTGTTGTGGCTGAGCGGACATCCCTTGGGCTCCGCCTCCGTCCCGGAGGACCAGCAGAGGGTAAAGACATCGTTGGGATCGATGCTGATCGCATGCAGTTTTCCGGTGACTGCGCCCTTGGTCATTTCGCGGATCTCCGGAAGGGTGAGGATCTGTTTGACGGAGGGGTGTTTCGTCTGAATCTTCCGGGCCATCTCCCCGTGGCCAAAGCCGCCGAACTCCTCGACGGTGATAATGGCCGCCGCATCGGTCATGCCCGCGATGAAATCGAGCTCCGAAAAGCGCCACTGCATCGGCATCGGGGAGATCAGCGCGCCCGCCCGGGTGATCGCAAGGTAGAGCATGGCCAGCTCCCAGGTGTTGGGAAGCTGGACCATGATGATGTTGTTTTTATGGATGCCCTTGACGATGAACGCCTCGGCCGCGGCATCGACGGCCCGGTCCAGCTCCCGGTAGGTGAGCCGTTCCGGTTTCAGGCCGACAAGGGCCTCCTTGTTCAGCGGATCGACGAGGCAGACCTTGTCCGGCTGCGTGCGGACATGTTCCTTGAAATAATCCGGTCAATGATAGTCAGTCCAACACACGAGCAAACCTTTTTTCTGCTTCTCCCCCTTTCGGTCTTTTCTCCGCTACCGGGCGGTCATCCGGATCGATCCGTCAAGGCGGATGCACTCGCCGTTCAGCATCGGATTCTCGATGATGTGCCGGGCGAGCGCGGCATATTCCTGCGGCCTGCCGAGCCGTTTCGGAAAGGGAACCGTCTGCGCCAGCATCACGCGGACGCTTTCCGGGAGGCCCGCCATCATGGGGGTGTCGAACAGACCCGGGGCGATGGTCATCACACGGATCCCGTAATCGGCGCACTCCCGCGCAATCGGCAGCGTCATCCCCGCAACCCCCGCCTTGGAGGCGCTGTAGGCCGCCTGGCCGATCTGGCCGTCGAAGGCGGCAACAGAGGCGGTGTTGATGATGACCCCCTTCTCCCCTTCTTCGTTGGGCTCGTTCTTGACCATCTGTTCGACGGCAAGACGGATGATGTTCAAGGTGCCGACCAGGTTGATCTGAATCACCCGATTGAAAAAGGCAAGCGACATCGGTCCCTTTTTGGAGAGGACCTTTCCCGGATCGGCCACGCCTGCGCAGTTGATCGCGACGTTGATCTTCCCGAAGGCGGCCGCGGCCTTCGCCACCGCCGCGCTGCTGCTCTCGTCGCTCGTCACGTCGCCGTGGACGAAGATCACGTTTGACCCCAGTTCGGCGGCCAGCCTTTCGCCCCGCTCCGCAACGACATCGAGGATCGCCACTTTGCCTCCCAGGGCGGACAGGCTCCGGACACAAGCCTCGCCCAGACCGGAGGCGCCCCCCGTGATGACCGCAATGGAATCTTTTACCTGCATGGAACTTCTCCCTTCTCTTTTCAGTGGTTTTTCAATCATCCGCCACCGGCGGAAAAACGATGATAGCGAAAAAGGGGCCGCGTCTTCTTCGGCCCGCGGGTTCGGCCTTACAGCGCCACGCCGAACTCGACCCTGTACCGGGCCACCCCGGAAACACCGGCCATGACGGCCTCATCGAGAATCAATGCCATAAACGCCCCGTCGGGAACACCCTCCCACTGGCAGGCGAGGCCGTTGCGGGAAGCGGGGGAAAAACCGAAGCGGCACCCCCAGGTTGTTCCGGACGTATCTGGATCATCTCTCCCCCTGAAGCCGGGCATCATGCAGACCGCCTGCCGGCGGCTTTCCATCCATACCGGTCCCCATTTACCGGTTGCGCAAGACTTTTGCATAAGATAGGCTGACTGTCAAATGCAAACCACAGTGGAGATGGAACAAGAGGCCCTCTTTTCCTTCCGCAGGAGGAAAGATGGAGCCTGGTGAGTGGAAAGATATCCTGAAGGCGTGGAGGGTCGGCTGATGCGTCTCTGGACATTGCATCCGAAATACCTGGACCGGGTGGGGCTTCTCGCCCTCTGGCGGGAGGCTCTGCTGGCGCAGGCCGTCCTCCGGGGGAAGACCCGCGGGTACCGGAACCACCCGCAACTGATCCGCTTCCGGAACTACCCGGAACCGCCGGCGGCGATCGGGGCGTATCTGACGGGGATCCTGGGCGAGGCCCTTTGGCGCGGCTACCACTTCAATCCGGCGAAGATCGGTCCCTGCCGCGACGTCCCGGCGATCCCCGTTACGCGGGGGCAACTCCTCTACGAGCGGGATCATCTGCTCGGGAAGCTCGCGGTCCGCGATTGCGCCGCCTGCCGTGTTCTGACGAGGATCGATGAACCGGACCCTCATCCGCTCTTCACGATCTGCGAGGGGGAGGTGGAGACATGGGAGAGGATATGAGGTCGGGCGGTATCCATCACGGACACGGCCCGGCAGGCCAAAGAGAAAAACGCAGGGGGCGATCGGAGAATCCGGTCGCCCCCTGCGTTTTTTGCTGCGCTACGGCATCGCAGACAACTCCCCACCCAAAGGAAAGCTGGGTTGGAAGCGAAGGGAGGCTATTTCTTCAGGATGAATTTCCGGACATGTTCGCCGGCTTCGATATAGGAATCCGCCCAATACTTCGTCACATCGGCGGTATTCATGTACATGACCGGCATGTCGAATTTATCCATCACCGCGACGAACCCGGGATCCGATTGCGCCTGATGGAAGGCGTCGTGGAGGATCTTGACGATGTCCTGCGGCATGCCCTTGGGTCCCAATATGACCATGGGGGTGCTGTGAACGGTTTTATAACCCGACTCCCTGACGGTCGGCACATTCGGAAACTTCTTGGTGCGTTTTTCACCGTACGTGGCCAGGAGCCTGAGTTGCCCGGCCTCCACCAATGGGATCCAGCCGGCGGTGGTTGAAATGAAATCCACGTGTCCCCCCATCAGGGCCGAGGAGGATTCCGGATCCCCTTTTGAGGGGATATGGGTGAATTGAAGGCCGCCGGCGTTATAGGCGAACTCCTCCATGGCGATATGCCCCCCCGTTCCGACCCCTGAGGCCATATAGGTGAGCTTCCCGGGGTTCGCCCGGGCAAATTCGACGAGATCCTTGAGGGTCTTGAACGGGGAATCCGGGCGGACCACGATCCCGTAAAGATTCCCTGCGACCATGATAATCGGCGTCAGATCCTTGACCGTATCGAAGGGCAGCTTGTTGATGTAGGAATTGCGATGCAGGCTGGCAACCGCCTGGGTGAGCAGATACCCGTCAGCCCTTTTGCCCACAATGCTTCCGACACCGACGGCGCTTCCGCCCCCGAGCCTGTTCTCGACGATGATCGGCTGTCCCAGGACTTTCTTAACCCCTTCCGCGAGAGGCCGCATGGTCACGTCGGTTGCGCCCCCCGGCGGCCACGGTATAACCAGCGTGATGGGGCCGCTTGGGAAATTGGCCGTCAGACCGGGCGGCGGCCAGAGGATCAACCCAATGACCATCAATCCGAGAACGCATATCCCCGCCTTACGAAACTTCATTGTATTCCTCCTCCTCAATGGTTATTCAGCATGAATGAGGGTCGGGCGGCATCCATCATGGACGCGGCCCGATCCTGTTCTTTTGTTTTGGCGCGGATGTTTCGTTAGAAGTTCTCGGCCAGGACCTCGTAGTAGGACTGCGGATGCTTGCAGGCCGGGCATTCTTTCGGGGGTTTCGTCCCCTCGAAGATGTATCCGCAGTTGATGCAGTGCCACTTCACCGGTTTGTCCTTCTTGAAGACCTTCTTAGCGGTCACGTTCTCGATCAGCTTCCGGTAGCGCTCCTCATGGAACTTCTCCACCTTGGCGATCTGCTCAAAGGAGCGGGCCACCTCGGCGAACCCTTCCGCCTTGGCGGTCTTGGCGAAATTCGCATAGAGGGTCGTCCACTCCATCTTTTCGCCCGCCGCGGCGGCCTCGAGGTTCGCCTTCGTCGTCCCGATCACGCCTGCGGGATAGCCGGCCGTGATCTCCACCTCGCCCCCCTGGAGATGCTTGAAAAACACCTTGGCGTGTTCCTTCTCGTTCTCCGCCGTCTCGGCGAAAATGTTCCCGATCTGCTCGTACCCTTCCTTCCGGGCCGCGCTGGCGAAATAGGTGTAACGGTTCCTCGCCTGGGACTCCCCGGCGAAGGATGCCAGCAGATTCTTCTCCGTCTGCGATCCCTTGAATGCCTTTGCCATTGTTCATCCACCTCCTAATGAATTTTCATTGGTCGAAAACCGCTAACCACCGGCAGAACCTCTCCCTGAGGCCCCCGATGACCAGCATTATACAGGGGGTATGGGATCAATTGCAAAAATTTCTTGACCCGCGTGTAATTATCAACCTTTTTCCCATATCATTATGCCGCTTACCGTCATGGTGGGAGTGATCGACGGTAGGGGGCTGCTAACTTCGGGAAGAGTATAGGTAGGAAACAGCCTGTTAAAGTTCTTCTGCCAGGAGCGTGTGCAGGTATATCCCATTCTTAAGTGCTTCTTTTTTTGCCTCGATCACCAGGTTGGCGCCGGATCCGGATAAAAGGCGGAGAGCCTCGCGCACCGGCACATTGCCAACGTCCAGCGACTCATGGTCGTCGGTGTAGCGCGCCCGGCCGGCGCCCGAATTCGCCGAATGGTTGCTGTGCAGATGAGTGGTGAGCACCCTGCCGGTCGCCAGGATCCGCTTGATGCCCTCCAGGAAGTCGAATCCGTACACTGTATCCGAGATCCACAGATGCCCGATGTCCAGGCAGAGCCCTGCCGACGGAAGGACTCGAACCGTTTCGATCATGTCGCGGGGAGTCTGGATGAGATAACCTGCGCGCGGATTGAGGTTTTCGACCGCCAGTCCGATGCCGCGTTTGGCGCATCGGACGCCAAACTGTGCGAGGTTGGCGAGAGCCCGTTCCATGAAAACGCGGTACTGCGGTGTGTCGGCATAGTCGGGGCCGCAGATCGAGCCTTTTTGAACACGGATGTATGGTTCAAATTCGACCGAAGTGAGAAGCCTCTGTCGTAGCGCCTCGTCGGCGGGTATCGCACGGTTTGTGGCATAGCCGGGATGGACCACGACGATGGAGGCGCCGAATTCTGCCGCGGTTTCGAGCGTTGTGTCCAGGTCGCGATTGCTCCGTTCGATTACACCGGCGTCATCGCTGGCGAGGTTGGGGAAGAATTCCGTGGATGGGCAGGCCGCATGCACGGAGACCGTCCTTTTGCGCAGTTCCGGCTTCACGGAATCCAAGAAATCCTGTCCCATCGTGTAAGACAGCTCAAAGAGCGCCTTCCTGCCTGTCTCGGCTTCGAAGCCGGCGATGTATTCGAGTATTTCCTCTTTCGTTTTCAGCCCCGCAAGCGACAGGGCGATTGGGTTGCCCATGTGTGGTGCTCCCTATATTGTATATGGGGAAAACAAATTGGGGATCATGGTCCGACCGGGGTGAAGGAACCGGGCCTCGGCGAGAATGGCCGCCCTTTTCTCCGGGTCGGGAGGTAGGTGGCACAGAAAGAGCGTAGGCGGGTCTTGGTCCGTCAGGGAAATTTTTCCTGCCGCGAGGGCTGCCTGTCTGCCCGAACAATGACCCTGGACGTTCAGCGTAGATTCCCCGGCTTCGACGCCACCTGCCTCGTGGATCACCGCATTTGCTCCGATGGCTGACGGCGGACGATCGGTAAGCGGAGCCGTATCGGCGAAATATGCCAGCTTCTTGCGGTCCGCGGAAAGGACGAAGCCTAAGGTCGACACTCCATGCACGGTCGGAAAGGTCTCCAGGATAAATGGTCCCAACTTCATCGCCTGTTTCGGGAAAACGGTCCACTTGACACGAAACATACCAGGCTTCTTCTCGAGTCCGAAGACGGCGCACAGCGTCCGGGCGGTTTCGAGCGTCGGTACGTTGGCGAAAATCGGCAGAGGTCTGGACCGTTTGAGGAGCCACATATTGTGCAGGAGGGAGGGCAGTGCGTATATGTGGTCCACATGGGCATGGCTCAGGAGTACGGCGTCCAGTTCCGCCGGATCGACGCCGCACGCGGTCACCTCTCCGGCAGAATTGCCGGAAACCTCCGCGAGAACCGAGGTCTTACCCTCTGTCACGAAGAATGAAACGTTGCCAGAATCAGGCGACTGCACGCCGCCGGAGATACCCAGAAAGGTGACCTTCACTTCGACTTTCTCCTGTTGGAAATCTTTCTGTAGATCGTCTTAATGAAGGGGCTGAGGATCGAAAGGATGATCACCCCCATGAAGACCAGTGAAATGGGGCGTTGAAAAAAGACAAGGATGTTTCCCCGATTGATGTTCAAGGATTGTCGCAACGCCACTTCTATTTGAGGTCCCAGAACCAGTGCCAAGACAAGGGGAGCCACATCGAATTCCATCCTCCGAAAGAGGTAACCCAGCCCTCCTGCTGCCGTCATAATAAAGACATCCCCGGTGCTGAAATTGGTACTGTAAGCGCCTATGAGACAGGTGACCAATATGATCGGCGCTAAAATGGGGTAGGGTGTTCTTAAGAATGTTGTAAAGAGACCGATCAAGGGTAAATTGAGCAACAGAAGCATTAGATTTCCAACATACATACTCGTGACCACTCCCCAGAAGAGATCGGGGTGCTCGTTGATCATCATCGGACCCGGGACAACACCGTGGAGCATGAGGGCGGCCAGGAGCATGGCTGTCACCACATTGGCCGGGATACCGAGGGTTAATAAGGGGATGAAGGAACCCGAGGCGGCCGAGTTATTGGCTGCCTCGGGAGCAGCCACGCCCTCGATGGCTCCCTTCCCAAATTTCTCCGGGTGTTTGGAAAACTTTTTTTCCGTTACATAAGCCGCAATCGATGCAAGCGTACAACCACCCCCCGGGAGTACTCCAAGGAAGAAACCAATCACGGATCCACGGGCAATGGCCCCTCCAGAGTCCTTCCAATCTTTTTTCGTGGGGAATAGTCCTTTGGGTTTTGCGATCACCTGCTGCTCCAGGGGCTTCTCGATCATGGACAAGACTTCGGCTATTCCGAACATCCCCATGAAGACGGGCACCAGTCCTACACCGTCCTGGAGAACGAGTGCGCCATAGGTAAATCGCTCCGCCCCTGAAAGGGCGTCGAGTCCAACCGTTCCCAAGAATAATCCCATACAAACCATCAGCATGGACTTTAAAAAAGATTTTTCACCGAGATAGCAGACCAGTGTTAGTCCCAGGAGCATTAGCGTAAAATATTCTGGAGGGCCAAATTTCAGAGCAAACTCGCCCAGCGGAATGGCAACGATCATCAAGACAACGACGCCAAAGGTTCCGGCAATAAACGAACTGAATGCTGCCATCCCCAGGGCCGGTCCGGCCCGCCCCTGTCTGGCCATGGCGTAACCGTCCAGGCATGTTACGACGGAAGATGACTCTCCCGGGACATTGACCATGATGGAGGTGGTGGAGCCTCCGTACTGTGCTCCATAGTAAATCCCGGCAAGCATGATAATAGCAGACACGGTATCCATGTGGAAGGTGATGGGCAGGAGAAGGGCAATGGTCGCAGACGGCCCCAGACCGGGAATGACGCCTACAATCGTGCCCAAGAACGAACCCAGCAGGCAATAGAATAAACGTGAGAGTTGAAGAGACTCAGAGAATCCTGCAATGATGCTCGAATAGGTATCCATTAGATATTCTTAATTCCCAAACCATATCCCTCTGGGAAGGGGGATCATGAGCCATTTGTCAAAGAGAAGGAAGGAGACCAGAGTAGCACCCATGGAGATGGATATACTCAAGATCCATTTCTGCCGTCCAATCGGTCTGAGTAAGATGAGGAAGAGGAAAAAGATGTTTATCATATAGCCTGTGATTTCAAGGAGGGCTGTGAAAAGAAGAATTGCGACGAAAGTTAAGGAAACCTTGGAAAAACCTCCCTTTTCAGGCCAGAAAGGGCGATGGACCTTGGTAGCTCCATTCTTCCAAACTCTCACTGTAAGGGCGATGGCCATCACCGCCATTGCGACGCCCAAGAGGAGGGGAAGAAAACCAGGGCCGGGATTGTCAATGGTACCTAAAGGATATTTTCTCGATTCGAACCCGATAAAGACAGCAAACAGAATGAGCAACAGGCTGGTGACCTTTTCCGCTTTGATCAATGTTGCACTCCACAGATGTCCGCCAACGCCTTATCAAACAAGGCTGGCCTTCCTAATACGAATACGAACGCATCATGTTTTCTGTAGGGCCATCCTAAAAGGGGCTGCCCTATAGGTTATATCATTTCACGCGTTTGTATTCATTAGTCGTCTTTCAGAGATAACCAATATCATCTCTGCAAATATCCTATTTGATCGTTCCTATCGATTTCATAAGTCCCTCAAGCATCCGAACGTCCTCCTTGAAGAAGGCTTCGAATTCTTTGCCGGGAAGGAACCGGTCTGCATACCCAAATTTTTCAATAAAGTCTTTCCAGTATGGATCCTTGGTGGTTTTTGTTATTGCCTCGATAAGGGTATTTCTTATATCGTCCGGCAAACCTTTCGGGGCTGCAATTCCTTGCCATGGACCTTCCGGGATCCCTTTGATGTCCAACTCTAACAGGGAGGGGGTGTCCGGCAGCTTGGGTGTTCTCCGGTCACTAAATACCGCGAGGTTTCTGATTTTTCCTCCAGGCTGGCTTTGCCCGAGTACCTCGGACATCGAGAAGACACCGGCATCAATGTGCCCGCCCAGCAGAGCGGTGATCTCTTTGGCCCCTCCGACGAAAGGAACAATTCGGAACTTTGCTCGGGTATTCTGATTGAGGGCTACGCTGGCCAGATGGGTCAATGCTCCTGTCCCCGCATTTGCAAGGGTGATCTTGTCCGGTTCTGCCTTAGAAGCTTCAATCATTTCCCTCAGAGTTCTATATTTTGACTCCAACGGGACGGAGAAGGTAAAGGTGTCCGCACTGGTTTTGGCGATGAATGTAAAATCGGTTGCGGGAAACTTGGCCATTCCCTCAAGGGCCGTGGTAATCAGATATCCGCCCACTACTCCGAGGGTATACCCATCGGGTTTGGACGCATGCAATTTGCTCATACCCACGACACTTCCGGCACCAGGGAAGTTTTCAACCAGGACGGGTTGAGGAAGGTATTTTTTTAGGGTTTCAGCGAGTGCTCTGGCGACCCTATCCGTCCCCCCGCCTGCGGCCATGGGAACGATGAGCTGGATAGGTTTGGATGGATATTTCTCCTGGCCATGGGTAATGGCAGCTATCGATAGAACGAAAAGCATTACAATGAGTAGCGATATGATCCGAATGGTCTTCATTGTCGTCTCCTCCTTATCAGCGGATAAATTCTAAAACCTCTTCTACAGACTTCCGATCCTTTTTTGGGGACTCATCAGGGTATCCCACGGCCACCAGGCAGACAATATTCATATCTGTAGGTACTTTTTTGATAAGGTATTGCTTTCGGTGGATGGAAGTATAGGGGGGCTGTTTTTGCTTGTCAATGGATATTTGGCATGCTGTCAAGCCAAAGTAGAAATGTCCTATTCCTAGCAAAGTAGAAATGTCCTATTTGGTCAATAGGCAGATATCCTCCGTTGTCGGGAGGGCATCCAGTCTTTCCAGCTCTTGTTCCAGGGGTGATTTTTCGCTGGTTTG
>JAPLJY010000288.1 GCA_026388345.1 Deltaproteobacteria bacterium
CATGCGGTTGTCGTCGATCCGAAGAAGGCCTCCCTTGTCCTCCGCTGGGCTGTCGAGGAGATGGAGCGCCGCTACCGGATCATCAGTGACGTGGGGGTGAAGAGCATCGAGGCGTACAACCAGTTGCGCGCCGGAAAGGCGTCCGAACCACACTTCCCGCCGCCCCCCGAAACCGGAGAGACCGAAAGGGAAGAAACGGCGGAAAGGGAAGAAGCCGTTCCGGGAGGCAGCCCGGTGAGAAAAGCGGCGGAAGGGACATTCCGGAAGAACGAACCGCTTCCCGATCGACTCCCCTACATCGTCATCATCATCGACGAACTCGCGGATCTGATGATGGTCGCCCAGCGGAATGTGGAGGAATCGCTGACCCGCCTCGCCCAGATGGCCCGAGCCGCGGGGATCCACCTGATCCTGGCGACCCAGCGCCCATCCGTGGACGTCATCACAGGGATCATCAAGGCCAACTTCCCCACCCGGATCTCGTTCAAGGTCTCCTCCAAGGTGGACTCGCGGACCATCCTCGATCAAATGGGCGCAGAAAAGCTCCTCGGGGCCGGGGATATGCTCTTCATCCCCCCCGGAAGCTCCCGGCTGACAAGGATCCACGGCGCCTATGTCTCGGACCGGGAGATCGAACGGATCGTCGATTTCGTGAAAAAACAGGGAAAGCCCGCCTACGACGAGTCGATTACGGAATATGAGCCCGAGGCGGCCGAGGGGGAGAAACAGGACGCGGACTTCGACGAGAAGTACGACGAGGCCGTCGCGCTCGTGACGGATCTGGGACAGGCGTCGATCTCCCTCGTGCAGCGGTACATGAAGATCGGGTACAACCGGGCGGCTCGAATCGTCGAACGGATGGAGGCGGAGGGCGTCGTCGGACCCACGGACGGCGCCAAACCGCGGAAGGTCCTCGCGCGGAAAATCCCGCATTGACGGTTAAAGACCGGCCCGGGCAAACGCCCGGGCTTCTCCGCAGAAAGAATATCCTAAAAAATGCATGGAGGAAAAGTCCACATCGTCAGCCTCGGCTGTCCCAAGAATCTGGTCGATTCCGAGGTCATGGCAGGCGTCCTCACCGAAACAGGCTATCTCCTGACGGACCGTCCGGAGGAGGCCGACATCCTGCTGATCAACACCTGCGCCTTCATCCTTCCCGCCCGGGAGGAGGCGATCGCGGAGATCCTCCGCATGGCCGCCTGGAAGCAGAGGGGTGACAGCCCCTGTACGCATCTGGTCGTCACCGGTTGTCTCCCCCAGCGTTACGGGAAGGAACTGGTAGAGGCGCTGCCGGAGGTCGATCTCTTCCTCGGTACGGCAGAGGTTCCCCACATCGGCAGACACCTGGACAGACTGTCTGCCGTTCCGAAAGCCGGCGGTCAGCGGCGCAGCGCCATCGGTCGGCCGACCTTCCTCATGAACGCCGGCCACAAACGTCTGATTTCCACCTCGGCAAACAGCGCCTACATCAAGATCGCCGACGGCTGTTCCAACCATTGCTCCTACTGTGTGATCCCCTCCATCCGCGGCGAGGCCCGGAGCCGGAAAATCGATGATATCGTGAAAGAGGCGGAGGGGCTTGCCGTACGGGGGGTCCGCGAACTGATCGTCACCGCTCAGGATACGACAGCCTACGGTCTCGACCGAAAGGAAAAACCGACGTTGAGCCTGCTGCTCCGGGAGCTCTCCGGCGTCGACGGCCTTTCCTGGATCCGTCTCCTCTATACCCACCCCTCTCGTCTGACGAAAGAGCTTCTCCAGACGATCGCGGATGAAAAGAAGATATGTCATTACCTGGACATCCCCATCCAGCACAGCGATGATGCGATCCTCGCTGCCATGCACCGGCGGGGAGACAGCGTGCTGATCCGCAAAGCGATCGCGGAGGCCAGGGAGATCATCCCCGGCGTAGCCCTCCGGACCTCGCTCATTGTCGGCTTTCCCGGGGAGACCCCGCGGAGATTCGAGAACCTCCTCTCCTTTGTCCGGGAGATCCGTTTCGACCACCTTGGGGTGTTTCCCTACTCCTGGGAGGAGGGGACGGAGGCCGCGGCCCTTCCGTCGAGAATCTCGGAACGGGAGAAGGAGCGGCGCCGGAACCTCGTAATGGAGGAGCAGGCGCTGATCTCCCGGAAGATCAACAGCAACCTGATCGGCACGCGGCAGGAGGTCCTCGTCGAAGGGAAAGGCGAACTCTCCGGTTACAGCCGCATCGGGAGGTGCCGGCGCCAGGCCCCCGAGATCGACGGGGCGACCCATCTCCGGGGAGGGGATCCGAAGGCGGGAACGATCATCGCCTGCCGGATCATCGCCGCCGACGATTATGACTTGTTCGCCGAAATCCTCTGATCTTTTCCGCCTTCTTCACATCGGCCGTCTCTGTCACGCCTCCGGAGACCTTCCGCCGTCTGATGAAATGCAGCCCCATCCTTCCCGATGAATGAATGATTGTTATCAATTATATAATTATTATTAGTTTGACTAATATAACGAAAGGTATACATCTATACACGCAATCATGACCAAACGGATTTTATTGAAACTTTGTAAAGAATCAACCGATTCCAGAAGGAGGTTCATATGGACATCAAAAATCTGCCGGAAAATCCGTATCTGCTGCTGACGCCGGGACCCCTCTCCACGACGAAAACCGTGAAGGCCGCGATGCTCCGGGACTGGTGCACATGGGACGATGATTACAAGGGCCTGGTACAGGAGGTCCGGGAAAAACTGGTCAGGCTGGGGACGGACAAGACGGACAAGTATACCTGTGTCCTCATGCAGGGAAGCGGCACCTTTGCAGTAGAATCCATCATCGGCACGGCCGTTCCCGAAAACGGCAAGCTGCTGGTTCTCCCCAACGGCGCTTACGGGGACCGAATCGTGCAGATCGCGAAGACCTTGAAGATCAATTGCATCTTTAACGACAGCGGGGAGATGGATCCGCCCGACCTGGAAAGGTTGGAGGCGACCCTGAAGGCGGACCGGGCGATTACCCATGTCGCCGTCGTTCACTCCGAGACGACCACCGGCATGCTGAATCCCATCGACGAAATCGGGAAGATCGTGAAGAAATACGGAAAGATCTTCATCGTGGACGCGATGAGCAGCTTCGGCGGCATCCCCATCGACATCGAGGCACTCGACATCGATTTCATTGTCAGCAGCGCGAACAAATGCATCCAGGGGGTCCCCGGGTTTGGTTTCATCATCGCAAAGAAAGAAGAACTGGTGAAGTGCAAGGGGCGGGCCCGCTCCCTCTCGCTCGATCTCTACGATCAGTGGAACACCATGGAAAACGACAAGGGAAAGTGGCGTTACACCTCCCCGACACACGTTGTCCGTGCCTTTCACCAGGCCCTCAAGGAACTGGAAGAGGAGGGCGGCATCGCAAGAAGGACGGAGCGCTACCGGGCCAACCACCGGACCCTGGTGGACGGCATGCGAAAACTCGGATTCCGGACGCTGTTGCCGGACGGCTGGCAGGGCCACTTCATCACCGGCTTCTACAGCCCGGAGAACGGGAAGTACGATTTCAAAACCTTCTATGACCTGCTGAAGACCAAGGGATTCGTGATCTACCCGGGTAAGGTGTCCAAGGCCAGTGCCTTCCGGATCGGAAATATCGGCGACGTATATCCAGCCGACATGGAAAGGCTGGTGAAGGCCGTCGAAGACTCCATGTTCTGGAAGGACTGAGGCGGCGGGACCGGCATGACCATCACTTTAATAAAAGTGGCATAAACCACATCAACGATCAGGGAGGAGAGCGAAATGATTGTCGGGATTCTCAAGGAGATCAAGATCGAGGAAAACCGCGTATCCATGACGCCGGCCGGCGTCGAAGTCATGAAAGGAAATGGTCACACCGTTCTCGTCGAGACGAATGCGGGCACGGGAAGCTGCTTTTCGGACAGGGCCTATGAGGCGGCCGGCGCCGAGATCGTCAAAACCGCGAAGGAGGTCTATGACCGCTCCAACATGGCCATGCACGTCAAGGAGCCGATGCCCCCGGAGTACAAGCTGATCCGCAAGGACCAGATCGTCTTCACCTATTTCCACCTCGCCGCGGACGAGGTGCTGACCAGGGCGATGATCAAGACCAAATCCATCGACATCGCCTACGAGACGATCCAGAAGTCGGACGGATCGCTGCCCCTGCTCATCCCGATGAGCGAGGTCGCAGGCCGGATGGCGATCCATGAAGGCGCCAAGTATCTGGAGATGGAATACGGCGGAGAAGGCGTCCTCCTCGGCGGCGTTCCGGGTGTGGATCCGGCGACGGTGCTGGTCATCGGCGCGGGAACGGTCGGCACCCAGGCTGCAAAGATGGCCTGCGGGCTCGGCGCCAAGGTGTATGTGGTCGATTCATGGCTGCCGAGACTCCGTTATCTCAATGACGTGATGCCGGCCAATTGCTTCACCTTGATGTCCACCCCGGCGACGATCCGCAAACTGATCCAGGAGGCGGACCTCGTCGTCGGCTCCGTCCTCATCCCCGGGGCGAAGGCCCCCAAGCTCGTCACGCGCGATATGCTCAAGATCATGAAAAAAGGGTCCGTCCTGGTGGACGTGGCCATCGATCAGGGGGGTTGTTTCGAAACCTCCAAGGCCACGACCCACAAGGATCCGGTCTACACGATCGACGGCATCATCCACTACTGCGTGGGCAACATGCCGGGCGCCGTCGCCAAGACCTCCACGCTGGCCTTGACCAATGCCACGCTTTCCTATGCCGTTGAGATCGCGAACAAGGGTTGGAAAAAGGCGATGCAGGAAAATCCGGAGATCAAAAAAGGGGCCAATGTGATCCGGGGTCAGATCACCTTCAAAGGGGTGGCCGATGCCTTCGGCATGAAACTCGCGCCGGTGGACACGCTTCTGTAGTGAAGATCAGACAAAACCTTGCAGACCGGTCCCCGGATTTTCGGGAACCGGTCCGTTTTTTACATTGTCCGCGGTTGAAAAAGGTTTTTATGTCTCTTTTCGATCCGCGCGCAGCACCTCTATGCCAAGTTCCAGAAACCTCGCGGCGTCCCGGAATCCGTCGTCGGTGATGAGGACATCGAATTCGCCCGGCCGGGCAAAGACGCAAAAACCGAAGGAATTGTATTTCGTATGATCCGCCAGGATGATCCGTCTCTGGCTTGTTTTGAGGACTTCCGTCTTCAACTGGGCCTCGATGATGTTCTGTGAAGAGAATATTCCCTTTTCATTGAAGTTCGCCGTACCCATGAAGCATGTCTCGATCTGGAAATGCTTGAGGTTCTCCACGGCGATGGGTCCGATGAAGGATTCAGCGTCCTTCCGGTAACTGCCGCCGAGGGAAAAAAGGGATGCCCCCGGCGACGACTTCAGTTCCTGATATACCCCGAGGGAGTGGCAGATCACACGGATCGTCATGTCCCGCACTTCCCGCGCCAGGAGCGCACAGGTGCTCCCTGAATCCACGTAAATGGTATCCCCTTCGTGGATGAATTCCCGCGCCCGGGAGACGATGGCCAGCTTCTCCTTCAAGGCTTTATCCTGCCGCGATGCGAGAGATTCTTCACGTTTGCGGTCCTCCGCGAGAATGGCGCCGCCGTGGGTTCGGACAAGGTATCCCATCTCCTCCAACAGAGTCAGGTCCTTGCGGATGGTGGCCTCGGATACTCCGAATCGTTCGGTAAGGGTCTGGACCGAAACCTCTCTCAGTTTGGAAACCAGACGGATGATTTCCTCATGCCGGACGATACGTCCCATGGAGTTCACTCGATCCGTGTCGCGGTCTGCTCCGCGATGACGGCCAGTTCCGCGGCCTTGAAAAACATCTCCTGGGAATAGGCCTTCGTTGTGCGGTTCAGGCAGTCCAGGATGAGGGCGCCGAAGAACGGGAAACCGACCTGGCCGGTCACGGAGAACTGCCGTTCGCCCTTGTGATCGACGAGAAACACCTGGTCTCCGTCCTTGCTGCGGGCGACGTCAATGTACTTTCTCATTTCGATATATCCGTCGGTGCCCAGCACGAATGTCCTCCCGTCGCCCCAGACTCCCAGACCGTCGGGCGTAAGCCAGTCGACCCGGAAATAGTTCGTCGCGCCGTTGTCCGCCACGAGGGTCGCGTCGCCGAAATCCTCTAATTCGGGATATTGCTTGAATTTATAGTTCGCCACCTTGCTGGAAAGCACTCGGGCATCCTTCGCCCCTGAAAAGAAGAGAAACTGCTCGATCTGATGGCAGCCGATATCCACCAGGATGCCGCCGTACTTTTCCTTTCGGAAGAACCATTCCGGCCGCTGGGGGAGGCTGATTCGGTGCGGGCCCATTCCGATTACCTGGACAACCCGGCCGATCGCCCCGTCTGCAATCAGGGTCTCCGTGAAGACAGCGGCCTCGACATGAAGCCGTTCGCTGTAATAGACGGCGTATTTTCTGTTCGTCTCCGTGACCTTTTTCCGGGCCGACGCGATCTGGCTGAGCGTGGTGAAGGGAGGCTTGTCGGAAAAATAGTCCTTCCCGTGGTCCATCGCCCGGAGGCCGAGGCCGCAGCGGTCGGAAGGAACGGCCGCACCGGCAACGAGGTGAATGGAGGGATCTTCCAGGATCGCCTCTTCCGCAGAGACGGCACTTACATCGGGAAATGATTTCCGGAAATTCACCACCTTTGCCGGATCCGGATCGTACACCCCCGCAAGCTCGGCTCCCGCCTCGACAAGCCCGTTGCACATCCCGAAAATATGGCCGTGATCCAGCCCGATCACGCCCACCCGAAAATCCCCCTTCCCGCACACCGGGGCGGATTTCCCCTTGGGGGCGTAATTCATTCCGTCGGATTTCTGCATTCCGTTCTCCCTATCTCCCCATATCGCGGCCAAGGGTGATTGTTGAAGTGGTAAAATTTTCGATGTTCCTAGTTTTCTTGTGAAACCGGGGCATCATGCCAAGCATGGTCTCTTTCCGATACATGGGATCGTATTTCTGCAGCGGGAATTTGACGGGAGTCCTTGTGGCGGCGGCTTTGTAGATCCCCATGATGAGTTCGAGGGTCTCCCTGCCCTCCTTCCCATCCACGAGGAGGGGGGCCTTCCCTTCGATCGCCTGAAGGATATTGTCGATCTGTCCCGGATGTCCTTCATAAGGGATGGAGGGAAGGGAATCGTAGAGCCCCTGCAACTCGCGTTCGGTGTCGGGATCTTCTTTGGGAAATCCGTTTTCCAGGGGGAGGGAGGCCTTGACCCGCCAGGGGACGGAGATCCGGGCGCGTTCCGCCTGGAATACGAGTTCCTGATCTTCTCCATGGTCAACGATCGAGGCCGTGATCTGCGCCAGCGCCCCGTTGGGATAATGCAGGATGGCGATCGAAAGATCCTCAGTTTCCGAGTTTTCGTGATTGGCGTTCGTGAAAACGGCGGTGACCTCTTCCGGCATGCCCAGCGCCCAGCGAAGCAGATCGATATGATGCACCGCATGGTTCATGGTGCACCCTCCCGCTTCCGCGTTCCAGGTGCCTCTCCACCAGAGATCGTAGTAGCTTTGCCCCCGCCACCACGAGGAGTTGGCCGTTGCGTGAAGGACCCTCCCCGCGGTTCCCGATTCAAGAATTTTCTTGACCTTCATCATTGGAATTTTGTACCGGTTCTGGGCGATGGAAGCAAGAATGCGGCCGTTTTTCTCAGCCGCCTGGATCATCGCGTCACACTCCTCCAGCGAAGAAGCCATGGGTTTTTCCACAATCACATGCTTTCCCGCTTCGAGGGCGGCGATGGCGGCTTCCGCATGAACCGAAGGAGGCAGACAGACGGATACCAGATCGATATCGTCGCGGGAGACGACTTCCCGGAAATCTTTACATACGAACGCGGAAATCCCATGATTCCTGGCGAGTTTTTCCGCCTTTTCCGGATACAGATCCGCGAGCGCCCGCACCTCGCAACGGTCCTGAAAGGCCTTGAAGGCCTGGATATGGACTTCGGCGATGGCGCCGGAGCCGATGATCGCTATTCGTATCATATCTCCCTCCTTCACTTCACCGCTGTGATCTTGTCGTAAAGGGCCTGCCAAGCGGGCCCCTTGTCTTTTACATAGCCCTGCTTGAACGTTTCGAGGTTTTTCATGAACTCCGTTACGTCCGCCACCTCGTTCACCTTGAGGCCCGCGGCGACCATCTTCTTGAGGGAGTCGCTCTGTACATTGTTATCCAGCTCGTTCTGATATGCGGCCGCCTGCCGGGCCGAATCCAGCACGATTTTTTTGAGATCCGCGGGAAGCGACTCGAGCCAGTCCTTGCGGATCATGTAATACACACAGGCGGCAATATGGTTCGTCTTGCTCAGATACGGGGCCACTTCGTGGAACTTCATCGAATAGAGCATGTCGGGAGACGCCTCCATGCCATCGATGACCCCGGCCTGGATGGCGCCGTATATCTCGCTCCAGTCCGTGGTGGTGCCGCTGGCGCCGAGCGCGTTGAACATGCCCACGTAGACCGGATTCGGACCGCGCATCTTGAGCCCTTTCATATCGGCCACCGTCTGGATCGGACGCTTTTTGTTGAGCATATGGCGGAGCCCCATGTTCTGTCCGCCGATGGCCACCATGTTGCTGGAGGCAAGCAATCGGGAGACTTCCGGCTCCAGCGCGTTCAGGACACGGACCAGATGGGCCTCGTCCTTGTAGATGTACGGGAATTCGAACAGGGCGAGATGGGGAACGTACCGGGCCGATCCGGAGGCGAGCGTGGTCACGACCTCCAGGGCTCCGTCATGGACCATCTCCACCTGCTCCCGCTGGGTTCCGAGTTCACCTGAGTAGTTGGCCGTGGTCTTGATGCGGCCGTTCGATTTCGCCGCCACCAGTTCGCAGAGTTTGTCGAGGCCCTTGCCGACGGAGCCGCTCTTGGCAAGGGGCGTGGTCGTCCGCATGGTGTAGGTTTTTCCGTCCGCCGCGAATGCGGGTGCCGTAAGGCAGATTGCCAGCAGAACAGAGAGAATCAGGATTCCGGTCTTTGTTTTCATTTTCATTCCTCCTTTATTGGTTGGCCTTTCGATATGGGTTCAACCCCCATAGAAGGGGTCACACGATTGACGCCATCAGCGTTACCAGTCCGGGAACGAACAGGATGGAGAGACACACGATGACCAGGATCAGGATGCAGGGCAACAGCGGCTTCAGTGACGCCTCCAGCGGAATCCCTGCGATCGAGCAGGCAATGAAGAGCATCGACCCCACGGGAGGCGTGATCGCCCCGATGAGCATGGTGATCACCATCAGCACGCCGTAGTGGATGGGATCGAAGCCGAGGGTGGCGCCGGCGGCGTGGACCGTGGACCCGAACATGACGATCAGCACCGACGGATCGATGAAGCATCCGAGCACAAGGATCATGAGCATGATGGCCAGGGTGGCGAGATACGGATCGGGAATCCCGAGGGCGATGTTGTTGATCACAAAATCCTGGAAACGAAGGCGGGTCAGGATGTTGGAAAAGACCCCCGCCACCGCGAGGATGATCATGACTGAGGCCGTCGTGTTTGCCGCATTGACGATGGCCCTGCCCAGTTTTTTCAGCGTGAGTTTTCTCGAGATCAGGAGCCCATACAAAAGGCCGTATACGGCGGCGGCGATCCCCGATTCGGTCGGGGTGAAGATACCGCCCACGATCCCGAAGACGATGATCATCGGCATAATCAGGGCCCCCATGGAATGATACGTGGTGACCAGGAACTCTTTGAACGTTTTGCGGGGGAGTTGGAAATCGTATTTTCTTCTGCGGAACAGAATGGCATTGACGATCATGAGCCCGACGCCGATCAGGACCCCCGGCACAAATCCGCCGAGGAACAGCTTCCCCACCGAAAGCTCCGTGTAATACGCGTACATGATCATCGCGATGCTGGGCGGGATGATGGGGCCGATCGTCGCGGCGGAGCCGATGATCGCCGCGGCGTAATCCTTGCCGTACCCCTGTTTGATCATGGAAGGGATCATGATCGAGCCGATGGCCGAGGCGTCCGCAACGCCGGAGCCCTGGATGCCCGCGAAGATCATCGAGGAGACGATGCTCACATGGCCGAGGCCGCCTTTGAGGCGTCCGACCAGGGCATTGGCGAAATTGATAATTTTGTCCGTAATCTCCGCTTCCATCATGATGTTCCCGGCCAGGATGAAGAAGGGGATCGCCATGAGGCTGAAGGAGTCGATCCCCCCGAAGGTCTTGACGGGAATCACCGACAGGGGGATGCCCAGAACCAGCACCGCCGCCAGGGAGGTGATGATGAAGGATATGAAAATCGGAAGTCCGAGGAAAACCAGAACGATGAGAAGCGCGAAAATCCACACGACGTCGATCATATGGACACCTCCTTCCTGTCGCTGTAAGGATGATCACCGTAAATCATCATGAGCAGGTACTCCAGAAACATCAGGAGGCACCCCAGCGGGAGGGCCAGATAGAAGAGCGCGATCGGAATGTCGAAGGCCTGGATCATGACATTCCAGGTGGATAGGACCTTCTGAAAGCTGATCACGGCGAGAATCAATAATGTGAGGCAGATGATTCCCAGGGAAACCCGCCGCACACCGGGCAGCATGCGGGCCGGGAAAACACTCTTGACGAAAAACTCCATGACCATGTGCCCGTTTGCTTTCGCCGCAAGACTCGCGCCCAAAAATACGAGCCAGATATCGAGATACCGCATGATCTCGTCGCCCCAGGACAAGCCATGCAATCCCGGGGTGTAACGCAGGAATATCTCTACGGTCCCCGTGATCAAAATGAAGGAAAAGATCCCGATAATGAGGGCTCTGCGGATATAATCCATGATTCGGTAAAACGATGTGAGAATGTGTGGGGGCTTCATGAAGTGACCTCATAGAAGAGTGTTGTTTCGTTTCGTTTCGTTTTCCAGTCGTATATGAAAGATCTAACATCCCTTTGCGGGGGTGTCAAGAACAAAGAAGTTGTACGAAATCCTGTCTCAATCGGCAGAACGCACCCTTTTGAGACGATTACGGATTTGTTGCAGTTTTTCTTGCTGCTCCCGATACAGGCGGTGGGCAGTCTCCAGCGTCACCCGCTCGAACCGAACGGTATTCCCGGGCATGGCCTGGGCCACCTTGGGGAGATCCGATGTAATCACGGTCGCGATTTTTGCGTACCCCCCCGAGGTCTGCTCGACGAGGAGGATGATGGGCTGCCCGTCGGCGGGGACCTGAACGTTTCCGGGCATCGTGGGCTCCGTCACGATACTCTCCGGTGATCCCGCATCGCGACGGACAGCGGACCCCCGGAGCCGGCAGCCCATTCGGTCGGCCTGCTGGGTCACTTCATAGGAGGCGCCGAAAAAGGCGCCGATGCCTTCCCGGAAGGCGTCGTCCTGCGGACCGGGGACGGCCCGGAGTGCGATCTCTCGCGCATATTGCGGAATCCATTCGCCGGGGAGCTCGCGGGGGCGATCCATGAGACTGCCCGCGCCCCGGTGAAGAATGTCGCCTTTGATCAATCCACGTCCCTGAACACCGCCGATTTTCGCCCTCACGAAGGTGGAGCGGCTTCCCATCATCAGGGGAACATCGATGCCGCCCGTGACGGCCAGGTAGGCCCGGCAGCCCTGCGCCGCCCGGGGAATCCGGATGATGTCGCCGGGGCTCACTCTCACCGTCCGCCATCCCCGGACGGGGGCTTGGTTGATGGTCATCCCCATGTCGGCGCCGGTCAGTGCGATATCGGCCGGTACGAGAACCTCGAGGGTGGGGCCCATCACGGTGATCTCCAGGACGGCCGCCTCTTCGGGATTTCCCACAAGCAGATTCGCGACCCGGCAGGCAAAGGGATCGAGGGCCCCGGAGAGGGGAACGCCCCGGTCCAGGAAGGCGAGACGCCCGAGATCCTGTACGGTGGTCATGGGACCGGGGTTCCGGACGGCGAAGAGCTCCATCAGGACCACTCCTTTTCGTACAATCGGCCAAATTCGGCCTCGGCGATGGGTACGAAACGGATACGGTCTCCCTCCTCGTACAGAAAGGGATTTTCCCGCGCGGGGGCGAAGAGTCGCAGTGGCGTCCGCCCGATGATCTGCCAGCCGCCGGGACTGTCGACGGGATACATGCCCGTCTGGGATTCCGCGACTCCCACGGAGCCCGCCGGCAGGTTCGTCCGCGGCGTTTTTCTGCGGGGCGTCTGCAACCGGCGATCCAGCCCGCCCAGGTAGCAAAATCCCGGCATGAAGCCGATCATGTAGATGGGATAGTCGACGGAGGCATGGATGGCGACGATCTCGTTCTCCTGCAGGCTTGTGTGTTCCGCCACGACGCCGATGTCGGGACCGAACTCGCCGCCGTAGCAGACCGGGATCGGAACGACTTTCGGCTCGGCAATCTCCACCGCACGGGAATCCGCTTCCAGCGCATGGAGGATCTCCGCCAGCCCTGCGGGCGTCGTCGCCAGCGGATCGTAGAGAATGGAGAGGGAGCGGTAGGCCGGTACAACCGCCTCGACGCCGGCCGGGAGGTTTTTCTTCAGGAGCGCCGTCACGGCCCGCACCTTATCGTTGACGACGGGGTCGATTCCATCTCCGTATTCCACCAGGAGCGCGCGGTCGCCGCTCAACCGGATTCGAGCCTGTTCATAGAGAGTCGCTGCCATGGCTTGGGAAATACCGTTATGGAGGGAATGTCAGTCCGATGCACCCAGGGGGACGATGCGCAGCCCCTCGGCCTCAAGCGCCTGCCGGATCGTCCTCACATGATCCACTGCCGACGGATTGTCGCCGTGTACGCATAGCGTTTGGACTTCCAAATCGATGCCCGTACCGTCCGTGGCGATCACCCTGCCCTCTTTGGCCATCCGGACGGCCTGCTCGGCGGCCCGCTTCGGGTCGGTGATCACGGCCCCGGGAAGTTTCCTCGGCGCCAGCTTTCCATCGGGGGTATAGGCCCGGTCGGGGAAGGCTTCGAAGACGACACGGATCCCCGCCGCACCGGCGATCTTCCGCGCAAGGCCGGCCTGAGCCCCGCCGAGCGTCACCCAGAGGAGTCCCGGATCGACGGCGGCAATGGCCTCGGCCACGGCCCTGGACAAGGACTCGTTTCCCACGCACATGTTGTACAGGCTGCCATGGGGCTTCACGTGCTGCAGCTTCACGCCGTGGAGGGCGCAGAAGCCGCGCAGGGCCGCGATCTGGTAGATCACGTCATCGCGCACCTCATCCGGGGTGCAGTCCATGTTCCGCCGGCCGAATCCCGCGAGGTCAGGGTATCCCGGATGGGCCCCGACGCCCACGCCGTTTTCCTTGGCAAGCTTCACGGTCCGGTTCATGACGCGGGGATCACCGGCGTGGAACCCGCACGCGATGTTGGCCGAACTGATGTACCGGATCACCTCGCCGTCCATGCCGATCGTGTAGGCGCCGAAGCCCTCCCCCATGTCGCAGTTGATGTCGATTCCCTTCATCGGTTCGTCTCCTCGTACGGTGTTTTAGATCGCTATGGCATCATTTCCCGATCATTCGATTCGGGAGGTACAGCGCGATATCCGGAAAGACCGTAATAAGAACCGTCGCCAGCAGCATGATGAAGAAGAAGGGCAAAGATGCTTTGGCAATGGTTACAAGGTCGTCGTTGTTGAGTCCGCTGATCACGAACAGGTTGAAGCCCACCGGGGGCGTGATCTGGGCGAGTTCGATCATCAGAACCAGGTAAATTCCGAACCACACCGTATCGAATTTGGCCGCCTCGATCAGGGGCAGCACGATCGGCGCCGTCATGACGATCATCGAGAATCCGTCGACGAGGCAGCCCAAAATCAGGTAGAGAACCGTCAGGATGACAATGAGCATGTAGGGCGAAAGTTCCATTATCGTCACATAGTGCGTCAGCGCCCGGGTGATTCCAAGGTAGCCGATCACATTCGACAGGTATGCGGCGCCCATGACGATCAGCATGATCATGCAACTGGTTCGGACGGCCCCGGAAAGGCTCTCCTTGAAGACGTCCCAGGTCAGGCTGCTCGTGATCAGCGCAAAGAAAAAGGCGCCCACGACGCCCAGCGCCCCCGCCTCCGTGGGCGTCGTCCATCCCATGTAAATGCTGCCCAGCACAAAGAGGATGAGGATGATGACCGGCAGGATGGCGGGGACGGCGATCAGCCGGTCCTTCCAGGTGAAGCGGTCGTCCCCTCTGGGGGCGAGTTCCGGAGAGATCATGCAGCGCACCAGGATGTAGCCGCTGAACATGAAGGCCAGCATGAAGCCTGGGATGAAGCCCGCAATGAAGAGCTTGCCGATGCTCACGTCGCCGATGATCCCGTAGACGAGCATCGGCATGCTGGGTGGAATCATGAACCCCAGTGTGCCCGCTCCGGCCAGGGATCCGATGGAAAGATCATGATCGTAACCCCTTTTCTTCAATTCCGGCACGGTGATCTTGCCGACGGTGGCCGTAGTGGCGGCAGAGGAGCCGCTGACGGCGGCAAAAAATGTGCAGGCCAGGATGTTCACGTGGACAAGTCGTCCCGGAATTGAATCCATCCAGGGGGAGAGACCCCGGAAAAGGTTCTCCGAGATCTTGCTCCGGAAGAGAATTTCCCCCATCCAGATGAAAAACGGCAGGGACATCATGGCCGAACCGATTGTGTTGTTCCAGGCAACATTCGCCAGGAGCGAGCCGAAGGAGACATCGGTGAAAATGAAGAAGCCGCCCATGCCGACAATAAACAGCGCGATGCCGATCCAGATCGATCCGCCCAAAAACAGGATAAGCAGGCCGAGGATCACCACGGAAACAGGGCCCAGATCAATGTTCATGTTTTTCTCTCCGCCGGATGTGAAGCTCCCGCCCACGGGGCGGGGCTTCCCGACAAGGAAGTCGGCCTGCAAGGCGGGGCTTGCTGGTTGCGCTCCCGGTCAAATCCGGCACTTTTGCGCGGACCTTAACGGCGATGGTCGCGTTCAGCGCCCGCCACTGCCTA
>JAPLJY010000215.1 GCA_026388345.1 Deltaproteobacteria bacterium
GGCATTGCCGAGCGACCGGGACATCTTCGCTCCTTCCGCCAGGACGAGCTCGGTATGGAGCCAATAATTCGCCGGGCGATTTCCCGTCGCCCCCCGGCCGATGGCCAGGACATTCTCGCAATGGGGAAAAATCACATCCGCACCGCTTGCATGGATATAGAAGTTCTCCCCAAGATATTTCATGGCCGTGGCTGCTAACTCCAGATGCCAGCTCGGCCGCACATTGCCCCAGCGGGTCTTGAAATAGACCCCCCTTTTCAGCTCGCTCAGATTCGACCGCTTCAGCAGTGTGAAATCCATCGGGCTGTACTTCTCATAGTCATCCTCATCGACGGTCCGGCCCGGTTCGACCTTCTGGAGACCAACATTGGACAGGCACCCATAATCCGCAAGCTTCGAGATGTCGAAATAGACCGACCTCAGCTTTTCATACGCATACCCCTTCTGCACGAGCTTTTCCACGAGCCTGACCATCTCTTCAAAATGACCGCTCGCCCGGGGATATTCATCATCCGGCCGGATGTTCAGTCTTCGGAGCCCATCGAGAAACGCGGTCGTCCTTTTCCGAGTAGGTCGCGAGGTCGACATTGGCCTGTTCGGCCCCCCGGATAGAGCGGTCATCAAGATCAATGATATTCGTGATATGCCGAACTCGGCACCCCTGGTATTCGAAGTAGCGGCGGATCAGGTCGGAGACGACGAAACGCCGGAAGTTGCCGATATGCGGCACCTCATGCACGGTCGGTCCGCAGGAATGCATGAGGACTTCATCCGGCCGGATCGATTTGAAAGCCGTCTTCTCCCTCGTCATCGTGTTGTAGATCTTCAAGTTCGACTGCGTCCGGTCCGTGAAGAGATCGGTGCTGAGATACCGCTCTCCACCATCCGGAAAAATCACCACAATAACGCCTTCCTCCAATTCCCGCGCCTTCTGTGCGGCCACATGCATGGCGGCGCCGGAACTCATCCCCACAAACAAACCTTCCTCTCGGGCCAGACGGCGGGCCATCTCAAAGGCATCCTCGTCCAGGATGTTGACCTTTTCGTCCAGCCGGCTCCGGTCATAAATCCCCGGCCGGTAGGATTCCTTCATGTTCTTCAAACCCTGGATGCGGTGCTGGAGGTAGGGTTCCACCCCCACGATACGGACGGACGGGTTGTGCTCCTTGAGCCTCTTTGAAACTCCCATGGCCGTACCGCTGGTGCCCAGGGTCGCAACGACCATCGTGACCGCCCCCTCCGTCTGGCGCCAGATCTCTTCGCCCGTCCCGTGATAATGAGCCCCGACATTGTCGGCACTGTTGAACTGGTCGGTGCCGAAATATTTATCGGGATTTTCACGCATCAGGTTGTAGGCAACCTCGATGGCGCCGTCGGTGCGCAGATTCGCCGGCGTGAGAACCAGTTCCGCCCCCAGGGCCTTGAGGATACGCTTTCGCTCCTCGCTCGCCGACTCCGGCATCGTAAGACAGAGACGATAGCCTTTGGACGCCGCCACCAGCGCCAGGCCGATGCCGGTGTTGCCGCTGGTGGCTTCGAGGATCACCTTGTCCTTCGTCAGTTCCCCTCGCCTTTCGGCCTGCTCGATCATATGGGCGGCCACACGGTCCTTGATGGAACCGCCGGGATTGAAATATTCGAGCTTGGCAAAGATCCGCACCTTGCTGCTGGGATTTAGCCCGCGGATCTCCACAAGCGGCGTATCGCCGATGGTCTTGTCGATGCTGTGATAGGTCTTGATCATGATGCCGAGGGAAATACCAACGTATCGCTGTGAGCCCGCCGCTTGCTAACCGTCAAACTTCGGCAGGGGAATCTTGATGAACTGCACGCCCTCTTCCCGGAGGGTTTCTTCTTCACTCCCGGTGGTGGTCCCCCTGATGTTTCTCCTGTCTTCCTCTCCATGATGAATCCGGAGGGCAACCTCCGCGAACTTATCACCCACGTTATCGAAGTTCTTCTGGATATATTCATGAAATTC
>JAPLJY010000122.1 GCA_026388345.1 Deltaproteobacteria bacterium
AGAATATCAATGGGCACAGTCATTTACGAAAAAGACGTTGAGGGTACCCTTAAGACACAGCCTTGGGTGCGTCTTTCCAAGGTCCTCATCTCCGAGCACACTGTCGGCGCGAAGCAGATCTCCATGGGCATCAACATCTCCCAGCCTGGCAGCGGAATCCCCAACCACAAGCATGACCACTCCGAGGAAGCTCTGTACTGCGTCGAGGGACACGGCCGTCTGACCATGGAGAACGGCGATGTTTACGACATCGTTCCCGGTACCGCTTTCTGGAACCCCGTCGGTGTCGGGCACACCCTGGAGAACATCGGTGATACCCCCCTGAAGGTTGTTTGGGCCTATGGTCCTCCTCTGCCTGACCACCTGAAAAAGTGATCCCTTACGACAAAAGGTCGCACCCGCCCAGGCGTGGCTTTTTGTTGCGGGAATGTCGGAAAAAGTGTTTGACAGAGTCGTGAAACCGGATCCGGCATATTTAAAAACCGTTGTTTCATGCTTTGAATTTGGTGTGTCTGTTTTCCCAAGGGGAGGCGGAAGGAGCATGAAAGCATAGACGAGCGGATGAGAACGGCCCGGGAAAAAGAAAAAAAGGATGTCGAAACTGAAGATCGTCCATATCAAAGATGTAAAAGGCAGTGAGATCCGCCTCGCACTTCTTGGATTCAGTCTTCTGAAAGAGGACGGGTGCACAGAACGTTTCGGTGGATGTGAACGAGACCTATCCGGGGAGCATGGTACCGGAGCACAAGCATGAGAAGGAAGAAGATGTCATGTTTTTCCTGTCGGGGCGAGGGACGTTTATCACCGAGACTGAGCAGTTTGTCGTGGAGCCGGGGATGTGCGTTTACAACCCTCCGGGCGGTTTTCACAGAATCGTCAACGATGGAGACAAGGTTTTGCGCTTCATCTGGATATATTCCCCACAATTGTCAGGCCATAGAAAAGCGTGGTTTGCAAGACCCGACCATGATACATGATGATCTGTGGAAGAAGTCTTCTATCGACACCAGAGATGAAATCCATCCAGGAAATCGAATCGGGAAGGCCAGCATCATGATCTATTTGTTCGTCCTTGCGACGGAAAGTCATGAGTGTTGGCACTCCCAATGCAACAATGGGTGATAAAATTCAAGATTAGACAAGTCGGAAAGCTCTTGGTCACCATCTGGGAGAATGTGAATTTTCAACTCAGAAAAAATAACCTTCGGGAGTTTTCAGGATGAATGCAGAACGAGTGGGCGGTGTCTTTTGGATCCTTTTTGGTTTGCTCGTCATGTACGGGTCGTACCGGTTGGGACTGGGATCCTTGCAGGCACCTGGTTCCGGATTCTTGGGTTTCCTTGCCGGGATCTTTGTTTTGATCATGGCCCTGATCGTTCTGATCCAGTCCTTCTTCAGTCAGGAGCCAAGTGAAAAGTTGCCAGCGCTCTGGAGAGGTATGAAATGGCACAAACCTCTGGCGGTGGCCTTGCTTGTGTTGGCTTATAATCTGGCCCTGGAAAGGCTGGGGTTCATTTTAAGCGCCGCGGTGTTTTTAGTCATCATGTTCAGGGGCGTCGAAAGATTCTCATGGTTAAAAAGCCTTTGGGTCACCTTCCTGGTCGTTGCCTGCTCATATCTGCTGTTTCAAACGTTTCTTAGAGTATCTTTACCCCAAGGATTTTTAGGATTCTAATCGTGAAGGTGACGGCTTATGGAAATTTTCAGCAATCTTCTGACCGGTTTCAGTATTGCAGGTACATGGCATAACCTCCTTTTCTGCTTCATCGGTGTTTTTTTCGGCACGCTTGTCGGCGTGCTTCCCGGGATTGGTCCGCTCGCAACCATGTCGATCCTGCTACCCGTAACGTTCGGGCTGTCTCCCACAACAGCCATCATCATGCTTTCGGGAATCTATTACGGGGCGTACTACGGCGGGTCGACTACTTCAATCCTGGTTAATATACCCGGTGAGGCGGCCTCCGTCATCACATGTTTGGATGGCTACAAGATGGCCCTTCAAGGAAGGGCGGGTCCGGCGCTGGGAATTGCCGCCTTCGGTTCATTCATCGCGGGAACAGTTGGTCTGATCATCCTGCAGACCATATCACCTGCGCTGGTTACGGTTGCTTTGAAATTCGGCGCTCCGGAATACTTCTCCCTGATGATCCTGGGTCTGGTGGTCCTCACCTTCCTGACCGAAAAATCAATGGCCAAGGCATTGTTGGTTGCCGCCGTCGGGGTGATCATGGGGACGGTTGGACTGGACAGCATGACCGGTACCGACCGTTTCTCCTTTGGTATTCCCGAATTGCTGGACGGGGTCGGGATTGTTCCGATGGCCATGGGGCTTTTCGGTATTACAGAGATTCTCGTGAATCTGGAAACAGACAACATCCAGCGCGGCGTCATATCCGCCAAACTGAAGGGACTTCTCCCGAGTTTTCGAGACTGGATGGACAGCATATGGGCGATCATCCGGGGAACGATCGTAGGGTTCGGTCTGGGTATGCTCCCTGGCGGCGGGGGAGTTATCGCGTCGTTCGCCTCCTATGCAGTAGAAAAGATGAGTTCCAAGCATCCCGAACGATTTGGTCATGGGGCGATCCAGGGCGTGGCAGGACCGGAATCGGCCAACAATGCGGCAGCAAGTGCAGGTTTCGTCCCCCTATTGACCCTGGGAATCCCGGTCGGTGCCGTCCAAGCGGTCCTGCTGGGGGCCCTCATGATCCACGGTATCACCCCCGGTCCCATGCTGCTGCAGGAGCATCCAGACCTGTTTTGGGGTGTCATCGCTAGCATGTACATCGGCAATGTGATGCTTCTTGTATTGAACCTTCCCCTGATCGGGCTCTGGGTGAAGGTCCTCAAAGTCCCGTACAATCTCTTGTTCCCCATGATCCTTTTTTTCTGTATGATCGGGTCCTATACGGTGAACAACAGCACGACGGATGTAGGAATCATGCTCCTGTTTGGCGTGGTGGGATATTTTATGAGGAAATTCGGTTATGAGCCGGCACCCATGATTCTGGCCTTTGTCCTCAGCCCTATCCTTGAGCGTTCTCTGCGCCAGTCCCTGTTGATGTCCAGCGGGAGTTTCAACATTTTCCTGACTCGGCCGATCTCGCTGGCATGCTTGATCCTGGCTTCCCTTCTCCTTGCTTTGGCTTTTTTGCCGATGATCCGTAAGAAGAGGGAAGAGATTGTCGCGCTGGAAGAGTGACGGTGATTGATCCGTAAAATGAAAAGACGATCTTCGGAGATTGTCGAGGACCGGAAGAAATACATCTATAAT
The DNA here is from genome assembly GCA_026388345.1 of Deltaproteobacteria bacterium. The sequence continues at coordinate 3,275 of JAPLJY010000122.1, forward strand.
CTAAGGAGGATGAAAGATGAGGTTTAAGAAACGAATCTGCACTTTGCTTCTCATCGCGACAATGTCATTGCTTCTTTTGACGGGACTTTCCTCGCTGGCTCAGGCCCAGGATTTTCCCAACAAGCCGATCACGCTGTATGTCGGTTTTGCTGCGGGCGCTACCACAGACATCGTCGGCCGATCTCTGGCCAGCGGAGTCGAAAAGATTCTGGGCGTTCCGGTAGTAGTCGAGCAAAAAGCCGGCGCTTCGGCGACGCTTTGTGCCGGCTTGGTGGCCAGCAAAAAACCTGACGGATATACATTGGGGATCGTCAGCTCCGATGCAATCATGAGACTGCCGGACCTCATCAAGGTCGCTTTCGATCCGATGAAGGATTTCAGTTACATCGGCCAATATGCCGGATATTCGGGAGCACTGGTCGTCATGGCTGACTCGCCCATCAAAACAGCCGAGGAATTTATCGCATATGCCAAGGCTCATCCGGGTTTGACCTATGCCTCCAACGGGATTAACAACCATCAGGCGATGTCCATCGAAATTCTTGCCCAGTGCAAAGGATTGAGTTTTAAAGCAATACCGTATACGGGAGGATCTGAAGCCATTACATCGATGCTGGGGAAGCATGTCGATTTTCTCTGCGGGGCAGGTTCACATCTGCCTTATGTTCAGTAGGGTAAGTTCCGCATGCTTATCGTCAACCAGATGTATAAACGCGATCCTGACTATCCCAATGTTCCCACACTGAAAGAATTGGGATGCCCTGATGTGCCACCGAACACCCAAATTGTCATAGGCCCCAAGGGGATGCCCGATGCTATTGGAGATAAGCTCTCAGAAGCATTCAAGAAGGTTTCGGATGGACCCGAATTTCAACAGGTGTTGAAACAGATCAGAAGCCCCTATCTCTTCAAGGACAGGAAAACGCTGGAAAAGGATATGCGGGCTGAATTTGAGTTATATAAGGAATATCACAAGAAGACGGGAACCAAGAGGGCGTTTTAAGGGGTGAGCATTAGTAGATAACGGAAATATTCTCAATGTTTTTTGTGGGCCTAGCAAGAATGAACAACGGGCACCTTTTTACACTCGCGATGTCAGCATGAAACGCATATGACGATCCCTACCAGAAAGGGAGGTGTCATTGAAGGCGAGTAATGCAACTTTGGTCCATAAGAATTGGCTCATAAAGAACGAGGAGGCGAAGAAATGAAAAAGACATCGAAATGGTTCCAATTGATCGTCTGTGGGGTAATCGGCCTGACTCTTTTGACGGTTGTTCCCACTTCGGCGCAGGCCCAGCAGGATTTTCCTAACAAACCAATTACACTCTACTGCGGTTTCGCTGCAGGAGCCACCACAGATGCGGTTGCACGCGCTCTGGCCAGCGGAGCGGAAAAATTGTTTGGCGTTCCTGTGGTGGTTGAGACCAAAGTGGGAGGATCATCGACGGTTGCCGCCGGATTGGTTGCCACCAAAAAACCGGATGGATATTCGTTGGCTGCGGTCAGCTCCGGCGCGATCAAAAGGTTGCCGGATCTCATCAAAGTGTCTTACGATCCCATGAAAGATTTTACGTTTATCGGCCAATATTCAGCATACTCGGCAGGCTTGGTTGTGAGCGCGGACTCGCCGATAAAAACAGCCGAGGAATTCATTGCTTATGCTAAGGCCCATCCGGGTTTAACGTATGGGTCTTCGGGGATCAACAGTCATCAGGGAATATCGATTCAACTTTTGGCACAATGCAAAGGATTACAATTAAAAGAAATACCCTATACGGGGGGTGCGGAATCGAATACCGCCATGCTCGGCAAACATACCGACTTCCTCTGTGGCTCTGGCTCCCATCACCCATACATCCAGCAAGGAAAATTTCGGCTGCTGATTGTGAATCAGAGTGACAAACGAGATCCGGACTACCCCAATGTTCCGACATTAGCAGAACTTGGATGCACGGATGTCCCACCGGACACCCTCATTGTGGTAGGCCCCAAAGGGATTTCCGCTCCAGCTGCCAACAAGATTGCCGACGTCTTCAAGAAGGTTGCTGACGGAGATGAATTTCAAAATGTTTTAAAACGGATCAAATGTGGGTATGTGTTCAAGACGAGGGAACAGTTGGAAAAGGATATGGCTTCTGAGTACGAGTGGTTTAAAGACTATCATAAAAAAACAGGGACCAAGAAGATTTTTTGAGTATTGGCTTCTGAGCGTTTCGGGAGGATGAATGTTCTCTTGAAACGGATCATAATGCGGGCGAAAACGAGCGTATCATCTTTACAGAAAAACTCGTGCCAAGCATTCCGCACGAACGCGATCTTACGGATTTGTGCGGCATGGATTTCAAAAAAATGGGTTGGAGGGCAGTGGCTCAATGAAAGCAGCACTTTTATATACGGGAAGAGATTTGCGGATTGAAAATATGGATACGTCACTTCCGTCGGATGGTGAAGTGCTTGTTCGTGTTAAAATCGCAGGGTTATGCGGGTCGGATTTGCATCGGTATCTGGGCGATCGGCCTGTAAAACACTATCCCATGATTTTAGGCCATGAATTCGTGGGAACCATTGAGAAGGTGGGGAAGAATGTACAAAAATTCAAAGTCGGGGATCGGGTTGTAGCCGATCCCTATTTTACTTGCGATAAATGTATGTTCTGCATCAGCGGCCATCGCAATCTTTGCCGTTCTCGTTTTAATTTGGGGATTGATGTCCCAGGTTGTTTTGCCGAGTATGTCAAAGTCCCTGAATATGCACTTTGGTTTATTCCAGATCATGTGCCCGACAAGGAAGCGGTGATGGTGGAACCGACGGCCGTTGCTTTGCGGGCTATTAAAAAATGCGGAAGTCTGATTGGCAAGAAAGTTGTCGTCATTGGTGCAGGAACCATGGGACAGTTGATTTCCCAACTGGCAAAATCTTCAGGGGCTGAGGTGATCGTATCGGATGTCGTGGACAAGAAGCTCGATGTTTGCAGGCAAATGGGGGCTGAACATGTCATCAATGCGATGCAGGAAGACCCCATAGAAGCAGTAAAGAAACTGACGAAGGGATTTGGGGCGCCCGTGGTCATAGAGACTGCCGGCTTGTCAAAGACCGTCGAACAGGCCGTCTATATGGTGCAGCCTGGCGGAAAAGTCGTCGTTGTGGGACTATCCACAAAGCCCGCTGCTATTCGTCCCGTGGATGTGGCCAGGAATGAAATCGAAATTTATGGGGCGGTCCTATATATTGAGGAATTCGGCGAAGCGGTCGATTTGGTTAGCAAAAGAATGTTTGAATATGAGCCTATTATCAGCCACATGCTGCCGCTTAATGAGTGTCGAGAGGGGTTTGAATTGTTGGCAGGTCAGCAGGCGATGAAAATTCTGATAACGATGGACTAGAACAGGTGAGGAGGATTAAAAATGCAAGATTTATATAACTTTACCATGGCCACGGAGATTGTATACGGGATCGGCACGAGCAAGAAAATAGGCTCCATTGCCGCGGGAAGAGGTGCAAAAAAGGCATTCATCGTCAGCGACCAAGGCGTAAAGCAGGCGGGTTTATTGGAGCCGATTCAAAAATCTCTCCAAGAAAAGGGAATTGAGACAGCGTTATTCGATGACGTTGAACAGAGTTCTTCTGTTCAATCCGTCGATAGGGGCGCCGAGATGGTTCGGACGAACGGTTTCGACATGATCGTTGGGATTGGTGGCGGAAGTGCCCTCGATACGGCCAAAGCAATGGGAGCCGTCGCTGCAAATGGCGGTATTTGCAGTGATTATGCGGGAGCCAACAAGATCAAGCTCCCACCGGTCCCGGTCATTGCACTGCCGACGACATCGGGGACGAGCGCCGAGGTTACAGACGTGGCCGTTATTGCCGATCGCGCGAAGCATGCACGGATCGGGGTGCGCAGTCCCTTGGTCGTTCCGGCAATAGCCATTGTGGACCCCCTATTGACTTTGAGCATGCCGGCGCATGTCACGGCCGCCACGGGCATGGATGCCCTGACCCATGCTATTGAGTCATACACCAATACCATCACTGCTGAACCCACCGAACTGATGGCACTGGAAGCGATTAGCATGATAGGGAAATATCTTCGCGGAGCGGTGGCCAACGGCAATAATATCCAAGCCAGGGAGAGAATGAGCATGGCCTGCGTTCTGACCGGAATAGCATTCCGAAATACCCGGCTGGGTGCTCTCCATGCCATTACCGGACCATTTTGCGGGTATTATGAAGTTGCGCACGGGGTGGCCAATGCCGTGATTCTTCCGCATGTGATGAAGTTCAATATGCTTGGGGATCTAGAGAAATTTGCCAAGATCGCTCAAGCTCTTGGAATGAAGACAGAAAACATGAGCTGTCGCGAAGCTGCGCTCAGTTCCATTGATGCCGTTCAGAATCTTTTAGCAGATGTGGGGCTTCCTGCAACTTTTAAGGACATGAACCTGGATAAGGGCCTGCTTCCGCAAATCGCTGCCGAAGCGGCAAAAAGTGCCAATCTGACGATTAACCCCAGAAAGGCAACAAAAGAGGATCTGCTTTCGATTTGCCAAGCCGCATTTTAAAAGATATGAATTTCATAAATGATTGTATGGCATTAGATTGAGCTGGACCCATAAACCATTTGCGATATCCGCCGTTCACTCTGCGCTGATGCTCTGCGCGGTGTCCTCGCCACGTGGCCGGGACCCAATGGGGCTTAAAAAGATATCTGAATATGGGTCTATTGCAGAAACAGGATTTCAATAAGGCACCGGAGTCAGCTGAGACCCTCTAAACCAAGTCGAAAGGGCGCTGCTAAAAAAGCGAAAGACTGTTAACACAACCGTTGACCCAAAAAGCTGGCGTCCTTTTTAATTGACGTAGCCTGTTTATGTTGCTAAAAAATCGTTAACAACATGAGCAACAATTATAACGGGACAATGAACGATAAGCTCTTGTGGGAGAGGACCACGATTTTTCAGGAATCATGGATGGGACGGTTCGGGCTTTGAAATTCGGATCTGACTGTTCACGATGAGGAAAAGGAGCAAGACATCATGTTGAAATTGGGTCAAAAAGTGGCGCTCATCACAGGCGGGAGCACTGGGATCGGGAAAGTCATTGCCGAAAAGTTTGCAGAACAGGGCGCTGATTTGTATCTCTGTTCGAGAAGCAAGGATAAATTGAAAGCAGCAGAAAAAGAGCTATCAAAATATGACGTTAAAGTAAAAACATTTTCTGCCGACGTCTGCGACCTGTCTCAGATTCAATTGATGTACGATGACTTTACAAGCGTATACGGTGGTCTCGATATCCTTGTGAATGGCGCTGGTGTGCATAAACCATCAAAGTTTCAGGATTATACTTATGACGAATTCGATAAAGTCATAAAGACGAACTTGTACGGTGCTGTTTTTATTACGCAAAAATTCATAGGTTTGATGATCGAGAAAAACAAGGGAAAGATCATCAACATTTCGTCGACTGCAGGCAAATGGGGAACAAAAAATCAATGCGCATATAATATATCCAAACATGCGTTGAATGGATTCACCAAATGCCTTGCTCTGGAGATGGCCCAATACAACATTAACGTCAATGCCGTATGTCCATGGAGAGTCGAGACGGAGCTGTCAGAAACGTCACTCATTCAACATGCTGAAATAAGAGGAATATCTGTTGATAAACTGAAGGAAGAGTATCTGAATTCCGTTCCCATGAAAAAGTTTCTCCAGCCAGAGGATGTTGCTAACTTGGTATTGTATTTGGCATCGGAGGAATCGAACATGATGACCGGACAGGCGATCACGATCAGTGGCGGATATCTATTCATATAGTATAATAGGAGCTGTAAGATGACAAAAGCCCAAGAGTATCTGAGATGGAACTACGAACAGAAATGTCTGAAAACGGTTGAAAATCTCGGCAAGCACTATTTCACCTCCGTCTATTGTCCAACGGTCAATGACGTTTTGGCCTACATCATGAAAGAGGCGGAGAATGCAAAAACGGTTGGGTTGGGCGGATCCGTTTCTCTAATGGATTTGGAAATCCTCGATAAACTGAACAAAATGAACAAAGAGGTTCTGTGGCTTGAGTCACCGGGGTTAACGGTCGAAGCCAAAATCGCTGTTATGCGTCGCCAGCTGACGTGCGATCTGTTTTTGACCTCAGCCAATGCTGTGACCACGGCAGGGTGTCTGGTCAATATTGATGCTGTGGGCAATCGCGTGGCTTCCTCAATCTTCGGTCCGGGGAAAGTCATTTTTGTAGTTGGGAGAAATAAAATAGTTGATAATACTGAAGAAGCTCTTAAACGGATTAAAAATTACACAGCGCCGACCAATTGTATGTGGCGCGGCTATAATAACCCCTGTGCTAAAACAGGGGTCTGTCATGACTGCCAATCGCCGAATCGTTCTTGCCGTATCACCGTTATTATGGAACGGAAACCGAGATTTACGGATATCCATGTGCTTATCGCCAACGAGGATATGGGCCTCTAAATAGATTTAAGGAGCAATTGGATGAAAAGCGCAACGGTTGAGGAAATCCTTGCAGATTACTTATATAGTTTATCTTTTGACGATTTACCTGAAGATGTAGTTGATATTGCAGCGATCAGCGTGGCCGATGCTGTCGGGTGCGCATTTGTGGGCAATAAGCTACCTTCTTCCCAGATAGCGTTCAAAGTGTGGGAACAAACACAGGGGACGGGTGAAACCACGTTATGGATTAACGGGAAACGTGGAAACGAAGAGAGTACAGCCTGGGCAAATTGCCTCATGGTTCATTCTATTTTGCATGATGACACTCTGGAATCCACAGTGGGCCACATGGGTTCCATTATAATTCCAACCGCCTATGCTGTTGCAGAAGAACGCGGAATAAGTGGGAAAGATTTTTTAACCGCAATCGTTGCAGCGTATGAAGTTGCTGGGAAACTTTCGCTGAATACGGGAGATGCTATTGTAAGCAGAGGTTTCAGGGGCAGCCCGATCTTCGGAACATTTGCCGCGGCAACTGCAATGGGCAAACTGCTCAAATTGTCAAAGGACGAATTTCGTAGTGCGATTGCTCTGGCGGGCAATTTCTCTTGCGGATTATTACAGGCATCGCATAAGGGTTCACTGGAATGGCGGTTTCAAAACGGCGCCGCTCTAAAAAATGGAATGATGGCAGCCCGGCTGGCGAAGAATGGTCTCAGTGCGGCAGAAGAGTCTCTGGAAGGAAGCTTCGGCTTTTATTCGGTTTTTGGAGGACCGGATATGAGCAAGGAGGTCAGGAGCAGGCGGGGAGCGCTCAAAGATTCCCTCGGCACTGCTTTTGAGATCCGGAAAAATTTCTATAAACCCTACCCAACATGCGGATATAACCAGGCGGGCGTTGAAGTCGTGCTGGCATTGGTCAGAAAGCATAAAATCGGCCCGGAGGATATTGAAAGAATTGATGTTGTGGTACAGCCGGAAAATGCACGGTATCCGGGCGGGAGCTACAAAGGTCCTTACAAGACCATTGATCAGGCCCTGTTGAGCAAACCTTTTTCGATTGCCAATGCCATAAAATATCGCACCTTGACTGTCGACAGGTATCTTTCCGATATGAACGAACCGGAGGTGATTGAGTTGGCCAACAAGGTGAACACCCGGGCCCAGAATGGTATGAGCTACTTTGATGCGGAGATGGTAATAACATTAAAAAATGGCGAAATCCTGAAAGGAAAAGGGGATTTGGTCGATAAGCGAAAATATTTCCTGGATAAAGAGCACGCAAAAGATAAATTTTGTCATCTGACGGCAAATACGATGAAAAAAGCGGATGCGCTTTCGGTTGTTGCTTCCATTTATGATTTGCCGAAGCGCAATAGCATCAATGATGTTTCAGCTACGATCAGGGATGCTGTAGGACTTAAATAGAATCCGACTTTGACTGAGAGGAGCAAGATTGATATGGAGCACGAACTGGTCATCCATCCTCTGGATCTGGGTAAACTGGAAATCGAGAAATCGTTATTAACACTTCGAAGTAACTACGGTTCGAAAATGCATGTCATCTGCATTGGCTGGGCAATTACCGGTGACGGAAAAACCGTCCTGGTCGATTCAGGACCATCCTGCGCCGAGGATGCTACAAAGTATCACTGGCCGATGGTCAAGAACGCTTCTCAGCAAATCGATAAAGCGCTTCACGCGATTGGGTTGACCTGTGAAGAGATAGAGATCGTCATTCTGACGCACCTGCATTGGGACCATTGCTACTACCTGGAGAATTTCCCCAATGCCAGATTTTACGTTCAGAAAGCGGAATTGCATTACGCCGTTGATCCGCTGCCGTATGACAGAAGAGCCTATGAAATCGGAATAGCGCATCTTCAGCCTCCTTGGATGAAGGTCATAGATCGTATCATGCCGATTGAGGGAGACGTTGAGATCCTCCCGGGTATTCAAACAATCAAGCTTCCCGGTCATACTCCCGGTTCACAAGGAGTCATCGTTGGAACAGCCGATGGTGACTGGGTTATAGCGGGGGATGCTGTGCCGCTATATGACAACTTGCTGGGGAACGAGCTATGCACTATCCTTCCGTCGGGTATTAACCAAAACTTGTTTGATTTCAATAAATCTCTACGAAAAATAGAGCCCTATAGAGGGAAGATCCTGCCAGGACATGATGAAGGGGTATTTAAGCAAATGAGATACCCCCATAATCCGCGCTCATAGACAGAAAGAAAAACAGGAAATCACATTTTTTTCTGTCGGTCAATCGTTGATGATGTTAGGAACCGTAACAACAGGAATCTAGAAAGGAGAACGAAAAATGGCAAAGATGTTTGTTAGTGGGCGGCACCTGATAGGCATAGTCTTGTTATGCGCATTTGTGGTCTTCACAGTCACCCCGGCCATGGCGGCCGGACCGCTGGTCCTTCGGTTTGCCGCCTCCGACCCAGAAGCCTCGACGGCGCCGGCGATGAGTATCGGAATGCTATGCGAACAGATCACCAAACTGAGCAAAGGGGAGTTGAATGCCCAGCCGTTCTACCAATCTCTGGGGATAGAACAGCAAATTGCGACGGCCGTGAAGTCCGGCAGCGTGGATGGCGGCTTTACCGCCACTGCCAACCTGGCTCCTTTCACGGATGCCTTTCTCCCGTTCGACCTCCCGCTCCTCTACAAGAACGACAAAGAGGCCATTGAAACGCTGGAAAATCATCCGGCCGGCAAGAAAGCGATCGCCCAGTTCGAGAAGGACCTGGGGGTTAAGGTGCTCCTGCTCACAAGCCACACCTATGATTCGGCATGCAGCGGTAAAGACCTCATCAACCGAGTCAAAGAAGTGAGGGTTCCCGACGACATCAAGGGGATGAAACTTCGAACCGCCAGCACCCCAGCCGAAGTTTCCTTGCTGAAAGCCTATGGCGCCAATCCCACCCCGATCCCGTACGCTCAGGTTTATTCAGCGCTTCAGCAGGGAGTGGTGGACGGTAACGCTGCGACCCCGATCACTCCGATGGCCGCCCTCAAATTGTACGAAGTCTCCAAGTACTATACAGCCCTCGGTTTTGGCTTTAACATTCTTCCCATCTACATCAACCAGAAGAAGTTCGATTCCCTGACAGCCTCCCAGAAGAAGGCCGTCCTCGATGCTGCCGCGATGGTCAAACCGCTGGCCGGGAAGTGGGCAAGGGACAAAGCCGATGGCGCGATCGCCGAATTTGAGAAAAACGGCGTTCACATCTACCACCCCAATAAAGAGGAGATGGCGAAATGGATGGCCGTTCGGGAAGATGTCTGGAAGCAGATCGCCGAGGCGTTTAAGGGTAAAATCGATCTCAATGTAGCCAACGAAATTTATAAGCCGCGCTTTTAGGATTTTCTCCTGAAGCGTACGGCCAGTGCGGAGAGTTTTCCCGCGTTACGGTATTGTCCCCGGGGGTCGATTGTCTGCAACGCCCCCGGGGACTCATTCATTTGTGGGAACCTTTGCAAACGAACGGTAACCGTTTGCGCAGCGTTCCCTGAGGGTAAGGTCTTTTGCTTCGATCGTGAGAGGAGAAATAATGGGAACCATCGAAACCAGTGACGGGTTGACCCCGACTGCCGTTTCGTCATCCGCCTGGAGTCGAGCCGTCGCAGGTCTTAGTGATGCCGTGGACCGGGTCTGCACCCTTGGCTTTGTGACCGCCACCGTCCTTTTTGCCTTCGTCACATTGGTGGGAGTGTTCTTCCGCTACGCGTTGAACGATTCCCTGGTGTGGTCCGATGAAGTCGGGCTGATGATCTTCATTTGGGCAGTATTCCTGTCCATTGCCTCCGGCTATCGGCACGACAAGCATGTGAACATGGACCTTCTGGTGCGGAAACTGCCACCTGCCTGGGAATCCCGGGCAGCGGTCGTCGCGGAAGGTCTGGCCCTGGGTTACCTGGCATCGTTGACGGTATCCTGCGTGCAGAATATCCCTATGGCCGCCGGCATGCACTCCGATGCCCTCCGATGGCCGATGACGGTCCCCTTCCTGGCGATCCCGGTGTCGTGCCTGATCATGACCCTCCATTGGGTGCGCCGAAATCTCACGTCAGGGAGCTCCATTGCGGCCGCGGTCAAGCTGCTGATCGGGGGAACCTTTCTTTTTCTGGTGATGCTGCCCTTTGGTCAGTACGTACATCTGACCGGCCCGCTTCGGGGCGTCGTACTGCTGGGCGCCCTGTTCATACCCATGCTGATCGGGGTGCCGGTGGCCCTGTCGCTGGGACTCATGGCTACCTTCTATATAGGCAGCGTTGGTGGCGTCCCCTTCAATGTCGGCGCCGAACAGATCTCCAACGGAATCAGCATAATGGCGCTGATGGCCATTCCCCTGCTCATGCTGTCGGGCAAACTGATGCACGAGGCGGGTGTTGCCCAGTATATCGTGGATTTGGCGCAGGTGCTGGTGGGGCGCCTCCGCGGGGGCCTCGGGGCGGCCAACGTGGTGGCGAGCTTCATCTTCGGGGACATTTCGGGCTCCGCCGTCTCCGACACGGCGGCCATCGGTTCGCTGATGATCCCCCAGATGAAAAAGCGGGGATACCGTGCCGACTTCTGCGCGGCGCTCCAGGGGAGTGCGGGGACGCTGGGGATGATGGCCCCCCTGGCCATTACCATCCTTTTGTACGCCGCGGCCACCAACACGTCGGTCAGCCGCCTGGCCGCCGCAACCATCATGCCGGCGTTCCTGCTTGCGGGAAGCTTCATGGCGGTGGCCCTGATCCACGGCCGGCGCCATAATTACCCCCGCGAGGTTGTGACCCGTGCAATGATCCTTCCTCGCTTATTGAAAGCCCTGCCCGGCATGTTCGCGCTCGTTCTGGTGGTTGGGGGGATCCTTGGCGGCATATTCACACCGGCCGAGGTGGGGGGTGTGCTCCTTGGCTACGTGCTGTTTCTCTCGTTCTGTTATAAGACGGCCAAGCCGAAACAGCTGTACAACGCCGTGGTAGAGGCCGGATACATCAGCGGGATGACCCTGTTCATGGCTTGCACTTCGTCTTTCCTCGGATTCGTGCTGGCCCGGGACCTTGTTGCTTTTCAAGTTGTCGATTTCGTTACTCAGATCAGCACAAACAAATATGCGGTGATCTTTCTGGTCAGCGCGGTCTTCATCATCCTCGGTATGATCCTGGAGCCGCCCGCCATGATCTTCGGCTTCCTGCCTTCCTTCATGCCGCTATTGGCAACGGCCCATGTGGACGTCGTTCATTGGGGGGTCCTGTTCTGCACGAACATGGGCTTGGGGTGCCTCATCCCCCCCGTGGCCTTGAATCTCTTCGTCTCGACGCAAATCGCGGGGGTGCGCTATGAGGAAGCCGTGCGGGCCGCCATACCGTTTATCATCATCATGACGATCGACATGGCGATCATGGCGATATTCCCCGCCATCCCGCTGATGCTTCCACACCTTATATTCAATTACCCTTTGCCGGGATGGTAAAATTCTATCATAAAAGGAGTAAGAAAAATGGGTAAAGCAGACGACTTGCTGAGAGGCGCGATCGACATGCATTTTCACGGCTATCCGGAATTCAGCCTGAATGTGCCGCGGCGGTATACGGATGAAGAAAGCGCCAGGATCATGGTGAAGACCGGAATGAGGGGAGTGGTACTGAAATCTCATTTTTGGCCGACGACGAGCTTGGCCTATTATTTGCGGCAGGCAGTTCCCGAATTGGAAGTATTCAGCAGCATTACGTTCAATTCCTCCGTGGGGGGCATCACGAAATGGGCCCTTGAATCGGCCGTTCAGCAGGGGGTGAAGGTCGTTTGGATGCCCTCCTGGAGCGCCCAAAACGATATCCGGCGCAACGGGGTGATTCATCTGATCCGAAGGTACCTGCCGTCGGTGGAAAAATACACGGAAAAAGACGGGATTGCGATCATCGACGAGCGGGGAGAATTATTTCCGGAGATAAAGGATATATTGTCCTTAATCCAAAAATATGATGTCGCCCTTTTTACGTCGCATATCTCAATTTTGGAGAGTTTGGCACTGGCCAGGGAAGCGAAACGGATCGGCTTCAACAAATTGATCTTAAACCATCCGGATTCCAAGTCCATTGGCGCCAGTTTTGAGCAGATTGTCGAAATGGCCGGCCTGGGGGCCTATGTGGAAATATGCGCCCTTGGTTTGATGCCTATGTATCTGAGGATTACGCCCAACGAGCTCAAAAAGATCATTCACACCATCGGAGCGAGCCGCTGCATTCTTACTTCCGATTATGCCTTTGACTGGTCATCTTCGGGTCCGGAAATGCTTCGCCTGCTGATCGCCTCTCTGTTGGAGGCGGGTGTGAAGGCGGATGAAATTGCCGAAATGGCGCAAGCCAACCCGAAAAAGTTATTGAATTTAAAATAAGCCGTAAAAGAATTTTGAAGAGGAACATCAATCTGGATGTGCCGATATTCGGGGTGCTAGAGAAACAGGAGGAGTTTGAAATGGAGTCGAGGACAACCATCAGCCGGATGCTCGGCAGGAATTTGCTGAACCTTCAATTTAAAGATTTGCCTTCTGCCGCTTTGGAAAAGGCTAAGATCTGTATATATGACTCACTGACGAGCGTTTTGGGGGGATGCGATATGCCGGTCTCTCTGGCGGCCATTGAAGTGTCCAAAAGAATGAACGGGAATTCGGAATCCTCGATCTGGATGGACGGAGGGAAAACTAGCCTTCCCGACGCAGCTTTTGCCAATACGGCTTTGGCCCATAGCCTTCTGCAGGAAGATACCCATATCATCAGCCAGAGCCACCCCGGTTCCGTCGTTATTCCCAGCGTTTTTACCTTAGGAGAGAAGGTCGGGGCAAGCGGGAAGGATGCCATAACCGCCATTGTCGCCGGCTACGAAGCAATGACGCGGGTCGGGAGGTTCATGGTCACCGACGAATTTAACCGGCGCGGGTTTCGACCCAGCGGGGTGTTTGGCACGTTTGGCAGCTGTATTGTTGCCGCGAGGATGCTGGGCCTGAGTGAGGACCAGACCTGCAACGCCTTCGGGATCGCGGGGAATTGCTCGGCGGGGGTCATGGAATTTGCGAATGCAGGGACGAGAGATTTTCCCCTGCACAATGCCTTTGCCGTACGAAACGGGATCTTGGCGGCTTATCTGGCAAGACACGGCGCCACGGGTCCGCAAGCGATCTTTGAGGGAAAAGCGGGCATTGGAAATGCCTTTTCCGGGACCCGTGCTGGGTTGGAGGGGATCGGATCGATTGACATGAATGCCCTGGAGATTATGGAGGTTTACTTCAAGGCCTATCCGACATGCGGGTTCGTGCAAACGACTCCCACAGCGGCCCTGCGAATTCGAAATGAGCTGAAACTGAAGCCGGAGGAGATCGAGGAGATCACCGTCGGGATATTTACCATGGGGAAGATTTGGCCTGGGACCGATTTCAGCGGCCCCTTCGAAGAGTTCACCCAGGCCCAGATGAGCAATCAATTTGTCTTGGCAGCCGCTTTGGTCGACGGGAAGATCACCCCGGCCACCCTCCACAACCGCATGGATCCCCGCTATGCCGAGGTAGCCAAGAAAGTGAAGGTGGAAATCGACCCCGATTGCGACAAGAATTACCCCCCGAAAGAGTCCGTTAAACTGACAGTGCGGACGAAGAATGGGGAAAGCTATACGATCTATGAAGATGACTTGTTTGTTCCCGATGATAAGTTTGTGGTTGATCGATTTGTATCATACGGGAAGGGAATTTTGAAAGACGAGACCATCTCCGCTCTGGTCGAGCAGATCGAGCATCTTGAGAGGGTAAAAAATATCGGGGAGATGACCTCTTTACTCGTCAAGGTAAAGAAGTAAAACGGGGCCGAAGTCGACGGCTTTGTAAAGTCCATCTGCAGCGTTGTGCTGTATCCTTCGCCGGGATTTGCGATGGCAGAGGGAAAATTTTTACTTTTCATTGGAAAGGTGTTTTGCTGTATTTTCGTCAAAATTGATATTCATTTTTTGTAACAAACGCGTTAAATCGCGAGTGTTTTGGAGGTGAAGGGTGAAAGGAAAGTTCGAAAAATTATTTTCTCCATTCCGAGTCAAGAATCTTGCATTGAAAAATCGATTGGTCTATCCACCCATGGGCACCGGGTATGCAACGATTTTTGGCGCAGTCACCCCAAGGTTGATTGCCTATCATCGGGAACGGGCAGCGGGAGGGGTCGGAATCAATATCGTCGAATTCTCGACTGTCGAGGTTGCGGGGAATGTAAATACCCCTATGCTGGGGATATACGACGACTCACATATTCCTGGATTGAAAAGCCTCACGGATGCCATTCACGAAGTGGGCGGGAAAATAGCCATTCAGATCAGCCATGCAGGCCGAAGAGCCAGGAGTGCAATCAATAGTGGTCTCCGGCCTTGGGCGCCTTCTCCGATCCCGGAGAGGGGGGGGGATTTTCCCAACGAGATGAAACAACGCCAGATTGATTATATCCAGGAATGTTTTCAGAAAGCAGCCATCAGGGCAAAACGGGCGGGGTTCGATGCCGTGGAATTGCATACGGCTCATGGATACCTGATCCACCAATTCTTATCGCCCTTAAGCAACAGCCGCACCGATCTGTATGGGGGCACTCTTGAGAACCGGGCCCGCTTTGCTCTGGAGACTCTGTCGCGAATTCGCGAAGGCGTAGGCGATGAATATCCGATATTCTGCCGAGTCAGTGGGGACGATTTCCTGGAAGGGGGAAGCTCCCTGGAGGATACGAAGCTGTTCGCGAAATTGCTTGAAAAAGGGGGGGCCGATCTCATTGACGTATCGGCAGGGGTGCCGGAGTCATCCGAGAGGGTCGTCCCGCCGATGGCCGTCGAGCACTGCTGTAACGTGAGCATGACTGGGGAAATCAAACGGGCGGTGAACTTGCCCGTGATTTGTGTCGGCAGGATCAAGACCCTTGAGGAAGCCGAGACCGTCCTGCAGGGGAATAACGCCGACCTGATTGCCATGGGCCGCGCCCTCATTGCGGATCCCGAACTCATTCAAAAAACAGTTTCGGGTGGGAATATTCGGCCATGCATCGGCTGCAATCAAGGATGCATAGATCGTGTTTACAATGAGATGGCTATTACCTGCCTGGTCAACGCGAAGACGGGACGGGAGGTTGATCATCCCTCGTTTGTAAAAGCGCCGACCGTTAAAAAGATCGCGGTCATCGGGGGGGGGCCGGGGGGCCTGGAATTCGCAAGAGTCGCCTCCGCGCGGGGCCATGAGGTGACCTTGTACGAGAGGGAGAAAGAGTTGGGAGGGAGATTTCGCATTGCCTCGCTCCCGCCGAAGAAAAATGAGATCAACGACTTCATCGAATACCTGATCCGGTCCGTCAGGGCCTCGAATGTAAACATCCAAACCGGGGTCTTGATCGGCGTTGAAAATCTGGATGCCTTGTCGGCCTTCGACGAGGTAGTGGTCGCCATCGGAGGGGTACCCATTTGCCTCCCCCTGCCGGATACACAGACCAACGTTGTCCATGCGGAAGATGTTCTGCAGAAGAAGGCCCTTCTCGGCACGAGGGTTGCGGTGATCGGCGGCGGACTGGTGGGATGCGAAACAGCGGAATGGATCGCCGCCGAGGGGAAAGAAGTAACCATTATAGAACAATTGCCGTCAATTGCACGGGACATGGAATCGCGCACTCGCAAGCTGATGATGAGACGGTTGGCCGCTCACAAGGTGGAGATCCTTTGCCACACCCGGGTGGAATGCTTTGCAGGGGACAAAGTGATCTGCTGCCAGGGAGGGATGCGATTCGACATCACCGGAATCGATCATTTTGTCCTTGCATTGGGCTATAGGCCGCACCCGTTCATTCCCCAGTTGAAGAGCAAGAAGGTCCACAGGATCGGGGACTGCCTGCAGCCGCGGAAGGCACTCGACGCTGTCCATGAAGGTTTTCTTCTGGGACTCGAGATTTAGCGAAGTCTCCCTGGCCGGACATCCCGCGGTTTGCCGTGGGGCGTCCGGAGCGCAGCTGTGGGCTGCGCAGGCCCACGCGGTAACGTGCAGGGCCTGCGAGGATTAAGGGAGACGCTCCGCTCCCCTATGCAACCTCCTCTTTCGGAAGCCTCGGGTACGTTATGGGAAAAGCCGTCCGGTCGTTACATCGCTATGATATGATTTGTGTTCTCCATTCTCTGCCGGAGAAAAACAGAAGAACGACGTCATTTACGGATCGGCTCTGAGTATATAGGATGATATTGTCAATCAGATGGAAGCAACCATGAGGCAGGGGAAAGGTTTGACCAGGACGGAGCTTGTCCGGCGGGGCCTTGCCGCCGGTACCCAGCTTTGCACCATGTGCGGGCTCTGCGTTGCCGTTTGCCCCGCGGGCGCCATTCGACTCGACCTCTCCAAGGCCGAGCCCCGAATCGCCATTGGCAGGAAATGCACCGGCTGCAGCCTTTGCTACATCGTTTGCCCCGGTCGGGACATTCCCCTGGAAGAGTTGGACAAGTTCCTGTTCGGCCGTGAAAGAGACCTCAAGACAGAGGCACTGGGCGTCAGCAGCGCCTGTTACCAGGCGCACGCCGTCGACCCGGAGATCAGGGCCCGAGGCGCCTCCGGCGGCGTTGCCACTGCGCTGCTGATCTATGCACTGGAAAAAGGGATCATCTCCGCCGCCGCCGTGGTGGCCTATGACAAGGATCAGCCATGGAGAGCCCGGCCGGTGCTCGCGACCACACGCCAGGACATCATCGGCGCCGCTCAGTCGAAATACGTGGTGGTGCCCGTCAATGCCGTCCTGTCCGACTCCGAAATCAAGCCTCTGTTTGGACGCCTGGGCTGTGTCGGCCTTCCCTGCCACGTCCATGGCCTGCGTAAGCTTCAATACCGCTTTCCTCGACATCCCCTCAGCAAGAAGTTGGCTTTCACCCTGGGCATCTTCTGCGGCACCGCTCAGCCGATGTCGAGCAACGAGACTGTATTGAAGAAACGTTTCGGTGTGAAATCTTTGGATGAGATAAAAATCCTCAACTATCGAAAAGGTAAAGGATTAAGTGCCTACAGCGAGGTTGTGAAGAGCGATGGGGAGGTCATCAGGGCCGACAAATATGTATGGATCACTCCCGGGAGTCTCTGCGCCGGGCGCTGCATGTTATGCTGGGACTGGGGGGCCGAACTAGCGGATCTGTCGGTCGGCGACTTTTTCGGGCCGGCGGCTTCCGGAAGCGAGGCAGAACTCGGGGCATCGAGCCTGGTGGTCCGTACAGAGGTCGGAAAGCGCTTGGTGGCGGGGGCTGTGGAGGCCGGATACATCAAGGTCTACCCCACCCCGGTGGAGCCTCTGCTGCGTTCCGCGGGCTTTGTCGGCAAGAAGTTCGGCCGGGCGGCAACGCTGATGGCGTGCAAGAAAATGGGGTGGCCAGCCCCTGATCATCAATATGAGATTGAACCCATGACCCTGCCGGACAAAGCCAGTCTGGCCAGCTCCATGACCACGGAGGAGCGGGAACGGTTCTGGGCGGAGAGGGGGATACATGCGCTATCCTGAAGAAGTCCACACGTAGACTTGACATATAGGGGGAAAGAGGAGAAATGAAAGAATACAAGATACCAGTGATATCCGGAGATGGAGTGGGCCCGGAAGTGATCCGGGAGGGGAAGAAAGTCATCGACGCCGTGGCGGCCCTGGAGGGTTTCAAAGTGGAATGGATCCACTTCCCTCACGGTATCGATCATTACCTCAAGACAGGGGAGGTCCTATCGGAAAAAAGCCTGGAGGAGATGGGAAAGTATCGGGCGCTCTATGTCGGGGCCATCGGCGACCCGCGGGCGGAGCCCGGGGTCATCGACGCCATCATTGTGGGCATTCGGTTTGCGTTCGATCAATATGTGAACTTCCGGATCGTCAAACTCCTGGAAGGCGTTCCCGGCCCGCTGCGTGATAAGGGCCCCAAGGAAATCGACTTCATCGTGCTCCGGGAAAACGTGGAAGATTTCTACATTCGGCTCGGCGGCCGGGCATTGAAGGGATCGAGCCATTTTGAGCTCCCCCTGATCAGGAAAACATACCGGACCGACTTCAGCGTCGACGTGCAGACCAATGCCGACGAGATCGGTTTTCATATCGGCTCCATCACTCGCCAGGGCTCAAAGCGGATCCTTAAATACGGCTTCGAGCTCGCACGAAAAAACGGAAAGAAGAGGGTCACCGTTCTGGACAAGGCCAATGTCCTTCCCGAAATGTACCTTATGTGGCGGGAGATTGCGACGGAGGTCTCCAAGGATTATCCGGGGATCGAATTGGAGTTCATGTATGCCGATGCGGCGACGATGTGGTTCATAAAGAACCCCGAACATTTCCAGATTGTGGTGGCCCCCAACCTCTTCGGGGATATCTTGACCGACCTGGCAGCCGCTATATCGGGCGGGATGGGGATGGCGCCGGGCGCAAACATCAACCCGGAGGGAACCTCCATGTTCGAACCCATTCACGGCTCCGCCCCGAAATACGCCGGGCAGAATATCGTGAACCCCATTGCCACGATTTGGGCTGGAGCCCTCATGCTTGATTATCTCGGCGAGCCGAAGGCCGCCCAGAGGATCACAGGAGCGATTACAGATATCGTAAAGGCCGGGAAGATCAAGACGCGCGATTTGGGAGGCTCGGCGAAAACAACAGAGATGGGAGATGCCATCGCCAATGCAGCAGTAAAATAATCGGGCCGGCCAAGGGCTGACCAAAGCTGAGAGTGTAAAGATTGCATTTATTCCACATCTTACGGATGTGCGTGCAAAGGACCCGGTAAGATTGGCCTGAACGTTCATCGGTAGTTTCATATGGGAGGGAATGCCGTGTCTGATCATGGAAAGGCGCAAGGGGATCACCAGCCCTGGGAGGTGGTCATCACCGACTGCGACCACGGCTTCGTGGCGCTCGAGCAAGAAGAGATGGATCGGATCGGAGCCGGGATGACCCTGGCTCAATTGAAGAGCGAGGCAGACGTTATTCGGGTGTGCGGGCAAGCCGATGGGCTTCTGAACCAGTATGCACCCTTGACCAGGGCGGTCCTTTCGAGCCTGCCGAGATGCAAGGTCATCGCGAAATACGGCGTCGGAGTGGATACGGTCGATCTCAAGGCTGCCACGGATTTGGGGATCATCGTTACGAATGTACCGGACTACTGTTTTGATGAGGTGTCCGACCATACGGTCAGTTTGCTTCTGGCGCTGGCAAGAAAGATCACCTTCTTCGATCAAAAGGTGAAGTCCAACCAGTGGGATTTTCGTCAGGGGATGCCGATCCACCGGATTAGGAACAGGACCCTGGGGTTCATTGGCTGTGGAAGAATCGGCCGCGAGGTAGCACGCAAGATGTCGGTATTTGGGGTACGGGCGATTGCATATGATCCCTGGGTTTCGGATACGGGAGGTGCGATTGCGTTTGTTGATCTGGACACCGTCCTGAGAGAGTCGGATTTCATCTCGATACACTGCTCTCTCAACGAATCGACCAGGCATTTGGTTGGGGGGCGGGAGTTTGCAAAGATGCAGAAGAAGCCGTTTGTGATCAATCTTGCCCGGGGACCGATCGTTGAGGAGAAGGAGTTGATCCGGGCGCTGAAGGAGGGCCGGATATCTGGTGCGGGCCTGGATGTTATGGAGAAGGAGCCGCCCGATCCCGATAATCCTCTGTTGAAGATGGACAACGTGATCCTATCTCCTCACGTGGCGTTTTACTCCGAGGAGTCGATTCGTGAGCTGAAACGACGCGCGGCCGAGGGCGTCTCGGCTGTGCTTCTGGGAAAATGGCCAAGGGTGGTTGTGAACAGGGAAGTGATCGGGAGAACGCGGGCCTCGATTGCGGGAACTTTTCCAGGATAATGCAATAACCTTTCAGGAAGGAGAACATTTAAATGAATTTACAAAGAGTCTATATGCAGAATAATCCCGGCAGGCTGGTCTTTGGGCCCGGATCCGTCAAAGAGCTGGCCAATGAGATCCCCGCGAATGCGATCCCCCTTGTCGTGACAGACAAGGGGGTCTCCAAATCGGGTATTCTGAAGAAGGTCACGGACGTTTTGGAAGGTGCGGGCATCCCCCACCACATTTTCGATGGAATCGAGCCTGATCCTCCCGTTCAGGTGATCGAAAAGGCCGCAGCGCTTTATCGGAAGCACAAATGTACCATGGTGATCGGGGTCGGCGGCGGAAGCTCGATCGACGGGGCGAAATCGACCAGCTTGATGGTTTCCTATCCGGGAGACATCGGTGAATACAGCAGGGGAAAGCTCCTGCCGGGCCCGGTTGCCCCCATCTATGCGATCCCGACGACGGCCGGCACCGGGTCTGAAGTTACCGGGTTATCCATCATCACGGATCCCATCAACAAGGTGAAGATGGTGCTGCGGGGCGTGCCGCATCTTATCCCGAAATGCGTCTTCCTCGACCCTGAGCTTCTGGCCTTCATCCCCCCGCGGGTGGCGGCGGAGACGGGGGGAGACGCCCTGACCCACGCGGTCGAGTGCTACGTATCGCAGAACACCACAGTCGTCACCGAAGGGTTGGCCCTTTCCGCGATCACGCTGATCGGCAAATACCTCCGCAGGTTCGTCGGGAATCCGGCGGATATGGAGGCGGCGGAGCACATGCAGCTTGGGTGCTACCTGGCAGGATTCGCCTTTTCCAACGGGGGGCTCGGTCTGGTCCACTCCATTGCCCATCCAGTGGGGGCCCACTATCATTTGAGCCACGGCGCCGCCTGTTCGCTCTATCTCCCAGTGGTGATGGAATTCAACCTTCTCACCTGCCCGGAGAAGTTCTCATCCATCGCAACGGCGCTGGGGGAGAATGTCAACGGTATGACAGCCCGCCGCGCTGCCAAGGAGTCGGTCAAGGCAGTCAGGGAGCTGTTCACCGATATCGGGGTCGCACTGACTTTTGCGGAACTCGGGGTGAAATTCAAGCTGCTTCCGAAGATGGTTGCGGAGGCGATGGCTGCGGTTCCGACGCAGGTGAATCCACGCAGACCGAGCGAGGCGCAGATCACGAACCTATTCAATGCCCCATTGGCCTAACAATGGTGTCATCAAAGGAGATAGTAGAACATGGCATACGGGTATAACGGCAAGATATTGAGGGTGGATTTGACCACCGGGGCGATGAATGTGGAGGAGCCCGGGGAGATTGTTTACCGTACCTATCTGGGAGGCGGGGGACTGGCCTCTTACTTCCTGCTTCGGG
>JAPLJY010000185.1 GCA_026388345.1 Deltaproteobacteria bacterium
GGAGCGGGGATTCTGGTGAGCGGATGACGCGCCCGGAGCGGGAAAAGCAAAACGGGGAGGTTCCGAGAACCTCCCCGTTTTCAGGAGTGAAAAGCTTGCCGGTCTTACTTTGGTCGCTTTACTGTCGGCTGATCGTGCCCGCGTTCAGTCAACAGGTGTTTTCGGTTAGAGTGATGCATCTCCTGTGCCAGCGGCACGAAAAATTTGTAAAACATCGGAATCACACGATATGATCAAGTCCGTCTGTTTTGGAGGCGCCTCCGAAGGCGGCGAACCGGCGGCAAGAATTGTCGCCGTCTCCGGAAGCCATTCATAAAATGACATTAGAAACAAATATTTAAATGGAGAAACCGGTTGAGACCGGCAATCGACAAAAATGTCGAAATGCCCCCTCTTCCTGCCCGACCAAGCCTTGTGCTCGCAGGCTGAAACGCCCATCTGCTGCGTTTCCCTCATCCTTCGCCGTTCAACGTACCATAAAGTACGCCTCACGGCTCAGGATTTCGGGGGCCTTGCATCCGGACGTTTTTGAACAGCCTGGATCAGCGACTTTCTCAACAGATAGAAAATGGTCGCAAGAAAGCGTTGACTTTTCGGGCGAATGACCTATGATGACGCCCACATATTCCCGCAGACTCCCGATTTCTGTAAGGGTTGATCGTGTCTGCAACGGCCGGTCTGACCGGGAGCGCAACCCGCAAGCCCCGCCTTTTAGGCGGGGATAAGGGGCGCAATAAAAACAGGACGGCTTCCTTGCCGGGAAGCCCCGCCCTGTGGGCGGGCAGCTTCACAATGGCTTTGAAAAGCAAAATCGAGGCCATCTTGTTTTTGTGATCAAGGATATCCATGATGAGCCCTGAAAAGAAGATCATCTGGCAACAGCATACACCCCGCTTCAGACGTTCCTTTCTCCAGCCTCTGGCTGTCGGCCTCGTCTCCGCCGTCTTGATCGCCCTCATCCTGACGATGGGGATCATGGACCTCCGGAGGAGCGAACGGACCCTCGTCGGCTTCATGGAAGACCAGGGGATACGGATCATCGGGGTCGTCGAGCGGCTCACCGAAGAGAACCTGAAAACCATGATCATCGCTTCGCAGAGGACGGCGGGAGGCGCTTTCGTCCCTCTGAGCGAGCAGGTTCTCTCCCCGCAGAAGCTTCTCACGGATGCGATCGTCGCTATGGGGCGCGAGATCGACAACCGGTGGAAAAGGGAGCATCTGAGCGAGGCCTATATTCTCAAATATGCGCAGGAAAAAAACCTCTATCTGGTGGCTGTCCTCAATGGCTGGGGGGATGTGATCTTCCAGAGCCGGACGCTTCCGGACACCCTCTTGGACGGAAAGGCGCCTGCGAGGACCGCGGATCGCTCGAAGAAGACCGCTGATTTGATCAGCCGCCTCAACCAGCTCAACCGTTTGAAGAAGATCGGCTTTATCGCCCTCAGTCGTAAGGACGAAAGCGGGACGATCATCCTCGCCCTGGACCGCGACAGCCTCCGGTACTGGGGGACGCGGATTTCCGTCGAAAAGGCGATGGAAAAATTAGGTGAAGGACAGGGCATCGTCTATCTCACCATTCGGGATAAGAAGGCGATGCCTCTGGGAAATGCCGGAGAACTTCCCCCGGAGCGGAAGAAGGAAGATCCGCTGTTTCCGAAGATCCTTGACGGAACCGTGACGTTCGAGAGCCGGAAGGTGAACTTCGACGGGAATAGCCTGTTGGAGATCGTTGCACCCCTGCGTCTGGGCGGCGAGATCGCCGGGATCGTCCGCCTCGGGCTGGAACGGGGGAACACCGATCAGATCCTCGCCGAGAACCGGCGGAACATGTTCGTCTTTCTGGCCTTCGTCGTGCTGATTGCGCTCTTGTCGATGTGGCTTCTTTACCACAACCAGAACCGTCACCTGGCGAGGGTTGTGGAGATGACGAGACAGCTCGAAAAGGCGGAGCGGCTTTCTTCTCTCGGACAGTTGGCCGCCGGGGTGGCCCACGAGATCCGCAATCCGCTGAATGCAATCAGCATGGCGAGCCAGCGGCTGAAACGGGAGTATATGCCCGCCGGTGAGGAA
>JAPLJY010000156.1 GCA_026388345.1 Deltaproteobacteria bacterium
GCCTGACCTCCCGCATACTCATGACGATAATGTCCCTCCCGGCCATAATTACCCCCCTTCGTTAGGGAAAAATTACAGCCTTACATTAGGACATTTCTACTTTGGTGATTTAGGACATTCTCATTTTGGCGGGACAGAGAAGTTTGGCACAAGGGTCCCGATTAACGTGATCATCATTGATTTCCAAATGAAAAGTTGCCGCCCAGGCAAATTGACCGCACGCTTGACTTCAGGATGGAGAAAATCATGGATGAAATATCGCGAAGATTTGCCCAGATGAGACCAACAAAACAGCTTATAATTTCACATATCTTCCATTGGAAAAGAGGATCATCCCTCTTGCTGCGAGGCGATCGAGATGTTTTTTGACGGCCCCCATATCCCATGCACGTACCCACTCGTCAACGAGAAATTTCTTGCCGTAAATCAGCCCCAGCGAATGCAGGTTTTCCAAAGATGCAGGTTCATCAATGGCGGCCAGTATGAGTTGATCCCGCCGATCGATGATCTCGATGTACTTTTTGATGGCCGTGCGGAATTCGTCACGAGGAACGACACCCGCTTCATGACCGGTAATAAAGATTTCAGCATCCAAATTGGCAATTTTCTCCGAGGAAATGATGAATTGTTCAATGTCGCCGTCAGCGCCGAAATACCAGGGGCCGAAGGATGTCAAATCCATATCGCCGACATAAACCACCCCCTCATTGGGAAAGTGAAAACAGCAAAAACCGGCGGAATGGCCCGGAGTCCCAATCACCTCCATCCTGGTCGCGCCGAAATCCATGATATCGCCCCAACGATAGGTTCCATCGACTCTGGCCGTTGAAAGCCACCATTCATGGCGGTTCTGAGGCGAATACGGGCTTTGAACGCTATCGGGCCGTGAAATCCTATCGAACCACCCTTCTGCCCAGTCATCGCCATAATAATCGATCATTCCGAGGCGTTGCAGAATTCTTTTGCGATTCCGGTAGCAATCACTCTCAATATCATTGATATGGATTTTGGACTGATCGAAGAGATGGTTATAGGCAATATGATCGAAGTGAAAATGCGTGTTTATGACCAGATCGATCTCTACCTCATCCCTGATCTGCGTCATGATGGCCAAGCCGGCGCCAGGATCGATGATCGCCTTTACACGATCCGTAATCAGCAGAGAATTGCAGAAGGGGAACCTCCCCTTGTTTTGTCCTCTGATGACTCGGATTTTCCCGAACTGATGATATTCCATGATACCAGGGATACCGTGTCACTCACATTGCATGGTTTGCGGGAGTCATTGCCCCCGACAGCATCTACCATATGAAAGCATGAATAATCCATATCATTCATGGAGTCATTGCTCTGATTCATTTTCGGCGGCGCAACCCAAAGAGAGACAACCCGGCTTATCACAATAATCGATGCGGAGCGGAATGGATTCATGTTATAGTGCCCGTCAAAAGATGAGGGAGGGATATACGGAAACGGCGATAGATCTCCTTGAAGTCTGGCGGAAGCGGTATCCGGAGAAGTTCATTCCGGAGGAAAAGGTGTTCGGCCGTATCCGCCGGGGGAACCGGATCTTCATCAGCACGGGATGCGGTGAGCCCCAGTACCTGGTGCGCGCCCTGATCGACTATGTCGAATCCCATCCGACGGCCTTCTATGACGCCGAGGTCCTCCAGGTCTGGACGCTCGGGGTCGCCCCCTACACCGACGTGAAGTTCAAGCAGAACTTCCGTCACAACGCCTTCTTCATCGGCAACACGACCCGGGAGGCGGTCAACCGGGGGCTGGCCGACTACTCGCCCGTCTTCCTCTCCCAGGTTCCGGATCTGATCCGCCGGGGGATGGTGCCGATAGACGTCGCGCTGATCCAGACCTCGCTCCCGGACAAGCACGGCTGCCTGAGTCTCGGCGTCAGCGTGGATATCGTCAAGGCGGCGACGGAGGCGGCCTCGCTCGTCATCGTTCAGGCGAACCGGGAGATGCCCCGCACCCACGGGGAAGGGTTCATCCGGATCGAGGAGGCGGACTTCATCGTGACCCACGATGAGCCTCTCTTAGAGTATGACGCGGGCGAGCATGGGGAGACCGTGCAGAAGATCGGGAAATACGTCTCCCAGCTCATCCAGGACGGGGACACGAT
Source organism: Deltaproteobacteria bacterium (assembly GCA_026388345.1). The sequence goes on from JAPLJY010000156.1 coordinate 2,138, forward strand.
CCAGATCGGCTACGGGATCATCCCGGACGCCCTCTTTTTGAACCTTGCGGACAAGAAACACCTTGGGGTGCATACCGAGCTCATCTCCGACGGGATCGTCGAGCTGATGAAGCGCGGGGTGATCGACAATTCCCGCAAGTCCATCAACCGGGGCAAGACCATCGCGACCTTCTGCATGGGACACCGGGAGACCTATGAATACATCGACGACAACCCGCTCGTGGAGTTCAAGACCATCGACTATACGAACAACCCGCTCATCATCGCCCAGCACGAGAACATGACGGCGATCAACACCGGTCTGGAGATCGACCTGACCGGCCAGGCGACGGCGGAATCAATCGGCCGAACCTTCTACAGCGGGATCGGGGGGCAGGCCGACTTCATGCGCGGCGCGGTGCTGGCCAAAAACGGCAAGACGATCCTCGCCATCCAGTCCACGGCGGATCAGGGCCGGGTCTCCCGGATCGTCCCCTTTCTCGGGGAGGGCGCCGGCGCCTCGCTGATCCGCGGCGATATCCATTATGTCGTAACCGAATTCGGGATCGCCTACCTGCACGGGAAGAACATCCGGGAACGCGCGATGGAGCTGATCGCGATCGCCCACCCCGATTTCCGCCCCCGGCTGATCGAGGAGGCGAAGAAGGCGGGCTTCATCTACCATGACCAGGCCTTTATCCCGGGGAAGGGCGGGGAGTATCCGGAGGAGTTGGAGACCTTCAAGAGCACGAAGACGGGGATGGAGATCTTCTTCAGGCCGATCAAGATCAGCGATGAGCCCATCCTCAAGGAGTTCATCTATTCGCTCTCCGACCGGAGCCTCCATCGCCGCTTCATCACCCTGCGGAAGGACATGCCCCACGAGCGGCTCCAGGAATTCGTCATCATCGATTATACGAAGAAGATGACCATCCTGGCCGTGGTCCGGCAGGGGAAGAAGGAGATCATTGTCGGCGTGGGACAGTACGTGATCATCGAGGCGACGCACACCGCCGATGTGGCCTTCATGGTCCGCGACGATCACCAGAACCGGGGGATCGGGACGGAGCTCCTCCACTACCTGACCTATCTCGCCAAAAGGCAGGGGCTTCTGGGCTTTACGGCGGCCGTGATTTCGGACAACGAGCCGATGCTGCACGTCTTCGAGAAGTTAGGCGCCGACATCGAGACGGCGATCGACACCGGCGTCCTCGAACTCAAAATGACCTTCCGGGGGTAGGGCGGACCGTGGGATCCTTCTCCTGACGGGGTCCGATCCGGTGGCGCTGTCCGAGCAGTTCGTTGATCTGTCCTTCCGCCCTGATCGCAGTAATTTTTGATGAACCTGAACGAGAACGGATTATCGAAGAAGATGCAAGACTTCAAATACTTATCTACACATAGGCTGATCTGGCCGGATCAATGATAACGGTTTGAAACGTACAGTTTTTTGGACGTGATTTCTTTACGAGACGGTGGTATCCAGAGCTTCCTGAACTTAATAAAATTGATTCTGAGTCAAAATAGCAGGTTACAAATGGCAATCAATGTTGGGGAAAAGTTGTAAGGTATGACTCCCGGCATGATCCGTAGCGGCCATTTCGTTGATGTACTGCTCCACTGAACATA
>JAPLJY010000106.1 GCA_026388345.1 Deltaproteobacteria bacterium
TCCTTCTGCCGCGAACAGGGGGTCCCCGTGATTCCGGGGGTGAATTCGCCGACGCAGATCGAAGCGGCGATGGAATGCGGCCTCCGTGTCATGAAGTTCTTTCCCGCGGAGGAATCGGGGGGCGCCGCCTTTCTGAAGGCCGTCGCTGCTCCCTACGAGGGGATCCGGTTCATCCCGACCGGCGGGATCAACGCGGCAAACCTCGTCTCCTATCTCTCCTTGAAAAACGTTATCGCCTGCGGCGGGAGCTGGATGGTGAAGACGGGACTCATCTCGGCGGGAAAATTCGAGGAGATCACGAGATTAACAAAGGAGGCGGTCCGCGTCTTGCTCGGCTTTGAGCTTGCCCATGTGGGAATCAACGGGGAATACAGCGAAAATGCAGGCAAAAGCGTGGAACTCTTTTCCCGCCTGTTCCATTTCCCCGTCGCGGAAGGCGAGGGCTCCTTTTTTCTCGGGGAGAAGGAAATCGAGATCATGAAGGGTTCCGGTCGCGGTGAAAAAGGGCACCTCGCCTTTGCGACAAACGATGTCGGGAGGGCGCTCTTCTACCTCGGCCGGCAGGGAATCTGGCCTGTTGCGGGAACGGAGAAGGAAAAGGACGGAAAGACGATCCTCGTTTACCTGGACCGGGAGATCGCGGGATTCGCGATCCATCTTCGGCAGAAAGGGTAGTGGATTCCTATGAAAAAGATCATTACCTTCGGCGAGATCATGCTGAGACTGAAGGCGCCGGGCAGCGAGAGGTTCTTCCAGAGCCCGTCGCTTGAGGCGACCTTCGGGGGAGGGGAGGCGAATGTGGCCGTGGGGCTGGCCCGTTTCGGAATGGACGCCGCCTTCGTGAGCCTGATCCCCGCGAACCGGATCGGGGACGCCTGTGTTGCGGAGCTGCGCAAACAGGGGGTGGACGTCTCCCGCATCGTCCGGAAAGGAAAACGGCTCGGCATCTATTTCCTGGAAGCCGGGGCCAACCAGCGTCCTTCCGTCGTCATCTATGATCGGGCGCATTCAGCAATCGCGGAGGCGGCCCGCGGGGAGATCCCCTGGGATGGGGTCTTTGCCGGGGCCGAATGGTTTCACATCTCCGGGATCACGCCTGCGATCTCCGAATCCGCAGCCCTGCTCTCCCTGGAGGCGGTTCTGAATGCGAAGGGGAAGGGGCTGACCGTCTCCTGCGATCTGAATTACCGGAAGAATCTCTGGAAATACGGCCGGACGGCACAGGAGGTGATGACGGAAATCGTGAAACACACGGATATGGTCATGGCCAACGAAGAGGACTGCCAGAAGGCCCTGGGCATCTCAGCCGATTCGGATGTCGAATCCGGGAAGGTGGAAGCGGATCACTACCGGAGGCTCACGGACAAGGTGCTGGAACGGTTTCCGGATCTCAGAAAGATCGCGGTGACCTTGCGGGAAAGCCATTCGGCGGACCACAACGGTTGGTCGGCGGTCCTGAACAACCGGGATGAATTCCTGGTTTCGCGGAAATACGACATCCGGAACATCGTGGACCGGGTGGGAACCGGGGACTCTTTTGCAGCGGGGCTGATCTACGGCCTCCATGCGCTGAAATCGGATCGGGATACCCTGGAGTTTGCGGTGGCCGCCTCCTGTCTGAAACATTCGATCCCAGGGGATTTGCCGCTGCTTTCCCTGGAGGAGGTCAAAAGCCTGGTCGGGGGGGCCGGTTCGGGAAGGGTACAAAGATAAAAAAAGGAGAAATACCTGGACACAGGAAAGGAGAAACACATGGAAATCCGTCATGCCATTCATCCGGAGCACGTGAAAACACTGGATACCCAAAAGATATGCGAGCAGTTTCTGGTGAAGGATCTCTTCGTACGGGACCGCCTGAATATGGTCTACAGCCACATCGACCGGATCATCGCCGGGGGCGTCTGTCCGGTGAAAGGAACCGTTGAGCTCCAGGGGTCCAAGGAACTGGGCGCCGATTTTTTTCTGCAGCGCCGGGAGATGGGTATCGTCAACATCGGCGCCGCCGGCGTCGTTTCCGTCGACGGGAAGGGGTATGAACTGGGGAACAAGGAGTGCCTCTACATCGGCATGGGCGCGAAGGAGGTCTCCTTCGCGAGCGCCAACCAGGACCATCCGGCCGAGTTTTACTTCAACAGCGCGCCGGCCCATGCGGCTTACCCCATCGTGAAGATCACTCTGGCCGATGCCCAGAGGCTCGATCTGGGCGATCCGCTGAAGGCGAACGTCCGGACGGTTTACCAGCTCATCCACCCCAAGGTGCTCAAGAGCTGCCAGCTTGTCCTGGGTCTCACCGTTCTGGCGCCGGGCAGCGTCTGGAACTCGATGCCCTGCCACACCCACGACCGGCGGATGGAGATCTACTTCTATTTCGACATGCCAGCCGACTCTGTGATTTTCCACCTCATGGGGGAGCCGAATGAGACGCGGCATGTCGTCGTCCGCGACAGGCAGGCCGTTATCTCGCCGAGCTGGTCCATCCACTCGGGGGTGGGGACCGGCAGCTACACCTTCATCTGGGGGATGGTCGGGGAGAATCAGACCTTCACGGACATGGACGATGTGCCCATGTCAGCATTGAAGTAGAACACCCGGTTCATAAATAATAAGGAGACCATCATGGTACTAGATCGTTTCAGCCTTAAAGGTAAAGTGGCTTTCATTACCGGTGCATCCTACGGCATCGGGTTCGCGATCGCCAAGGCGTACGTTGAGGCGGGCGCAAAAATCGTTTTCAACGATATCAAGCAGGATCTGGTCGATAAGGGATTGGCTGCGTATGAAGAAGCAGGTATCAAAACCCGCGGCTACGTCTGCGATGTGACCGATGAAAATGCCGTCAATGAAACCGTGAAGAAGATCGAGAAGGAAGTCGGTGTCATAGACATTCTCGTGAACAATGCCGGCATTATCAGACGCATTCCGATGTTGGAAATGAGCGCTGCCGAGTTCAGACAGGTGATTGACGTGGATCTCAATGCGCCTTTCATCGTGTCAAAGGCAGTCATCCCCTCCATGATCAGGAAGGGGCACGGAAAGATCATCAACCTCTGTTCGATGATGAGCGAACTCGGACGTGAGACCGTTTCCGCCTATGCCGCTGCCAAGGGCGGGCTCAAGATGCTCACCCGAAACATCTGCTCTGAGTATGGTGCCCAGAACATCCAGTGCAACGGTATCGGGCCCGGGTATATCGCAACACCTCAGACCGCTCCGTTGCGCGTTGATGGTCATCCGTTCAACAGCTTCCTCATCGCCAAGACGCCTGCAGGTCGCTGGGGGACGACGGAAGATCTCACGGGACCCGCGGTCTTCCTGGCTTCCGATGCGTCAAATTTCGTCAACGGACATATCCTATATGTTGACGGAGGCATTCTCGCCTATATCGGCAAGCAACCGTCGTAATATTCAGAACCAATGAGCAAAGGGACAGTTAGTACATTTAGGAACTTTTGCAGTAAAGAGATAATGAGTTTTATCTAATGGGCCCTGTGGTTTTGCTCTCTTTTGAGGTTTCCGGGTACGTCAACGGCTATATGATCGCCATCGATGGCGGGTGGCTCGCGAGGTAAAAACGTTTTTCCCGGCCCGACGGCTTGTTTTTTCATGAGGGTTGGGAGACGGGACAAATTCCAAAAAATGTTGACAGGCGCAAAAGGTTTTGTTATAAGTAATGCGGTTTCGCAATGCGGAACATGTCTCTTACGGCGGCTGCGTTTTAGGGAGGGGAGGATGAGGAGAGACGGTGTTATCGGTGAGGTCATCATCTTCCTCTAAGGTATATGTGAAGACAAACTCATTTTTAAAAGACTGTTGCCATCAAGAAAGGGAGGATCTGTATGAAACATTTTAAGCGTTCTGTTCTGGTCATCATGAGTATGATTGCAATCACGTTCGGCTTCAGCTTCGTCGCGGTCAGTTTTGCCGCGTCGGATTCAATGGTGCTCAAGCTCTCCGAGATCCACGGCAAGGGTTATCCCACCGAGCTTGCCGACGAGGAGTTCGCCCGTCTCGTCAATCTCTACTCGAAGGGGCAGATCAAGGTGGACGTCTTCCCCGGCGGGCAGATCTCCGGCGATGAGAAGGTCGTCATCGAGCAGGTCAAGATCGGCGCCATCGCCATCGCCCGCGTCAGCTCCGGCGCCCTGGGCTCCTTCAATCCCCAGCTCAACGTCTTCGCGCTGCCCTTCGTCTTCGATTCGAAGGATCACATGTGGGCTTTCCTGAACGGGAAAGCAGGCCAGAAGATGCTGGCGGATCTGGCCCCATCGGGATTTGTCGGTCTCTGCTGGTATGACGGCGGCGCTCGCTCCTTCTATGCCAACTACCCGCTCAACACGATTGCAGACCTCAAGGGAAAGAAGTTCCGCGTCATGCCCAACGCCATCCTCGTGAAGATGGTCGAGGCCATGGGCGCGAGCGCCGTTCCGATGGGCGCCGGACAGGTCTTCAGCGCGATCCAGACCAAGGTCATCGACGGCGCCGAGAACAACGCGCCTTCGCTCATCTCCTTCAACCACTACCAGGTCGCGAAGTACTACATGCTCGACGAGCATCTCCGCCTTCCCGAGGTCCTCTTCATGAGCAAGATGGTCTGGGACAAGCTCAGCAAGGACCAGCAGGCCGCCCTCCGCAAGGCTGCCGTCGAGACCGTTAAATTCCAGCGTGCGAAGTGGGATGCCTACGAAATCGAGGCCCTCAACAAGATCAAGGCGGAAGGTGAGATCGTCGTCGAGATTAAGGATAACACCCCCTTCCGGGACGCGGTGAAGCAGCTGCTTGCCGAGGAGTCGCCGAAGTTCGCCGAAACGCTCAAGGAGATCAATGCGGCCAAACCGAAGAAATAAAGAAGGATCGATCCTGTAACGATTGAGGCGGGGTCCTGAGCGAGAGGGCCCCGCCTCTGACCTTTTTCATTCATCATTGGTGCAAGGAGGCTTCCCGTGCCCGAAAAGAGAGGTCGCGTGCGGAATTTTTTCGTGACGATCGACAAGGCCATCGATGGCTTCTGTATCATCCTGCTGGTGGCCATGATCCTGATCGTCGTTATGGCGGTCATCACCCGCAAGGGGTTCGGCTGGATGTTCGCCTGGTCCGAGGAGATCACCCTCCTGTGTCTGACCTGGTTCACCTTCATGGGCATCGCGGTCGGCTTCCGCGAGCGGCTCCACCTCAGCATGGAGATGATCGACATCGATAAGTTACCCCCGAAGGTGCTATGGGTCACCGACCGCTTCATCGATCTGGTCACCTTTTTCTTCGGCCTCTACCTCGTCATCTACGGCTGGAACTTCGCGATGATGATGCGGGGATCGATCCTTTCGGCGACCGAGATGCCGAACCTGGTTCAGTACATCGTCATGCCGATCACCGGAGTCATGACCTGCATCTACGCGGCGCTCCAGTTCCTGGGCCACGACCTGCGCCGGTACAACGTCATAGAAGAGGAGATCAAACGCGATGCCTAGCAATACGACAGCCATCTGGATCCTCTGCGTCACATTCTGCGTGTTCCTGCTGCTGAGGTTCCCCGTTGCCTTGGTTCTGGTCATCTCCTCCATCGCCACGCTCTGGTATCTCGACATGCCTATCGTGGTCGTTGCGCAGCAGACGATCCAGGGCATCAACTTTTTTTCCCTCCTCGCGATCCCCTTCTTCATCATGACGGGGCAATTGCTCGGGGCCGGCGGCCTCGCCAACCGGATCGTGGACTTTGCCAACGTCTTCGTCGGCCGGCTTCCCGGAGGGCTTTCCATCGTCAACTCGGTGGCCTGCATGTTTTTCGGGAACCTCTCCGGCTCCGCCGTGGCCGACACCTCGGCGATCGGCTCGGTGATGATCCCGATCATGGTGAAGAAAGGCTACTCACCCGAGTATGCAGTCGGCGTCACGATCTCTTCGGCGATCCAGGGCGTCGTCGTTCCCCCGAGCCACAACCTGGTGCTCTACTCGATCGTGGCATCGACCGTGATCGGCGGCATCTCGGTCAGCAAGCTCTTTATGGCGGGCATCATCCCGGGCTTCCTTTTGCTGATCTCCCTCTCGATCGTCGGTGTGATCATCTGCATCAAGCGCAAATACCCGAAGGGCGATCCGGTCGAACTCAGGAAGGTTCCCATGATCGTCCTTCACGGATTCCTTTCGCTGACCCCGGCCGTCCTGATCCTCGGCTCGATCATCTTCGGCGTGGCGACCGCCACCGAGGCGGGGGCGCTGGCCGTCGTATATTCCTTCTGTCTCGGCTTCTTCGTCTACCGCGAGCTCAAGCCCAAACATCTCTGGCCCGTTCTGGTGCGGACGTTCCGTACGGTCCTCATGGTCTTTTTCCTGATCGGGGCCTCGGGCGCGTTCGGCTACGTCATGACGATCCTGCGCCTCCCCGACCTCATCACGCAGGGCTTTCTGCAGATCTCCGACACGACCTGGATCATCCTGCTGATGATCAACATCCTCCTCCTCCTCCTGGGCGGGCCAATGGATATGGCCCCGATGATCGTCATCCTGACGCCCATCCTGCTGCCCGTCTGCATGAAGCTCGGCATGGACCCGATCCAGTTCGGCCTCGTGCTGATCTTCAATGCGGGCATGGGGTTGCTGACGCCGCCGGTGGGAACGGTCCTCTTCGTGGGCTGCGCCATCGGGAAGGTGAGCGTGAACGCCGGCACGAAGGCGATGATGCCCTTCTTCCTGGCCATGATGATCGTCCTGGGGCTGATCACGTACTATCCGCCCCTCACCATGTGGCTCGCGGGCTTCGTGAGGTAAGGCGGCCGGAGAACGGCTCAGTGCTTTTTAGCCTTGATGAGAGATGGACTGCGAAGCCGCCGATCAGTCGCCTCCTTGAATATCGCATTCATGAATGCGTTGTCGAGATCGGCCGCAGGATCATAGAACGATCTTAACGGTCATCCGGTTCATCCCATTTTCCCAAAAGGAAACACGGTCATTTGTATCCGCCGCCTCCGGAAGGGGTTCAATGAAGGAAAGAAGGAGAAATATTATGGCAAATTATGAAGTAGGCGATTATGTCTTTGATCTGAAGAAGTTCTTTCCGAACCCCATTTTCAGCGCCATCACCGAGGTTCGGGTCAACAGCCCCGAAATCATCCTCCAGGAGGCCGCAGCGAGGAAGAAACGGAAGAAACTTACCCGGGACGGCAAGCTCACGATCCTGGCTGCGGATCATCCGGGCCGGATGGTCACCCGCTCGGGTGAAGACCCCATCGGCATGTGCGACCGGCAGGAATACCTCGGACGGGTGCTCCGGGTCGTCACAAATCCCGATGTGGACGGGATCATGGCGACGACGGATGTCATTGAGGACCTATTCATCGTCAATCATCTCGTCAAGCAAGGCGGCGGGCCGTCCTTCCTGGATGAAAAGGTGATGCTCGGCTCGATGAACCGGGGCGGACTCTCCGGGACGGCGTTTGAAATGGACGACGCGTTCACCAGTTTTTCCGTGGAGAGTATCCGGCTGCTCCGCCTGGATGCCGCCAAAACGATGTTTCGGCTGGAGTTGACGAGCGGGGATTCCGCCAAAACGATGCTCTACAATGCCGATATCATCAGCGAGCTGAACCGGTACGAGATCCCATGCTTCCTCGAGATCCTTTACGTTTCCTCCGAGGGCTTCAAGGTTCAGAAGACGCCGGCCGAGATGATGAAGGCGATCGGCGTCGCCTCGGCAATGGGCGATTCCTCACGGAACCTCTGGCTGAAGATTCCGTTCTGCGAAGACTACTCCCGGGTCGTGAGGGCGACGACGCTCCCCTTGCTTATGCTCGGCGGCGAATCCAAGGGCGACCCGACCGGGACGATCGGCGAATTCGTTGCGGGCTTGAAAGCGGGCGCCAATGTGAGAGGGGCGCTGGTCGGCCGGAATATCCTGTTTCCGGGCAAAGATGATCCTCTGGCGACGGCGCTCGCCGTAAACCGGGTGGTTCATGCCGGCGCATCGAGAGAAGAGGCGGTCGATTTTCTGATGAAGAACCGGGATATCCAGATGGACGCGCTGACGCGGTATATCCGGTAAGGAGGGGGAAATGGGTGCAAAAGGGAACGCCATTTTCGCGCAGTCGGGCGGGCCGACGGCGGTCATCAACAGCAGCATCTGCGGCGCCATCCAGGAGGCGCAGCAGCACAAGGAAATCAGCGCAATGTATGGTTCCATCCACGGCATTCTCGGGGTATTGAACGAGAACATGATCGACCTGAACCGGGAAAGCCGGCGAACCATCGAGCTCCTCCGGCAGACCCCGTCGTCATCGCTCGGGTCGAGCCGACATAAACTGAAGGAGGAGGACTACGACCGGATCCTCAAGGTTCTCATGGCACATGACATCCGCTACTTCTTCATCGCGGGCGGGAACGACTCGATGGACACCGCGAACCGGGTGTTCAAGATGGCCAGGGAGAAGGGCCATGAACTGTACGTGATGGGCCTGCCGAAGACCGTGGACAACGATCTCCCGATGACGGACCACTGTCCGGGTTACGGCAGCGTCGCGAGATGGCTCGCCCTCTCGGTCCGGGACGCCGGCTTGGACACGGAGGCGATCTACACGAGTGACACGATCAAAATCGTGGAGACGATGGGGCGGAACGCCGGTTGGATCACCGCCGCCACGGTGCTGGCCCGGCAGCAGGAGAACGACGCCCCTCACGTCATCCTTCTTCCGGAAATCCCGTTCAACCGGGATAAATTCCTCTCCGACGTGGAGCGGATTTACCGGAAACTCGGCTATGCGCTGATCACCTGCTGCGAGGGATTGAAGGATGAAAACGGCGAATACCTGACCGCCTCGAATCGGTCGCTTGATACCGACCGGTTCGGGCACAAGCAGCTTGGCGGGGTCGGAGAGATGCTCTGCGGCATGATTGCGGATGGCCTGAAGATCAAGGCCAGGGCGGACAAGCCCGGGACGATTCAGCGTGTTTCCGCGCTGCTCGCTTCGCGGGTAGACGCGGGAGAGGCCTACGCCACCGGCGCTCAGGCGGTGAGGCACGCCGTGGAGGGGAAATCCGGTTACATGGTGACGCTCGAGAGGGAGCCCGGCGGCGAATATGCGTGCAAAACGGGGATTGTTTCCCTCGCGGAGGTCGCGAACAAGGAAAAGAAAATACCGCGGGATTTTATCAATGCGGAGGGAAACGGGATGACCCGGGCGTTCCTGGATTATGTGACCCCGCTGATCGGCGACCCACTTCCCGAATACGCGCGATTGGGAAAGCACTTTGTGAAAAAGCTGCTCTAAGAATCTGAATCATTTACGACAGGAGGAAAGCACCATGGGACGAACCATCATCATGGACAATGATCGCCTTTTCCCGAGCGATCCCACCCAGCGGCAGATCGCCCGCCGTCTGTACGGCGCGGTCAAGGATCTGCCCATCATCAGCCCCCACGGTCACACCGATCCGCGGTGGTATGCCGACAATGCCGCGTTTCCCGACCCTGCTTCGCTGTTCCTGATCCCGGACCACTACCTTTTCCGGATGCTCTACAGCCGGGGCGTTCCGCTGGAAAAACTCGGCGTCCCCCGGGTGGACGGAGGCCCGGTCGAAACCGATCCCCGGAAAATCTGGCGTCTTTTCGCGGAGCATTATCACCTCTTCCGGGGAACCCCCTCCCGGATGTGGCTCGAACACGTCTTCTTTTTCCTCTTCGGCATCGATCAGCGCCTCGATCCGGCCAACGCGGACGAGATCTACGACCGGCTCGCGGAGGCACTTCTCCGGCCGGAATTCAGGCCCCGCGCGCTGTATGACCGCTTCAACATCGAGGCGCTTGCCACGACGGACTCCCCCTTATCTTCCCTCGAACACCACAAGAAGATCGCCGCCTCCGGCTGGAAGGGAAAGGTGGTTCCCGCATTCCGGCCCGATCTGGCGGTCGATCCGGAGTTTCCCGGCTTTGCGAAAAACGTCGCCCGCCTGGGCGAGATTACGGGTGAGGATACGGCCGTCTGGGAGGGATACCTCAAGGCCCTGGCAGCCCGTCGCCGGTTCTTCAAGGAGATGGGTTGCACCTCCACCGACCATGGCCACCCCAGCGCCGTGACTGCCGACCTCGACGCCTCCGCATGCCGGACCCTGTTCGCAAAGGCCCTGAAGGGGGACATGAACGCGCAGGAAGCCGAACTCTTCCGGGGCCAGATGCTCACGGAAATGGTCCGGATGAGTCTCGATGACGGCCTGGTTATCCAGATCCATCCCGGTTCCTTCCGGAACCACAACGAAGACCTCTTCCGGCGGTTCGGCCGCGACATGGGGGCCGACATTCCCACGCGGACCGACTACACCCGCGCGCTGAAGCCCATGCTGGACCGCTTCGGAAACGAGCCCAACCTGACGGTGGTTCTGTTCACGCTGGACGAGACCTCCTACAGCCGCGAACAGGCCCCGCTGGCCGGCCATTACCCGATCCTCAGGCTCGGGCCTCCTTGGTGGTTTTATGACAGCCCCGAGGGGATGATGCGTTTCAAGCGCCTCGTGGTGGAGACGGCCGGTTTCTACAATACGGTCGGTTTCAACGACGATACGCGGGCCTTCCTTTCCATCCCGGCCCGGCACGACATGGCCCGGCGGATCGACTGCGCCTTCCTGGCGGAGCTGGTCAGCCGGCACCAACTGGATGAGGATGAGGCGGCTGAGGTGGCCGTCGATCTGGCCTATCGTCTGGCGAAAGAGGCCTACAAATTCTAACGGTTTCGGAAAAAGTCCATATGCGGCGTTGCGCTTCCTCCTTCGTCGTTGCGGCGTACGGAAAAGTACGCCTCACTCCTCTGGACTCGCGCGCTTTGCCTCTGGAGCTTTTTGCGAAGCCGTCCTGAGATCGAGGCGTGGGTGATTTTTTCGGGGACATCACTCTAACGGCTTCGGGAAAACCTTCAACCCCCGGTCCGCGCCGTTGCCGGCGCGGACCGGGCAAAACAGAACAGACGAGGAGTGCACATGAATGTAAGCAAAATCTTCGAGGTAAAGCCGGTCGAGATCAGGCCGGGGCGCAAGCGCCGCATCCTCCATACCGACCGCCTGATGATGGTCGCTATGGATTTCGCGGACGGCCCGGCGGCGAATCCCGACCCGCCCCACAACCACCCCCATGAGCAGGTGACCTATGTGGCGGAGGGAGAGGTCATGTTTTTCATCGGCGAGGAATCCACCCGGCTCGCTCCGGGGGATATGGTAGCCGTTCCCTCCGACCTGCCCCACCGGATTCAACTGCTGACACCAACCGCCCGGCTGATCGACACCTTCACGCCGCTGCGCCAGGATTTTCTGTAACCTTAAAGGGTTTTTAAATTCGATTGTGTCGTGTGCAGAGGGGGCGTTGCCCCCCCTGCACGATCGTTTAGAGCGTCGACCATTGCCCGCCTTCGATGGCAAACGCCCGTACGGGTGAACCGTCCCCGCGCAACGGCTTCAGCGGCAGCGCGGCGAAGAAGACTTTCTCCTGTAAGATCGCCTCGAGGTTGGTCAGCCCTTCCACGATCAAGACGCCTCCGCCCAGCAGCGTCTGGTGAATCCGGATAAGCTCCGGCAGATGGTTCACGTCCGCCACCGACGGCGGTTCGACGCCGAGAAGCTTCACGCGATGTTCGACACACCAGCGGGCGAGTTCGAGGCTGACGCGCGGCAGTTCATCACGCCATTTCGCTTCGTCGACGAAGGCG
>JAPLJY010000370.1 GCA_026388345.1 Deltaproteobacteria bacterium
CCTCTTCCGGAACGACCTGTACTACCGCTTGAACGTCTTTCCGATCGAGATCCCGCCGCTCCGGGAACGCCGGGAGGACATCCCGCAGCTCGCGGAGATCTTCCTCCGGCAGATGAACCGTTTCAACCACCGGGGGATCCATTATGTCCACCCCCAGGTGATGGAGGCGTTTCAGCGTTATTCCTGGCCCGGCAACATCCGCGAACTGGAAAACCTCGTCGAGCGGGCTTGTATCCTGGAGACTTCTTCGATCCTGACCCCGGCGAGTTTTCCGGCGGAGCTCTTCGCCGGCGGGCCTTTTGTCGCTCCGCTGTCCGCCGGCGCCGGCCTTACGCTGGCGGAGGCGCGCGGGCGGGCTGTCGCGGAGGCGGAGAAAAACTATCTCCGGGAGGTCCTCGCCCGGAACGGCGGTCGAATCAACCGGACGGCGGAGGCCGCCGGCGTAACGGTACGCCAGATCAGCAAACTCATGCGCAAATACGGGATCCGAAAAGAGGCGTTCCGCTAAAAGATCAGCGCCGGGACGGCGCAGATTCTTGCCGTGTCTTGACGACGACCCGGACGACCGGCGTCTTCCCCCCCGCGAACTGGATATCCGGCGGATACCGCAGAGATGGCGTGAAGGCCCTCTGGACGTCCAATTGCGCCAGGTCGATCGGCTCGGTCAGGATTCGGATCCGCTTGCCGCGGAGCTTGCGGGGGATGAGGATTCTTGCCTCGGCGGGGGTGGCGGTGATCTTCTGGACCGCAAGACCCTGCGGCGGGATGTTTTCCGTCAGCACCTCGATGGGGACGGTCATGGAGATGAGGCGCGAGGTGACGACCGTGATCCGCTCGGGGCTGATACCGGCGACCGCGAGGTTCGAGGGGGTCTTCACCATGGTGCGCGTGAGGGCGACCTCCTGCCTGCCGGGCTGGAGTTGCGCCAGGTCGAGGGAGATCTTGAGATTCTCCGGATGGAGGAGTTGAAAAGCCTGGGCGTGTCCCATGAGCATGACCTTCGCCTCCGTGGCCTTGGGTTCCTCCAAAACCAATTCCGCCGGGGCGTTCCGGTATTCGATGGGGACCGTGAAATCCCGCCGGATCGTCTCTCGCTGGTAGCCGAAAACGAACCAGAGGGTGCAGGCCAGCACGATGGCGATCACCTTCTCCCGCTGGTTTTCCTTCAGCCAGCGGAGTATCGACCCCGTTTTGGCGAGGGGCGCCCGCCGGGCGAAAAAGGCCTCCAATTCGATGCGAAGGGTCGAGGCGTTGGCGATCTCCTGGATACGCTCCCCCTGTGCGAGCGAAATGCTGCCCCGCTCCTCCGAGACCACGATACAGATTGCGTCGGACCGCTCTGAAAGACCGAGGGCCGCCGTGTGGCGAAGGCCCAGACTGCCATGCTGGGCCGCGTTTGCCGAGAGGGGCAGATGGCAGCCGAAGCGCATCACCCGGTTGCCGTCGACGAGGACGGCGCCGTCGTGACCGATCGAATGGGGATCGAAGATGCTTTCCAAGAGGGGCTGACTCAGGAGACCGTCGAGGTTGCTTCCCCCCGTGAGGTGGCGGTCGAGGGGATCGTGCCCCTGGAGGACGATCAGGGCGCCGACCTTTTTGCGCGCCAGGTCGGCCGCCGTCTGGGCAAGGATCTCCGCACCTTCGTTGAATGCGGCGACCGCGAAGAACCGCTTCCGGAAACGGCCCAGCAGAGCCAGACGTTCGAAGAAACGCCGGAGGTCCTCCTGAAAAATGACGACGAGGACGAACAGCAGGATCGCAAAGAAGGCCTGGAGGACGACGGTGGTCAGGTAGAGCTGGAAGAAGCGGGCAAGGCCGTAGACGACTCCGAGCAGGGTGATGCCCCAAAATACGAAACGGGATGCCCGGTCCTTGAACCAGATCAGGAGCGCCGAAATCATGATCGAGATGATGGCGATGTCCAGGACGTCCTGAATCCG
>JAPLJY010000276.1 GCA_026388345.1 Deltaproteobacteria bacterium
GTTCCCGAGGCCTACCACCTGATCCTCACGGAAAAGGGGGTGAACCTCAAGATCCCGTTCGGGATTGAAAACTTCGTCGAGACCGTCGCGCAGGCTGTCCCGGGGAGCCGCAAACCGCTGGAAAAATACCTTGGCGTCTGCAAGGGGGTCTTCGACGGGATCTCCTATGTGGGACGGATGAAGGGAAAGCCTGACGGCCGGATCCTGATGGAAAAATACCCCGCCTTCCTCGCAACGGCGGGCTACACGGTGGAGCAGGTCACGCGGACATTCGGCTTCCCCGAGGCCGCCCTCGATCTGATCTACCCCTACTGGTGCTACATCGGGCTCCCGGTGAACCGCCTTGCCTTCACGATCTGGGCGCTGGTCCTGTACGACTACCTCCTCCGGGGGGCCCATGTGCCGAAGGAGCGCTCCCACGGGATGTCCGCCGCCGTGGACGCCCGGATCCGGGCCCTGGGAGGGCAGACCGAATACGGCGTCAAGGTCGAGAAGATCCTCACGGAGAACGGCCGTGTGACGGGCGTCGAAACCGCTTCGGGGGAGCGGATCAAAACGCCCTTCGTCCTCTCCAACGCCTCGCCGAGCCTTGTCTACGGCCGCCTGATCGATCCGCCCGGGGCGGTCCCCGAGGAGGCCTTCAAACTGACCAACGCCCGGAAGACGGGGTCGAGCGCCTTCGTCGTCTATCTGGGACTCGACTGCCCGCCCGAGGCGCTCAACATCGAGAGCTACGGCTACTTCATCGGCCCGGACATGGATACGCAGATGGCCTACGAAGGCTTCGACGCCCTCGAGCCGCCGCGGATGCAGGCGACGATCTGCCTGAACAAGGCGAACCCCGGCTGCTCGCCCCCGGGGACGACAATCCTCTCGCTGACCGCGCTGGCGGGTCCCGACGCCTGGAAGGACATGAAACCGGAGAATTACGCAAAGGCCAAGGAAACCTTCGCCCGGGCGATGATCGAACAGTTCGGCCGGGCGCTGAACTGCTCGCTTTGGGAGCACATCGAGGAGGTCGAGATCGCAGCGCCGCCGACCTTCGCCCGCTATACGGGGGCCTTCAAGGGAACGATTTACGCCTACGAGCAGGACCCCTGGGACTCGGTCGTGGCGCGCGCCCTTGCCCTGCCGCAGGAGCGGTTCATCCGGGGGCTCGATTTCGTCGGGGGGGCGGCAGCGATGGGCGGCGGCTACGAATCGACGATCCTCTCGGGCCGGACGGCGGCCCAGATGGTCCTCGCAAGGTTGAAAAGGAAGGAATAAGGGGAGCGATTCCGGAACATTATTTGCTGGTCACGACCCACACGCCGGCCCAGTCCTCAGGCGGATGATCGAGCAGGGAGCGGCATTTCCCGGCATAGGCCGCCGCCACGGGATCCCTGTCCTTGAGGCCGGCGAAGATCCCTTCCGCAGCGGCAAATTGCCCGCTGTAGAAGGCCGCAAGGCCCTCGGCGAACAACGCCAGCTCCTTTTCCCGGACTGCAAATTCCTCAGGGAAAATGGGTTCGTAGACCCTGACCGGATCTTTGCGGCCGACGACGGCGACCCGGGAGAGTTCGCGGACGGGGAACGCCTCTTCCATTCGCTTGAGCGTGGCCTCGGAGATGATGGTGTAGGTTCCGAACTGCTTGTTGATCCCCTCGAGGCGCGCGGC
>JAPLJY010000072.1 GCA_026388345.1 Deltaproteobacteria bacterium
AACTCCTGTACAAGAAACACTGACGAGGAAAGCGAACATCCGCCGCTCACCTCCTGCTCTCAAATGGCCCTCCATTCAAGAACAGTAAAAGCGGACAACTCATTTGCTACAAAACCGGACAAGTCTATTTACTCTTGACAGCATAATGAAGGCATATTGTCAGGCAAATTGTCTTGACATTCAAAACACATTCACCTATACCTCTGCATAACAAAGTGAATTATTGTTGAATCAAACCAATCGGGACAACCGATAACTCGGCTGCGTTGTCCGGCTGATGGTTGCCTCGAGAGCGGGAAAGTCCACAGGAGGAGCCATGAGAGCACTGATTGTCATTCTTGCTTTTTTCTTTATGGGTTTTTCTCATCCGGCCATTGCTGCAGAAAAGGGGATCGGGGTGATAAAAAATATCAAGGGCCCCGTGTTCATTGAACGAGAGAAAGCATCGATTCCCGCAAAAATGAGCGACAATCTTTTTGAAAACGACATCATTGTAACGGGCAAGAGCGGGTCGATGGGGGCCGTTTTAATTGACAACAGCGTGATCTCAAGCGGTCCCAATACAAGGCTCATTCTATCCCAGTTCGTTTTCAATCCCGCAGAAAAAAAACTATCCAGCACGGTCCAGATAACGCGGGGAACTTTTACCTATCTATCCGGTTTAATTGCTAAACATGACGGTCAGGCTGTAAAGTTCATCACGCCCTCGGCTGTCTGTGGCATTCGCGGGACCCATTTAGCAATATATGTTGAGGACGAGTAGCATTGGGCATTTTGACCTGTCAGGAAGTGACCGATTCTTGATGTCAGTCGGGCAATTTTGTGCGATCCGATAAAAAGAAGTTATTATCAAAAGAATTTGCAGCACAAGTCTATATTATCGGCAAGAATCATGGACTAGATACATGATATTTTTCATTTCAATAAATGAAGGAGATATATCATGAGAAAAACAATTCCAGCATTATTCATTTTTTTAGCCATCTTATGTCCCTTTGTTTTATCGTCTTGTGCCCACATCTCGACCCCGGTCCTTGTCGATTCGGATAACGATGGCGTACCTGATAATTACGATAATCGACATGATTTTGCAATACCACAATATTACGATAAATGCCCCGGTACGCCAATAGGCGTCAAAGTTGATAAGTACGGTTGTCCTCTGGATGCCGACAAGGACGGTGTTCCCGACTATCTCGATAAATGCCCTGGTACGCCGATAGGCGTCAAAGTTGATAAGGACGGTTGCCTTCTGGATACCGATAAGGACGGCGTTCCCAACTATCTGGACAAGTGCCCCGTGACGCCCGCAGGCGTAAAGGTGGACAAGGACGGCTGTCCGCCTGATTCCGACGACGACGGTGTTCCCGACTATCTGGACAAGTGCCCCGGGACGCCCGCAGGTGTAAAGGTGGACAAGGACGGCTGTCCTCCCCCGGTGGTCCAGAAGGCTGTGCCCCAGACACGGTTTGTGCTCCTGCCTGGTCCGGACGGCAAAGTCGGACAGATTGAGGTAAGCACTTCCGTGGGATCACAAAGGCTGGACAAACCCTGGGAGTCGACGGAGGTCGTAAGCTCTAATCCGATCCCGAGCAGACCGAAGGTCATGGACGAAAGAGAGGTACGGGATATCTTTAAGGATGCCCTTGAGGCCCAACCCAAACCCGCTGCCGTCTTCATCATTTACTTTAAGAGTGGCGGCGGCGAACTGACAAACGAGTCTCTCCCATTGATTCCGGAAATCTTAGAGGCGATCAAGGCGCAAAAATCAAATCATGTCCGTCTGATTGGCCATACCGACACGGTCGGATCGGTTGCATATAATCGCAGACTATCGCAGATACGCGCCAAATCGGTTGCAGATGTCCTTGTTTCTAGGGATGTTGATCGCACCATTATCGAAATTGAATTTTACGGCAAGGAGAAACTATTAATAGAAACACCGGATGGCGTGGCTGAACCCAGGAATCGTCGGGTGGAAATCATCGTAAAGTAATATAGGGTCAGTCACCAGATGGGAATAAAAGGGGACAGAATAACCGGACAAAAAAAGGGGTTAAACTCATTTTAGAGTCCAACCCCTCGATTTTGGTGAGCCCTGTCGGGATCGAACCGACAACCTACTGATTAAGAGTCAGTTGCTCTACCAGCTGAGCTAAGGGCCCACATTTGGTCGTTATTTCTGTACGCAAAATCTGGCGCGCCCGGTAGGATTCGAACCTACGACCAACAGATTCGAAGTCTGCGACTCTATCCATCTGAGCTACGGGCGCTGCATCCGTTTCCTGTCGCGGCCGGATCTGCAATCCGGATGTAAAAACTGGGGTGAGTGAAGGGATTTGAACCCTCGGCCTCCGGGGCCACAACCCGGCACTCTAACCAACTGAGCTACACCCACCATCCATGCCTGGTGCGCCTGGAGGGATTCGAACTCTCGACCCACGGATTAGAAGTCCGTTGCTCTATCCAGCTGAGCTACAGGCGCTTATCCTCGCGACGCACTGCATTCAGTCTCTTTTCAAAGAAGGCGGTTTATAGACCCTTTGCCTCCTTTTGTCAAGACCGAATGCATACTATTTTCTTTCCCCCTTCAGCGAACGAATCCGGCGATTCCCTCGAAGCGGTACCCCTTTTTGGCAAGCCCTTCTCCAGCCTGGTCGGTCGTATAGAAATGGCCGTTCTTGGCCGGATTGAACCAACGGTAGAGCTCTCGCGTACCCGCGAGGCGTGAGGTGGCGATGTTTCCGATGGCCCCCTCGAAGAGATAGCCCGGAAGCGGCTTGCCCCCTTTCGGATCGTAGGAGTAATAATGATCTCCTTTTGCCGGGTTGAACCACCGGAAAAAATCGATCGTCCCCGGCGTCCCCGGGGCAAAGAGTCGGAAAGCAATCCCCACGTGTCGATATCCCTTCGACTGCAGGAGTGAAGCCTCAGCCTGAGGATTCGTCGTATAGAGGTAGTCGGAACCGGCCAGATAACGGTGAACGTCCAGAAATCGCGGCATCGTCTCCGCCGCCACCTCCAGAAAGACCTCCACATCGGCATCATCGCCATTGGAGGTGAAAAAGATACGATCCCCGTATATTCCCGGCAAGAGCTGGCGCGTGTTGACTGCAACATTGATGTAATCCGTCTCCCGGGTGGTCATGCCGCTGTCCGGAAAGACACTGATCCATCTGTGCGGTCCCTTCTGGACCAGTTTGCCGAAGATCCGCAATCCTTCCAGCGTCACCTTCCCTTCCCCGCTGATGATGGAGAGGAGGTGAGGACCTTCCGGCTGCCCATCGATGATCAGGACCTCCCCTCTCTCCCGGCGCTCTGCATAGCCGTCGATGAGGCCCGCAAACTGCTCGTCGAAAAAGACACTGAAGGGGCCGCCATCCGGAGATTTCCAGAAACAAAGGCTGATCCCCGTCCCCGTGAATCGGTAGCGCAAAACGTTCCGTTCGCCCTGTCCGGAGGGATAGCCGCCCTCTTCCGCCCAGGTTCCGGAAAGTTCCAGCCCTTCCCGGAGTTGCCCGCTTAAAGAATATCCGCCTGTACCGGCGGCCTCGCTCCGAAAGGAGATGTACCGACCTGCCGGCGGCTGCGCTATCGCCGGCATTCCCCGCGCTCCCGCGACGCCCGCCTTCCACTTCAGGGGCTCCCGTCCCCGATTTGTAAGACGGATCCTTTTCGTGATCTGCTCCCCCGGACGGACCGTCCCGAAATCCATCCGGAGGGGCTCTACCTCCAAAAGCGCCGCGGAGGGCCGCTCGGCAAGTTTGACATGGAAGGATACGGTTCGCATCCCGCCGTCATAATTGAAACCGATCGATTCCCGGAGATCTCCCACAGGCACCTCGCGGCGGAAGGTGGTTGCAAGACCTCCGGACTCCAGTCGGAGGAGCAGCACGCAGCCCCGCTTTTTCGACGGACCCACTTCCTTCACATAAACGAGATGGATCCGCAGAGGCTCCGGCTGCTGACCGACGACACCGGAGAGAATCTGGTTCTCCGTCAGGGTCCATCCTTCCGGCCCTTCCGCAAACCACTCCAGGTTCCCCGATCCTGCATTCTTCAGATAGAAGGTTCCTTTCGCCGCCTCTCCCGGAGCAAGGTCGCCGAGGTCGATTTCCTGGGGGTTGACCGTCAGGACTGCGTTGAGGACATCCTCGTCATCGACCGGAATCGAAGGGGTTTTCGGAACATCCTGACCAAAGGCCGTCATGGCGGAAAGTCCGAGCAATAGAAGCAAAATAAAGGCCGCAAAACGTTCTGTCATAAAAACTCCATACCGATATTCATGGGTCGCTTCTAACCCAAAGCACCAAAGAACGCAACGGTTTTTCGCCATGAAAAGACTTGACACCCCTCGGAGATCCGATATATCGTCCCACGATTTTTCGTACATGGGTCGAATCATCGATTGCGGTTTCAAGCCGTAGGAATGGGAACGTCGATAGAGATGGATCAGGAGTCGCTGAAATACTGGATCGCCCTCCGGGCGGTGGAAGAGGTAGGCTGCGTGGGTTTCCGGACCCTGCTTCAGGCCTTTTCGACACCGCGGGAGGTCTTTTCCGCCACCGCGCAAACCCTCCGGGTGGTCCCGGGGATAGGCCCGAAGACGGCGGATCACATCCGCTCTTTCTCCGACTGGGGAATGGCCGAGCGGGAGATCGAACGGGCCCGTGAACTCGAAGTCGCCATCATAACTTGCCAGGACCCGACCTACCCCAGGAATCTCCTGAACATCTACGACTACCCTCCCCTTCTCTATGTGAAGGGCTCCCTCAATCCGGAGGAGATCTGCGTGGCGGTCGTCGGATCGCGCCTCGCCTCCGTTTACGGCAGGTACACCACGGAAAAAATCAGCCGCGAACTCGCCCTCCAGGGGATCACCATCGTCAGCGGTCTCGCCCGGGGTATCGACGCCGCGGCCCACAGGGGTGCGCTGGCCGGCAAGGGAAGGACGATCGCGGTTCTGGGTTGCGGTCTCGACATCATCTATCCGCCGGAGAACGAGGGGCTGGCAGGGACCGTCGCCGCCCATGGCGCGCTGGTCACGGAATATCCTTTCGGAACACCGCCCAACGCCCCCAATTTCCCGTCGCGAAACCGGATCATCAGCGGCATCTCACTCGGGGTCGTCGTCGTGGAGGCAGGCGAGAAAAGCGGCTCCTTGATCACGGCGCGGATCGCCGCCGAACAGGGGCGTTCGGTCTTCGCCGTCCCCGGGGAGATCGGCGCCGCCGGCTCGCGGGGGACCCACCGTCTGATCAAACAGGGGGCGATGCTGATCGAGAACGTGGAGGATATCCTCGAGGAGATCCTTCCCCAGGCAGGCATGCCGCCATCAGCCTCAAATGAACCATCCGTCTCTTCCCGGCTGGACGCGCTTGCACCCGATCCGGAAAAAACGACCGCGCCTGGGGACATCTTGCCGCAAGGTGTCCCCAGGATGGCCGGTCTCGGGAATCAAGAGCAACGACTGCTGTCGCTGATTCCGGCCCAGCCCGTGGACATCGACACATTGATTACATCCTCCGGCCTCACGGCCCAGGAGGTCCTGAACGCGCTGCTCATTCTCGAGCTTCGCGGTCTGATCCGGCAGATGCCGGGCAAACAGTTTCTTCTTAAGGAGTCATAAAATTGAATTCACTGATTATTGTGGAATCGCCTACCAAGGTGAAGACCATCGGCAAATACCTCGGAAAGGATTATGAGGTCCGTGCCTCCGTGGGCCATGTCAAGGATCTTCCGAAAAATAAGCTCGGGATCGATACGGAAAAGGGATTCGAACCCACTTATGTGATCATGGACACCAAGAAGAAGGTGATCGCCGAGCTGAAGAAGGCGGCGGCCCGTGCGGATCAGATCCTCCTCGCCCCGGACCCGGATCGTGAGGGCGAGGCCATCGCCTGGCACATCGCCGAAGAGATCGGAAAGAAGAAACTGGTCCGGCGCGTTCTGTTCAACGACCTCACCCGAGAGACGATCCTCGACGCGCTCGCCCACCCCCGCGACCTGGATTTCAACCTTTACGAGGCGCAGCAGACCCGGAGGATCCTCGACCGGCTCGTCGGCTATCAGATCAGTCCGCTGCTCTGGGACAAGGTAAAACGAGGCCTGAGCGCCGGTCGGGTGCAGTCCGTCGCCGTCCGGATCATCTGCGACCGGGAGGCGGAGATCGGGAAATTCGTCCCCGAAGAGTACTGGAACATCACCGCGCTGTTGGAAGGCGCCAACCCGCCCCCCTTTGAGGCAAAACTGCTCAAGATCGACGGGAAAAAGGCGAAGGTCGGAGACGGCGCCCGCTCCGCCGAGGTTGTGGCCTCGCTGAGGGAGGCGCCGTTCACCGTTTCCTCCGTCGAGAAGAAGGAGGTCAAGCGCCAGCCGCCCGCACCTTTCACGACGAGCAAGCTCCAGCAGGAGGCCTCCCGCTGGCTCCATTTTTCGGCGAAGAAAACCATGATGAATGCCCAGAGGCTCTATGAGGGGATTGAACTGGGGAAGGAGGGCTCGGTCGGACTGATCACCTACATGAGGACCGACTCCGTCCGCATCGCCGCCGAGGCGCTCAACGAGGCGCGGGAATACATCCATTCACATTATGACGCCGCCTATCTGCCCCCGAAGGCCCGTATCTTCAAGGTCTCCGGGACCGCACAGGACGCCCACGAGGCGATCCGGCCGACGGCGGCCTCCCGTTCGCCGCAGCAGCTCCAACCGTTTCTGACGCCGGACCAGTTTCGCCTCTACCAGCTCATCTGGAACCGTTTCCTCGCCTCCCAGATGAACCCGGCCGTCCTCGACCAGACCACGGTGGACATCGCCGCCGCCAACTGTCTCTTCCGCGCGCAGGGGTCGGTGATGAGGTTTCCCGGATTTACCGTCGTCTACACGGAGGGCAAAGAGGACAACGGTGATGAGAATGGTTTCGGGAAATTGCTGCCCGCCACGCGGGAAGGGGAGGTTCTCAAACTCCTCTCCCTCACGCCGGAACAGAAGTTCACCCAGCCGCCGCCGCGCTTCTCCGAGGCCTCCCTCGTCCGGGAGTTGGAAGAGAACGGTATCGGCAGGCCCAGCACCTATGCGACGATCATCAGCACGATCCAGGATCGGGAATACGTCCGGCTGGAGAAGGGGAAGTTCATCCCCACGGACCTGGGCATCCTCGTAACGGATCTCCTCGTCAAGAATTTCCCCCGGATCCTCGACGTGGCCTTCACCGCGTCGATGGAGACCGATCTCGACCGGATCGAGGCGGGAAAGATCAAGCGTCTTGACACCCTGAACGGCTTCTACCTCCCCTTTACGGAGGAGTTGAGAAAGGCGAAGGCCACGATGCGCAACGTGAAACGGGAGGAGACCCCGACGGACCTCGTCTGCGAGAAGTGCGGGAAACCGATGGTCATCAAAGGGGGGAAGAACGGCCGCTTTCTCGCCTGCACGAACTATCCCGAATGCAAGAATACGATGAATTTCACGCAGGGCGACAAGGGAGAAATCCAGCCGGAGGAGAAGCAGACCACGGACATCCCCTGCCCCCTCTGCGGCAAACCGATGTCTGCCCGCCAGGGCCGCTTCGGAAAGTTCCTCGGCTGCACCGGCTATCCGGAATGCAAGCATACGATCAACGTCGGCGCGGACGGGTCGCCGGTACCCCCCCAGACCGGTGGAGCGGAGGGCGGCGCGGTCTGTGAAAAATGCGGAAAGCCGATGGCCGTGAAAAGGGGCCGATTCGGGACCTTTCTCGGTTGCACCGGCTATCCCGAATGCAAGAACATCGTTAAGACACCCAGGGGAGCGCAGGCGGGCTCTCCTGCCGCGCCGGTCGAACTCTCCGACGTTTCCTGCGACAAGTGCGGGAAGCCGATGGCCGTGAAAAGGGGCCGATACGGGAAATTTCTCGGCTGCACCGGCTATCCGGAATGCAAGAACATCATGAAGTACAAGGCGCCGGCGAATGGGTCGCCCGGAGACGAGACGGCACAGCCATCCTGATCAGCGGCGGGGAGATCATTGTGAATATCGCAACGCAGGACGCCCCGGTCACCATCATCGGCGGGGGGCTTGCCGGATGCGAGGCGGCATGGCAGCTCCTCCGGCGCGGTCATCGGGTCAACCTATGCGAGATGAAACCCGACCGTTTCTCCCCGGCCCACAAGTCACCGCACCTGGCGGAGCTCGTCTGCAGCAACTCGCTCCGGTCGGCCTCTCTGGAAAACGCCGTCGGCCTCCTCAAGGAGGAGATGCGGCGGATGGATTCCCTTCTCATGGCCGCGGCCGACGCCACGGCGGTCCCGGCCGGACAGGCACTCGCGGTCGACCGGAACGCCTTCTCCCTCTTTATCGAGGAAAGACTCGCCGCTCAGCCGGGGCTGACGATGATCCGCGGCGAGGTCACGGAAATCCCCGCGGCGGGAATCACGATCGTCGCATCCGGCCCCCTCACCTCCGACGCCCTCGCCCGGGCCATCGCCGCAAGGACTGGCGGCGAATACCTCTACTTCTACGACGCGATCTCTCCGATCGTCGAGGGGGAATCCATCGATGCAAGCCGCGTCTTCGCCGCCTCGCGTTACGGCCACGGTGAAGCGGACTACCTGAACTGCCCCATGGACCGGGAGACCTACGAGGCCTTCTGGAAAGAGCTTACCGAGGCGGAGGAGGTCCCCCTCCACGCCTACGAGGAGATCAAATGCTTCGAAGGATGCCTCCCGATCGAGGTGATCGCCCGGCGGGGAATCGAGACCCTCGCCCACGGGCCGATGAAGCCGGTCGGCCTAATCGATCCGCGGACAGGACAGCAGCCCCACGCCGTCGTCCAACTCCGCCGGGAGGACCTAAACGGCATCCTGCACAACATCGTCGGATTTCAGACGAAGATGACCTGGCCGGAGCAGCGGCGTCTCTTCCGGATGATTCCCGGTCTGGAGAGGGTCGAATTCGCCCGGTACGGGAGCATTCACCGGAACACCTTCCTCAACGCCCCGGCCCTGCTGATGAACACCCTCCAGCTCCGCTCACATCCCCGCCTGTTTTTCGCCGGGCAGATCAGCGGCGTGGAGGGCTATGTGGAGTCCACGGCGATGGGCCTTCTCGCGGGACTCAACGCCGCCCATTTTCTCGCCGGCAGGGAGATGATCCCACCCCCTCCCGAGACCGCCTTCGGTGCGCTGATCGGCCACATCACAAACACCGGAGCGAAGAGCTTCCAACCGATGAACGTGACTTTCGGCCTCTTCCCCCCGCTTCCCGGGCGCATCCGGAAGAAGGACCGCGGGACCCATTACGCCAAGCGCTCCCTTGAGGCGCTTGCCGCCTGGAAGCAGCAGATCGCCGGCGTCGGGACGCACCCCGGCGCTTCACCGATTGGGAACCTTCCTTAGTCTCGATTTCATTTCAAACGGATAGAAATTGCGTTACGGCCAGTGTTTTTTCCGTCCGAAAGATCAGACGATGAAGAGATTCTTTGTGGAGAAGTTGGGATCGCTCGTCACGTTGACCCCCAGCCGCCGCAGGCCCGCTTCGTCCCCCGGCGTCGGGATGTGGGTCATGTGAACCTCGCAGCCGCGGAGTTCCTTCAGTTTTTCCATGGCGAGCTGTGCAGCCGGGTTCGTCGCTGCGCTGATAGAAAGGGCGATCAGCGCCTCCTCGACGTCAAGACTGATCGCCTTTTCATTGAGGATCTCCGTCTTCAGGGCGGAGATGGAATCGGTGATGCTGGGGGGAAGGAGCTTGATCTTCTCCGGAATCTCCGCCAGTTCCTTGACGGCATGGAGCACCAGGCTCGACGCTGCATGGAGAAGCGGGGAGTTGTTTCCGGTGATAATCCTCCCATCCGGAAATTCGATCGCCGCCCCGCAGTAAATCCCCTCGTTGCCCTTCTCCTGCTCCTGCGCCTCCCGGGCGGCCCGGCGCGCCGGCGCCACCACCTTCCGGTCTTCCGGCTTGAGGTTGAAATCCCGCAGAAAGAGCTCGACCCGCTGAACGGTTTCGGCGTCGGCAAAACCCATCACATATTCGCAGCGGTAACGGAAATAACGGCGGATCATCTCCTCCGCCGCGGCCCTTTTCACCCGGTCGTCGTCGATGATCGCATAACCGACCCGGTTCACCCCCATATCCGTCGGCGAGAGGTAGGGCGATTTCATCCCCGTGATCTTCTCGAGAATCCGTTTCAGGACCGGGAATACCTCGACATCCCGGTTGTAGTTGACAGCTGTCTTTCCATAGGCCTCCAGGTGGAAGGGATCGATGAGGTTGAAATCCCGAATATCCGCGGTCGCCGCCTCATAGGCCACGTTGACCGGATGCTTGAGGGGGATGTTGGAGATCGGAAAGGTCTCGAACTTCGCGTAACCGGAGCTTCTGCCATGGCGGTAGTCGTGGTAGAGCTGGGAAAGGCAGGTCGCGAGCTTCCCGCTGCCCGGCCCCGGACCCGTCACGATCACGAGCGGTTTTTCCGTGGGGATATATTCGTTCGCCCCGTATCCCTCGTCGCTGACGATGGCGTCGATGTCCGTCGGGTAACCCTTCGTGAAGCGGTGGGTATAGACCCGAACGTTTCTCCTCTCCAGTTTGTTCTTGAACAGCTTCGCTGAGGGCTGGTTCTCGAACCGGGTGATGACGACCCCCAGGACATCGATCCCCCATTCCCGCAGGTCGTCGATCAGCTTCATCGCGTCGGTATCGTAGGTGATCCCGAAATCCGCCCGGATTTTCTTGCGCTCGATATCGCCGGCGTAGATGCACAAAAGGATGTCGGCCTTCCCCTTGAGCTGCCGGAGGAGACGCATCTTCACATTGGGATCGTAGCCGGGCAGCACGCGGGCTGCATGGTAGTCGAAAAGGAGCTTCCCGCCGAATTCAAGATAGAGCTTGTTGTCGAAGCGACGGACCCTCTCCATGATCGCCGACGTCTGCTCCTGA
>JAPLJY010000284.1 GCA_026388345.1 Deltaproteobacteria bacterium
GGTCGGTTCGGAGGGGACGCTCGGAATGGTCACGAAGCTGACCCTCCGCATGATGCCGAAGACCGAGGCGGTCAAGACGATGCTCGCGATCTACGACACGATCGCCGACGGCGCCAACACGGTCAGCGGGATCGTCAAGGCCGGGATGATCCCGACCACGCTGGAGATGATGGACAACCTGACGATCAAGGCGGTCGAGGCGGCCTACCATGTCGGGTTTCCGGAGGATGCCGCGGCGATCCTGCTCATCGAGCTGGACGGCCTGACGGACGGGATGGACCGGCTGACCGATCAAGTGGTCGCCATCTGCAAGCAGAACAACGTCCGCGAGGTCCGCGTGGCCAAGAACGAGGCCGAACGCGAAAAGATCTGGGCGGGCCGGAAGGGGGCCTTCGGGGCGGTCGGCCGTCTGCGACCCAACTATCTTGTGAACGACCCGACCGTTCCGCGGACCAGACTTCCCGAGGCGCTGGCGCAGGTGGTCGAGATCGGCAAGAAATACAACCTTCCGATCGCCAACGTGTTCCACGCGGGCGACGGAAACCTCCATCCGCTGATCCTGTTTGATGAAAGGGACAAGGATGAACTGGACCGGGTCCACAAGGCGGCGTTCGAGATCATGAAGATGTGCGCCGACATGGGCGGGACGATCAGCGGCGAGCACGGCATCGGGGTCGAGAAGCTCAAGGGCATGCCCTTAATCTTCAGCGAGAAGGACATTGCCGCGATGTGGAATGTGAAAAAGGCCTTTGACCCAGAGGGCGTTTACAATCCCGGAAAGCTGCTCCCGGCAGAAAAGGCGGCTTGATCGAGGAAAGGAGAAAACGGTATGTCCAACAATGATAAATTGGCTTCGAAACTGAGGGAAATCGTCGGTGAGGCCAATATAATAGAGGATCCGGAGAAACTGAAGGCCCTTGCGGTGGAGGGTGTGATTCCGAAGGTATTGGTTTCGCCGGGAACGATCGACGAAACGTCGAAGGTGGTCGCCTATGCCTATGCCGAAAAACTGGCCGTCATCCCGATCGGAAACGGGACAAAAATGGGGCTGGGCGGCATTCCGAAGCAGGCGGATATTCTCCTTTCGACCCGGAGGCTGAACCGTTATACGGATTATGACATCGCCAACCTGACCCTGGGGGTGGAGTGCGGGGTGACGCTGGCGGAGGCTCAGGCGAAACTGGCCGGGGAAGGGAAGGGTTATTTTCTGGCGCTCGATCCCCCCCATACCCGAAATGCGACCCTGGGCGGGATTGTCGCGGCGAACGACAGCGGTCCGAAGCGTTTCATTTATGGGACGTCGCGGGATTTCATCCTGGGCATCAAGGCCGTTTTCCCGAATGGGGATATCGTCGTTGCGGGCGGAAAAGCGGTGAAGAACGTCGCCGGCTACGACATGACCAAAATGCTGATCGGTTCGATGGGGGCACTGGGAATCATCTGCGGGATCACCTTCCGGATCACCCCCCTACCCGATGCGGGGGCGACCCTGCTGGTTCCCTTCAGCGGCCTG
The DNA here is from genome assembly GCA_026388345.1 of Deltaproteobacteria bacterium. Next base: position 1,514 of record JAPLJY010000284.1, read on the forward strand.
AAAGAGGCCGCCGGCTTTCTCCACAAGATCCTCCACTCCAAATACTACCCGGCAGCGCTGGAACTCATGAACGCCAGGATGGCCGCCAGTTTCGGGGCGACCGCCGCCATGAAGGGGAAATACGTGGCCGCCATCGCGCTGGAAGGGATTAATGAGGCTGTTGCACGGCAGAATGCCGATCTGGGCGAGATGGGACGCCAGGAAGGCGCTGCCGAGGTCGTCACGATCAAGGCGGACGCGCATCGGGACTTTTGGATCGCCTACCGGGATTTTACCGGGGAACTGGCCAAGACCTATCCGAACCTCATCTCCCTGAAAGCCAACTTCGCCCTCTCCAAGGTGTCGGAGATGGTCGGCGCCTTTGAGGCGGCCGTCCGGGAAGCGGGTCTGGACTGTGCGCTAAGCTGCCGTGCCGGAAACGGGATCCTGTTCGCGGCGCTGCCGCTTGGTGATGACCTGGGCGCCAAGACGGCGGCCGTGGTCGGCCTGATCGGCAGGCTCACCGCCGAATCGGTCAAGAACGGAGGCAACCTCATCGTCGAGCGAGCCCCGAGGACAATCAAGGAGAAGGTCGATGTTTGGGGCCAGATCCGCAGCGACGTGGTCGTCGTCCGCCGCCTGAAGGAAAAGCTGGATCCGTCCGGTACCCTGAATCCGGGCCGGTATGTGGGCGGGGTCTGAGAGTAATTGGGAAAGAGAGGGATAGGTTCGTTATGGAAGACAAAACATTGCTCAGCGAAAATACGGGTGAAAACATCTATCATTGCATCAAGTGCGGCCTCTGCCTGGCCCACTGTCCGGTCTACAAGGAGGAACTCCTCGAGGCGGCCAGCCCCCGCGGCAAGGTCCAGCTCTCCCGGAGCCTCGTCGAGGGGAAGCTGGAATTGAGCGAGGAGGTGAAGGAGGCCTTCTTCTCCACCTGCCTGCTCTGCGGCTCCTGCGTTGCCAACTGCCCGAGCGGCGTGCACGGGGACCATCTCTTCTCCGGCGTCCGCTGGCGGGCGAAGCAGAAATACGGGATCGACTGGCGGAAGAAGGTGATGTTCCAGGTCCTGGCCAGCCGCTGGCTGATGTCGAAGTCCGCTGCGCTGGGAGGGTGGGCCCGCCGAAATTTCAGCGGTCCCTGGATTGAATCCAAGATCAAGGCGGGCGCGCTGTCGGTGGATCGCATTCCGCCGTTCAACAAGAAGGCCTTTGCGGATACGGTTCCGGAGGTCGTCGCCCCCAAATCGGGCAAGGCGAAGGCGAAGGTGCTCTACTTCCACGGCTGTGCGACGAACTTCGTCTTCGGCGACATCGGCAATGCGGTGGTCGACGTCCTCTCCAAAATGGGAGTGGAGGTCACGACCCCCAAGGATCAGGGCTGCTGCGGTCTGCCGATCTTCCTCTCCGGCGACCGGGAGACCTCGGTCGAGGTGATCCGGGAGGCGCTGAAGATCTTTGCCCGGGCGGATGTGGATGCCGTGATCGTCGACTGCGGGACCTGCGGCGCCGCCCTGAAGAACGAATATGCGCATCTGCTCAAGGATCTGCGCGAACTCGGCGAGAAGGTGACGGACGACGAGATCAAGGCGGCGGAGCTGCTCTCCGCCAAGACGATGGATGTGACCGTCTTCATCGACGCCCACCCGATGTGGAGTATGTGGAGATGGCCGCCGCAGGAGACTGCTGCGGCGGGGGCGGCTCCTTCCAGGTAGAGCATGCGGAGACCTCGGCGAAGATCACGAAGCGCAAGATCGACAACATCAATGCGACAAACGCCCAGGTGGTGGCCACCTGCTGTCCGGGATGCAACCTGACAATCGGGAACCACCTCGATCCGGAGCGGAAGATGACGACGATGCATCCCGTCCAGCTTCTCCAGATGGCCCTGAACCGTTAGTCCCAAAAAACGCGGCCATGACCAGGATTCCGGGCGAAAGGAACCGGGGCAATCTCTACAATGTTCTTGACAGACTAACGAGGGAATGGTAGTCGATTCGTGGCGTCGGAGGCGTTCCGCATCCGGGGATGCCGGCCGGCGGAGAGGTCCTGTGTTGCGCGGGAGATGCCCGTGGTTGCGCAGGGAATCAAAAGGTTGTTCTGTTGGTTGGCCGATCGTCCGGTGACGATCAAACGGGTCCGATCATTGTGACCCAAAACGAATAAGGAGGCTTTATGACCAAGAAAGAGAAGCAGGACAAAACCACCGTAGAAAAGGGATCTCGTCGAAGTTTCTTGAAGACCGCGGCCGTGGTGGCCGGCGGCGCGGCCGGCGTCATGGGATTTCCCGGCGTGATGCGCCTGTCGGCGGCGGCCCCCATCAAAATGAAGATGCAGACCGCCTGGGACGCCGGAACCATCGGCTATACCAAGTTCGTGGATTTCGGCAAGAAGGTGGGCGAGGTTACGGAGGGCAAGCTGCTGATCGAATGTCTGCCCGCAGGCGCCATCGTCGGCACCTTCGAGATGTTCGATGCGGTCAAGGCCGGGGTGTTCGATGCCATGTTCGCCTTCGACGTCTACTGGCCCGGCAAGAT
>JAPLJY010000290.1 GCA_026388345.1 Deltaproteobacteria bacterium
GGAAAAACCGTGCCTCCAGGAGATCTTCTTCCCCTCCGCATAGCTTCTGCCGTAGTAGGAGATGGGGATTTCATAAACGCGCCACCGTTTGTTCTTGCAGATCTTGGCCGTCAGTTCCGGTTCCACGGAAAAATCGTCGGAGTCGATCCGGATGGTTTCGAGGACCTCCTTCCGGAACATCTTGTAGCAGGTTTCCATGTCGGAGAGGGTGGTGTTGTAGAGAAGGTCGGTCAAGAAGGTGAGGAATCCGTTTCCCATCCGGTGCCAGAAGAGGTGGACCCGCAGCGGCTTTCCCCCGGAGAGCCGGGAGCCGTAAACGACGTCGGCCACGCCGTCGCGAATGGGCCGGATCATCTCGATAAATTCATTGGGATCGTATTCCAGGTCCGCATCCTGAATCGCGACAATTTCTCCCGTGACGTGGCCGAACCCCGTTCGCAGGGCCGCCCCCTTGCCCCGGTTCCGGTTGTGAAAGAAGAGCTTCACACGTTTGTCGAGCGTCGCCTGTTCCAGGAGTTCCTTCGTACCGTCCGTGGAGCCGTCATCGACGAGGATGATCTCCGCGACGAAATCCAGTTTCAGGACCTTTCCGAGGATCTTCAGGACCGTTTCTCTTTCATTGTAAACGGGGATGACGACCGATAACATTTTTTGGGTATTCATTTTGGCCCCTTTGTTTTCCTTGGTTTATTCACCCTTGTCGATCTTGTTTCCGGCTGTGCGGGTGCGGTTCCCGGCCTGTCCCCCGGGGACGTTTCCGGCGAACCGGCGGTCATGAAGAATAGGAAAATGACGCCCGGCCACAACTGGAGGAAGAGGCGGTTCAGAGACGTGGCGAGGTGGTAGCCGAGATCGAGGGGGGTCAGCACATAGACGAAAAAATAGCCGATCAGCATCAGGCCGAGGATGGCGGCCGACTGGATGAGGCCGGGCCGGTCCCGCCCATCGATCCGAACGCCCGCGAGGAAGAGAGAGCCGATCAGCAGGATGATATTGACGGCGCCGGGATTCAAATGCATCCCCACGCGGACATCGATCAATCCCTGCGTGAAACTGATCCCCGTGATGAAAAAGGCCTTCGCAATCTCCGCATAGCGGCTGAAATCCGTCAATTTGGCCGCGACGGCGGCCGGGCCGAACCCCACCATCAAGTCGTTCGCCGGGGACAACTGCGTCTTGAAATAGATAACCATCAGCAGGATCGGCAGGGCTCCGGCCAGAAAACCCGCGGTCCTATTCAGGGCCGATCTCAACCCCCCCGCATAAACCGCCGTGCAGAAAAGGCTTCCCATGACGATCAGGAGAAAGAGCAGACCCTCGTTTTTCGTCCAGGCGCAGAAACCGGCGGCGAGCCCCGCGAGGATCAGTGCGCCCGGCTGATTTTCCGGGGAGCGCGCCTGCAGCGAGAGCAGCACGAGGGTCGTCAGGATGAAGAAGGCCAGCGGGATGTCGGCAAACTGCGACGCCCCCATCGCGATGAAAAGAGGGGTCCCCATCAGGACCATCGCGGCGAGATACCCGTGGATCCGGCTCCGGAGCAGGGAGAGGGCGGACCACAGAAGGCCGAGCGTCATGAAGGTACCGACAAAGGCCATGACGGCGGGAATGGAGAGACTTTCGCCGCCCATGTATTGCCAGCCGCGGGCGATGGAGAGCGGGAGGAGCAGGGGGTAGTCCCAGTGGCTCCAGTCCAGGCCGCTGGCGAACGCATCACGCCAGTGCTCGCCGCCCCGGAAAAGGAAGCGGGCATGCATGTTCCAGATGAGCCAGGCGTCCCATCGGCCGTGGGGTTCCTTCAAAAAGGCAAAGACGAAGGAGGTCATCGAGGCGATGAGTTCAACGGTGAAAATCCCGGCCAGAAGGATCGGGAAGCGGGATCGTTTCCCCGTTTGCGGAAGCGGCTGACTCCCCCGGTCAGCGGTCCGCCTGAACAAGACGAAACAGGGAATCCCGAGGAGCAGACAGACGCCGAGGTCCATGGCGGGGGAGTACCGTGTAAGACCGGTCAGCAGGCAGAAGAAATAGAGGCACGAGGTGACGCCGAGACCGAGACCGCCGCCGGCGAAGAGACGGAACGCCGGACCGGCAGCGCCGTTTTTCAGGGACGGACAGAAAAGGAAGGTCAGCAGGATGCCGCCGGTCAAGGAGAGGAGAAGGGAGGCGATAAAGAAAAGGATCAAGGCTTCCGCTCCCTTCGATAGAGGACCAGGCCGTCTCCGAAATCCTTCAGCGGAACCAGGCCGTTCTTCTCCAGGAATCCGGGCGCCGGCGGACCGTCGATAAAATTGCCGACGACGAGCGGGAGATCCGGGCTGT
>JAPLJY010000032.1 GCA_026388345.1 Deltaproteobacteria bacterium
ACGGTCGTCGTCGATCAGGAACAGACGGACCTGAGCCGCGATTTCATCCGCCGCCTCGGCGCCTCCCCCTATTTCCGGATCACCGCCAACCTCCCCGACACCCGGGCCGTCACGGAGGCGCTTGATCACGGCCGGGCGACGCTGGCCGTGATCATCCCCGCCGGCTGGACCGCCGACCTCCGGGCGGACCGGGAAACCGCCGTCCAGATCCTGCTTGACGGGAGCGATCCGAATTTCGCCGGGATCTCCCGATCCTACATCACTGCCTTCATCGAGGGCTACAACCGGAAGCTCCTCGCCGATTACCTCGACCGGCAGGGGATGGAGAAGATCCGGCCGCCCGTCGAGGGGCGGATCCGGGTCTGGTTCAACGAGGACCTGGAGAGCCGGAACTTCATCGTCCCGGGGATCATCGCGATCATCATCATGATCGTCGGGGCGATGCTGACCTCGCTCGTGATCGCCCGGGAGTACGAGAACGGCACGATGGAGACGATCCGGTCGCTCCCCGTCCGGGCGGAGGAATTTCTCATCGGCAAGGCGATCCCCTATTTCCTGATCGCGCTGATCGATGTCCTTGTTTCCGTCCTGATGGGGCAGATTCTCTTCGGCGTCGTGATGAAGGCGGGGTTCTGGCTGATGATCCTCGCCTCCTCGCTCTATATCCTGGTCGCGCTGACGCTCGGCCTTCTCATCTCGTCGGTCACGAAGTCCCAGATGGTGGCAAACCAGATGGCCGTGCTGATCACCTACCTCCCGTCGCTCCTGCTGTCGAACTTCGTCTTTCCGATCATCAACATGCCGACGGCCCTCCAGATCATCACCTATGCAGTCCCGGCAACCTACTACATCGATCTCCTCTCCGGGATCTACCTCCGGAATCTTGGATTCGCCCACCTCTGGCCCGACCTGCTGATCCTGACGGGGATGTTTGCACTCCTCGCGGTGCTGAACGTCATCATGCTGAAACGGGAGGGACTATGAGCTGGCTAAGAATCCGGGAAATGGTCCGCAAGGAATTCATCCAGCTCTTCCGCGACCGGAAGAACCGTGTCGTCCTGGTGATGGCGCCGCTCATCCAGCTTCTGGTCTTCGGCTACGTGGTCAACTATGACATCCGGGATATCCGCGTCGCGCTCATCGACCAGGCCCAGACCCGGGAGAGCCGGCTTCTGGCCGACGCCTTCACCGCGGGCCGGATCTTCCGGATCACCCACCGGCCGGCGGATTCCCGCGGGATGGAGGAGCTCTTCCTTGCGGGGAAGGCCGACATCGGGATCCGCATCCCCCCCGACTTCAGCAGCCTCATCCGCCGGGGAGAGACGGCTGCCGTCCAGATTCTCGCCGACGGCAGCATGAGCAACATGGCCTCCGTCCGGATCTCCTACGCAGTGATGGTCATTGACCGGGTGAACCAGGAGCTGCTCCGCGAACTTTACGGCCGCGACCTCAAATACGGGAAGATCGACGCCCGGATCCGGACCTGGTACAATCCGAACCTCGACAGCCAGAATTTCTTTGTCCCGGGGATCGTCGCCTTCGTCATCATGCTGATCTCGCTGCTCTTGACCTCGATTGCGATCATCAAGGAACGGGAGGCGGGGACGATGGAGCAGCTCATCGTGACGCCGCTCAAGCCGTTCGAGTTCATAATCGGCAAGACCATCCCCTATACGGTGATCGCGATCGGCCAGATGGTCTTCGTGATGCTGTTTGCGCTGTACTGGTTCGAGGTCCCGCTCGCGGGGAGCGTCCTCGCCCTCTTCTTCGCGACCTGCCTCTTTCTGCTGAGCACCCTGGGCATCGGGCTGTTCATCTCGACGGTGTCAAAGACGCAGCAGCAGGCGATGATGACCACCTTCTTCTTCATCCTCCCCTTCTTCATGCTCTCCGGCTTCGTTTTTCCGATCGCGAACATGCCCGAGGTCGTTCAGGGGTTGACATACTTGAACCCTTTGCGCTATTTTCTCATCATCATCCGCGGAATCTTTCTCAAGGGGGTGGGGCTGCACGTTCTCTGGCACCAGTACGCGGCGCTTGCCGTCATCGGCGTCCTCGTCTTTGCCGGGGCGGTCGGGCGTTTCCGGAAACGTCTGGATTAGCAGAGTGTTGAAAAACACTCCGTTGGACGGGTTGTTCAAAAATGCTCAGATGCAGGGCGCGTAAAAAAACCGAAGAGCAAGGCGTATATAGAAATACGTCGAGTGATGAGGTTTGCAGAGCAACGCAGCAGATGAGCGTTTTTCAACAGCCTGTTAGCAGGCCGTTGAATACGTCTGGATTGGGGAAACAAAGATCATGTTGAAAGTGGTGGAAAACGAACCGGCCATCCGCAGGCATCAGCGACAGTTCACCCGCGGTTTCAAGCCCCTGACCGATGAGGTGATCCCCGTAGAGCTCGGCCACTTGGGGGCGAGCGTCCGGGCGAAGGTCGCCTGGTCGGAACGGCTGGGGATCTGGTTCTTCTCCCGGAAGATTGCGGACCACCGCTACTGGCACGCCTTCGGTATCGGCCGTCCCGAGAGCGGCACCCGCATCCCGATCACCTGCGAGATCAACTTTCCCCTCTGCGGCATCGACCGGCGGACCGGCGGCGCCTTCGCCGAGGACGGCGCCGGGCGGGTCTTCGTCGTTCACCGGGGGAAATTGGGCGGAGGGCGCAAGGGGGTCGGAAAAGGGCTCTTCGAAAACCATTATCGGGGGGTCTGGGAGGTGATGGATGACGGCGGCGAGGAGACCCCCATTGCCGTCATCGGGGCTCTGAACTCGCCGCGCTTTGCCCGGCAGATCGCCCTGTTCGTCCGGAAGATCGCCCGGATCAAGGAGACGGCCGCCTCCCGTTCCGCACAGGCGGAGCTGAGATTCGACGAACTGTCCCTGCGCGAGGATTTGATCGGCGCCCGCTGCCGCGAACAGGAACGGGAGACCGGCGCCGAATGCGACCACAGCCTGATCGTCCGCGACCTCGCCGAGGCGCTCCGGGGACGGAATCTCCGGACGGGAAACGACGGCTGCCGCGACCTGCTGGCGATGAACCGGGAAGGCCGCATCCGGGCGGTCTTTCAGGTCCTGACGGAAATGGCCTTGGCCGGAATCCACGCAGGGGCGACACAGCTTCTGCTGAACGGCTTGGGTCTGCCCGGGGATCCCCTGCTCCTCCTCGCCCTCCCCCGCGCGCCGGAAGAGACCCTCCGTGAGAAACTGAAACGGCTGAACATCGACCTGCTGATCTACGGCTGGGAGGGCGACCGGGCGGTCTTCCCGGGGCTCGCCGACTTGCTTCCCCGGATCGCGACCTGATTCTTCAGCGGATTCGGAAACAGCTCCTCCAACCGGGGTTCAGGTAAGCTATTATTTTAAAAAGATTATTCCGTTGATAAAATCTCCTTGACATACAAGACTCCCTCTCTTATTCTCACCTTACATAAAATATAATTCTTATCAGTCAGTTATCAATTCAGTATCGGTTTGGTTTAAGTTGCGGGGGATGGCGCAGGTACTTTCCCGTTCACTACCGCCCCTATGTTGACGACAGCAAATTCTGATCGAGGAGGAGTGGAGAAAATGAGGATCAACACTACGAAACGTCTTCTGCAAGCGGGGAAACCTGCCATCGGAACCTGGCTGAACCTTCCCTGCGTCAATTCGGCGGAGGTGATGGCCCACGCCGGATGGGACTGGGTCACCGTGGACGCCGAGCATGGTCCCATGACGATCGAGATGATGAACAACATGTTCACGGCCATCGGAACCACCCAGGCCATGCCCTTGTGCAGGATCCCGGAAAACGATCCCGTCTGGATCAAACAGATTCTGGACGCCGGGGCCATGGGCATCGTGGTCCCGATGGTGTGCTCCGCCGAAGAGGCGGCGAACGCTGTGAAGTACGCCAAGTACGCCCCGGAGGGCATCCGCAGCGCCGGCGGCGGCCGGTGGCGCTTCTGGGCCGGTGACGACTATCCCATGCATGCCAACGACGAAATCCTCGTGGTGATCATGATCGAGCACATCGATGCCGTGAATCGGGTCGAAGAGATCCTCTCGGTGCCGGGCGTGGATGCCTGTTTCATCGGCCCCAACGATCTGGCCTGGTCCATGGGCCTGGGCAAAGGACTGGGCGCCAAGGACCCCTCCCACGGCGAGGCGATCAACAAGGTTCTGGCGGGGGCCAGGAAGGCAGGCGTACCCGCAGGCATCCACTGCCGGAGCGTCGAAGAGGTGTGGAAGAGGGCGGAGCAGGGATTCCAGTTCCTGGCCTGCACCAGCGACTGGAACTTTATGTTTGGCGCCGCAACGCAGGGCGTCAAACAGATCAGGGAGAAGATCGGCAGGCCCGATATAGGCAAGTGATACCCCACCCTGGGGTGTTCCGTCGGGAAACCAGACGCTTATCGGAGAAGGCAAACATCAACCCGTTAAAATGAGGAGGGATTGCCCATGAGATTGTTGACTCGTTCTGATTTTGATGGCTTGGTATGCGCCGTGCTGCTCAAGGAAGCAGGTGTGATTGATTCTTATAAATTCGTTCACCCCAAAGATGTACAGGACGGCAAGGTCGAGGCTACGGAAAACGACGTCCTCGCCAATATACCCTTCATTCCGGGATGCGGATTGTGGTTCGACCACCATCTGAGTGAGGAAGAGCGGAAGGCCTTTCCCCATGCCTTCAAGGGGGAAAGCCGCCGGGAAAAGAGCGCGGCGCGGATCATTTATGATTACTACGGAGGTGCGGACAAATATCCCCGTTTTACCGAAATGATGACAGCCGTTGATAAGTCCGACTCCGGCGACCTCACTCTCGATGAAATACTGAAACCGACAGATTGGATACTGCTCTCGTTTGTTATGGATCCGCGAACAAGCCTGGGACGCTACAAGGATTATCGCATCAGCAATTATCAATTGATGGAGAATCTGATGGATCAGTGCCGTACCATGGCCATTGATGAAATCCTGGCACTCCCCGATGTAAAGGAAAGGGTAAACCGTTATTATGAACAGGAAGCGGTCTATAAGAGTATGCTCTTGCAGCATTCATATCTTGACGGACATGTGCTGGTGATCGATCTGCGGAGTGTTGATGATATCGCCACCGGCAACCGCTTTGTCGAATATTGTCTCTTTCCGCAGGCGCGCACCTCTATCAGGATCATGTTGGGGTTGAAAAAACAGAATACGGTCTTCGCGGTCGGCCACAGTATCATAAACCGTTCATCGCAGGCCAATATCGGCTTGCTGATGCTGAAGTACAACGGCGGCGGACATTTTCAGGTCGGGACTTGCCAGGTGGAAAACGACCGGGCTCAAGCGGCGCTGAAAGAGTTGCTGGAAGCCTTGAACCGGTAAACGGCATTGAACCCCGCCGTATATCTTCGCAGGGCCATCCCCGAAGAATGACCGTACGGAATGGTTCCATTGGACTGAGCTGTTGTTTTTCCCCGTTCAGCATCATTTTGCATCCCTTATATAGAAATCATAAACATGAAGTCCGTCGTCTACCGTAAAGAAAGGGGGTTGGTCGTCGAGGAGGTTCCCGTTCCCGAACCCGGGAAAGACGCCGTCCTGGTCAAGGTGTCGAACACCGGGTTCTGCGGGTCGGATCACTCCCTGATCGAAAGCGGCCTGCTGGCCGACGGGACGATCCTCGGACATGAGGCGAGCGGTATCGTGGCGGGACGGGGCAAGGCGGTCAGCGGCCCCCAGGAGGGATCGAGGGTGATGATCCGGCCCACCTTTTGCGGGAAATGCCGCGATTGCCGGATGGGGAAACCCCATCTCTGCGACGTGCAGCGACGGACGATCGGCATCGGGGATCTGCCCGGGGCCTTCGCCGAATATGTGAAGGTCTATCCGCAGATGCTCATTCCGATTCCCGAAGGGGTCGATTCCCGAAACGCGGCCCTGGCCGAAACATTTGCGGCGGCCCTGCATGGGATCGGATCTTCGGGAAACCAGGGCGGATCCGTGCTCGTGATGGGCGGGGGCCCTATCGGATTGGCTGCGGTCAAATGTTTAAGTCTCCTTGGATTCTCACCCATTGCCCTGTCCGAACCCCTGAAGGAAAAGAGGGCCCTTGGAAAGCGGTTCGGGGCCGACCATCTCCTCGATCCCCTCACCGGGGATCTGCGGCAGAAGACCCGGGAATGGACCCAAGGGATCGGTTTTGAGACGATCCTGGAGTGCTCCGGGGCAGCCGGAAATGTTCCTCTGGCCTTTGAACTGGCGGCCAAAAGCGGCGCCGTCTGCCTGATCAGCATCCTCTTCAGGGGCATCTCCCTGGATCTGCCGATGGTCATGAATTTCAAAGAACTCCGTTTTACCGGAGCCTATTCAAACACGCACGAGGAGAATATTCAGTGCATCGAATGGATGGCCGGGGGAAAGATCGACGCCCGGCCGCTCATCTCGGACCTGATTTCCCTGGAACAGTTGCCCCAAGTATACAAGGAGCGCATACATCCGGGCAAAGCCGTGAAGGTGATGCTGCAGATCGGGGAAGAATTTTAACCGCAAGGAGATTTTGTCATGGACAAGCACCCTCCCGAAGGCTACCTTTTTTCCAAGGCCTACACGTCCTATGTGTTCCTCCTGCTTTGGCTGCTCTATTTCTTCGACTACGTCGACCGGATGGTGGTCGTTTCCCTCTTTCCCTTTCTGAGATCGGACTGGGGGCTGACCGATGCCCAATGCGGGGCCATGGTTTCCGCCGTGTACTGGGCCATCATCCTCTTTTCCTTCCCCGCTTCCATCGTGATCGACCGCTGGAGCCGCAGAAAGACCATCGGCATCATGGCCGTATTGTGGAGCCTGGCCACGGCCGCCTGCGCCGTCACCAGAAATTTCGGCCAGCTCTTTGCGGCCCGGACCGCCATCGGGATCGGGGAAGCCGGCTATGCCCCCGGCGGAACTGCGATGATTTCCGCACTCTATCCCGAAAAAAGGCGGGCCTTCATGGTGGGGATCTGGAATGCATCCATCCCCATCGGCATGGCCGCAGGCATCCTCATCGGCGGGTATATCGCCTCCCGCTGGGGATGGCGTCACGCCTTCGGGATCGTCGCACTGCCCGGTCTGATCATCGCCCTGCTGTTTTTTTTCGTAAGGGACTACAGAACCGTAGGCCTGGAAAAGAGGGTTGACCGTGACGAGGCGGGTTTAAGGGGACACCTTGCGGCAAGGTGTCCCCCCAATTCCACGAAGAAGATGACGAAAATGGACATCGTCCGCACTTTTTTGCGGACCCCGTCCCTGCTCTTGACCTACCTCGGATTCGCCGGAATGATGTTCACCTCCATATCGATGGCCTCTTTCCTGCCCACCTATTTCCACAGGGTCCAGGGGTTACCCATAGGAAAGGCCTCTCTTCTGACGAGCGGGATCATGCTGACCAGCATCATCGGCTCGCCCCTGGGCGGCTGGATTTCGGACTGGTGGATGACGAAGAGGATTCAGGCCCGCTTGCTGGTCCCCTGCATCTTCGCACTTTTGACGGCGGCTCTGTTTTTGGGAGGGCTTCACTTTTTCTCCGGCGGGTTTGTCCAATACGGGATTCTTCTTTTCGCAGGGATGGCATCCATCGCCTGGGCCTCATCGGCCATCGCCGTTACCCAGGACGTCGTCCATCCGGGTTTGAGGGCGGTTTCGTACGCCCTCTGCGTGATTACCCAGAATGTGCTGGGCAGCTCTCTGGGCCCCATTGTGACGGGCGCCTTCTCCGACCGGTTCGGGATCCTCACGGCCTTGAAAATCGCGAGCTGCACGGCCCTGATCTCCGCTGTGCTGTTTTACATCGGCTCACGGTTTTATAAAAGGGACCTGGATAAAGTGGAAAGGGTGGCCCTGACCGCTGAATAACGGTTCAAACGGCCCGACCCTGAATATTTCTTCCCAGACAATAAAGTGATTTCTTGACATACAAGACCGTTCTTCTTACACTTTCATCTCTACATAGAAGCAATATCTTTTCAAAAATGAAGCCTTCTCTACTGCGGGGTAAAACTAAATGGTGGGTGGCCGGGTATGACTGAATATGGTGTTCGTTTTGAGAGAAAAGGTAAGGTTGCACTAATAACCTTCGACCGGCCCGAGCGCCGGAATGCCTTCAACGAAACCATGTGGTCGGACCTTGAGCAGACGGTACGGGACCTGAAAGAACATCTCCCCCGCGTCATTATTGTCACTGGTTCCGGCAAGGCCTTCTGTGCCGGATTCGACATCAATCCAGATAACCCCCAAGTAAGCGGTCTGATTGAGTCAGTGCAAAAGCAGGAGCGTTCCTCAGTCGAAATTTTAATAAAACGCCTGCAGTCTGCAGTGAATGATCTGGTAACACTGCCCATCCCCGTCATTGCAGCCGTCAACGGTGACGCCTATGGCGGCGGAGCGGAACTGGCATCACGTTGTGACCTTCGGGTGATGGATCCTCAAGCGGTGATCTGTTTTGCGGAAGTGAAACTGGGTCTCATGCCCGACTGGGGCGGCGGGCCGGGTCTTACTCGGCTGATTGGCGCATCACAGGCCGCTGATATGATTTTAACCGGCCGGAAGGTTGGGGCGAATGAGGCCATGAGAATCGGGCTCGTCAACCGCATCAGCGCCCCGGGGATGGCCCTGGATGAAGCCATGGACATGGCGGAAATGATAGCCAAGAACGGTCCGCGAGCAGTGCGGCATGCTCTGACAGTCATCAGACAGGTACAAGAACTCACGATGAAGCAGGCCCTTGAGTTAGAGTGCCAAGAGGCGATTACACTCATTACGTCCGGTGAATGCATCCATGGCATTACGGCATTTCTCAGCAAGCAGCCGCCTGAGTTTCCGGATCATTGAGATGGTTTTCCCCGTGGTCTCCTTCCTGTAAGCGAGATTTCTTGAACCTTTCAGTAGATGCAATATTTCGCCATGGAATCAACAGATCTGACAAATTTTGCAAATCGCATAATTTATAATAATTCCACTTGAAATAGATTCTAAGATTTAGCTTGCAAAATGATTGAAATAACGGGTAAATAAGAAAAGAGACGTGGCGATCGTGAGGAACCTCAGCTATCATCACGAGCCGAATCCACGGTGTGTTCTATAGAGTTATATATACCGTTTTGCGTAAAAGAGGCTGCAAATGTATAAGATCAATGTATCAGCAAAAGTTATCTACGATATAAGCCATGGGATGTACCGATCTCCCGCTAATGCCTTAAAAGAACTCATCAGTAATGCATTTGATGCTGACTCAAATAATGTCGTCATTAGAACAAACCGCCCTTTATACAAAACGATAACTTATTATGACGACGGGGAAGGTATGTCTCAAGATGATTTTAAATGGGCATTATCTCATATTGGCGGAAGCAGGAAAAGAGAAGGAGATACAAAATTATTTACAAAAAACGGCAGGCCAATTATCGGAAAGATTGGAATCGGTATGTTGGCAATCGCGCAGATTTGCAGAAGCTTTACTGTTATATCTACCAAGAAGGGCATAAAAACAAAATTCGAAGCAAATGTGGATCTTAAGGAATTTGAAGCACCTGAAGTGTATAAACTCATTCTGGGAGATAAAGATATCCCTATCGGGAGTTATACTTTGACTGAATACAAGGAGAACGCAGATGAACATTATACGAAATTTATATTACAAGAAATCAGAGAGGATTTTAAATCGGACTTAGAAGACGAGAGGGAGCAGTTTACTGACTATTCCAGAGATTCGCAGGGGCAAATACCTCTTTTCCAATCAGCCGACAGTAAAGATTTCAGAGATTTTATAGATTGGCTTCAAACGAAAGATATCCGTAAATTAAAGGATTATTGGCGCTTGCTGTGGGAATTGGCGTTGTATTCGCCGATTGAATATTTTAATGATGGACCTGTCAAATATGAACAGGTTTTGGCAGAAAAAAAGAGAGAGCTTGCAAACTACAACTTTGCGGTAGAAGTAGATGGATTCAATTTGAGAAAGCCTATTGTCCTGCCGGTTGATAAAGATATAATCACAAAAGATCTTGATTATGGAATATATCTAATAGATTCTGAAAAATATGGGATCGATCCGAATGAAATAAAGTTTACAGGTTACATATATAATCAGCGAAAGCAGATTAAGAATACAGAATTGCAGGGCATCTTGATTCGTATCAAAAATATTGCTATCGGGAAATATGATAAATCATACTTGAATTGTCCTATTAGTCTTGGCCCAGTAGCGTCTTTCAACTCTGGAGAAATCTATATAAATCATGGGTTAGAAGCTGCCCTGAATATTGATAGAAATAGTTTTAAGGAATCGAATCGGCAGTATAAGACGTTGCAGAAGTATGTTTATGAGCTTATGTCTAAAATATATACGGACACGCGTAGACGTTCTGTAGATAGGAACGCAGGAAGGAAAGAGAATAAATTAAAAGAGGAGCGTAAAAAGATACAGAGCTCATTAAATCTTTTTTCAGAGAGATATCCGATAAGATTCAAAACGGTCGAATATAAGTTATCTATAAACCCCGAGGCTCCTTTCAAAAGTGATGATAAGACGATAACGATATTCACTAAACATAAAATATTTGAGACCAAGGGAGTGGATAAGATAATCCTGGAAAAAATGTTAATTCTATTAGAGGCGTACAACTATGACAAAGTTCAACATGATACAAAATATTACAAGACCTTAATTGAGTATCTTAAGAAATAATCAATGCAAATAAAAATACAATTAGATTATTCAAGAAAAGAGGATAGAAAGGAAATTATCCGGCGCATGTATCGCGCGCCCATAAAACAATATGTCAGAGAATACGGTTGGCTTGAAGCATCAAGAAAAAGGAAAATTACATTAAACGCAAACAGAGAACTTAGATATTTTACGCTTTGCAGCCTTGAAGCTATAGACATAAAAACTCTTTATAAGGCGGGAATATTAAGTAGAGAGGCATCTGGATACCCCAGCACTTTTTTTTGCGAATGGGATAGGGAGCTTACTGAAGAGATAGCTAGGGTAGTGGGCTCCAATTATTGGTCCGGAGCATTTGAAGATTTTATTTCCAAATTATACTCTAACGATGATCGATTAAGGGATAAACTTAAAGAGCAGAAACTATTTCCTTTTGACATCTATAATCTTGACTTTACGGGTTCATGCATTCCCGGCGATCAGCCGCCATATTCAAAAACATTGGAGGCTTTAACCCGTTTGGTTGATTTGCAACACAAAGAAGAACAGAATTTTGACATATTCTTAACATTTCGGGCAAAAGAAGACAGAGACAATAAAGAGGCGGTTAGGCAATTGGTGGACCTCCTAAACGATAACTGCAATAAATACCCAAAGGCCAAGAAGATTTTGGATGGTAATTATTCAAGCATAGATACGCTTAGATCAACCCATTACGAACTATTTATTGCCATAGCGATCCCCAAATTTCTTGCTGGTATTGCTAAAGACTATAGGTACAAGTTAACAACAAGTTCTTCCTATAAATATAAAAGGAGAAACAAAGATACCGGTCCCTATTACATTACAAGTATGATTTTATCCCTAGAGTATATTCGTGATAGAAGATCTGGAAAAATTAGTAAATTAAGCGACCCTCCTATAGTTGATGAAATTCAGAATATATATTACCCGAATAGTATTATGGAAATATTCGATCATGATGTTATCGATGTTGATAAAAAGTTAAGAGAGATACCAGGGTTGACTAAAACTCTTGCTGCTAAAGTGAAAGAGATTGAAAATCTTGAATAAAATACTTCTTGTTGAGCCCAATTTCCCGATTCCAGACAAGAGCAGAAACCATTCTAATTTTCTTCCAATTGGCCTACTGAAGATCGCAGCCTATCACAGAAGCCTTGGAGACGATGTGGAATTGCATCGTGGCAATTATATAGCGAATCACCATCCTGATGAAATAAAGATAACTTCCCTTTTTACGTACTGGTCAAAACAGGTTTGGGAAAGCGTTCAGTATTACAGAGAACTTTATCCGAGCGCAAGAATAGAAATTGGTGGAATTTATGCGTCTCTGATGCCGCAGCATGCTAAGGCATCAGGATCTGACGCCGTGGTGGTGGGTCTTTATAAGGAAGGAATAGCGGAAGATTTTGAGCCTGCCTATGACCTTGTCAACGTGGATTATCAAATTGTTCACGCATCAAGAGGATGCTTCAGAAAATGTGATTTTTGTGGCACATGGAAAATAGAACCTGATGTTACCTACAAAAAAAACATAAAACATGAAATCAGAAAGAAAAAGGTTATTTTATACGATAATAATCTTATCGCTAATCCTCACATAAAAGACATTCTATCTGAAATTGCAGAATTTAAATTTCCGGACCAAGGGAGGGTGTATTGTGAAAGCCAAAGTGGATTAGATGGAAGGATTCTAATAGCTGATCCCGAAATCGCTAGCTTCTTGAAGAAGGCGCGCTTTCTTCATCCACGCATCGCATGGGACGGACCTTACAAGCTATGGCCAATAGTAAAAGAGCAGATACAAGTATTAAGGGAAGCAGGGTTCCCCACAGATGATATATTTGTTTTTATGCTCTTCAATCATACTATATCTTATAGCGAGATGAGGGCGAAACTCGATGCTTGCCGTAGGTGGAAAGTAAGGGTGATAGATTGCAGATTTCGCCCATTGGACAGTACCTCTGACAATTACAAGCCGAGAGTAAAACGCCAAGATGAAAGCGAATATTATATTCATAAATCATGGACAGATAAACAGGTGCGAGCTTTTAGGCGTGCTGTTCGGAGGCAAAATATTGCGCTCATTCTTGAGCTGCCTGATGGAAGATATATTGAAGGTGTAGAAAAGCAGTATATGCCCACATAGGCTCTGCCGCTTACGCGTAGGAAATGAAGCCAGGTGTTACACTCTTTCAATTGATAATCTTTGATAGTTAACATTATCACCAGCCGTTTGTTTGTAGGTGTAAGCGGTAACAGAATCAACACACTTGAACGCTCCTGCGGGCTACCCGCAGATGGATTCCGTTCCCGGCTTACTCCTGCATCCACCGCGCCCTATGTCGAGCGGATCTCCTGCCGCATGAAAACGGCGTAGCAGATCCCGAAGCAGAAGAAGGTGATCGCGATCAGAGAGACCATGAAGGGTGCCACGATCACGATGCTCTGGGGAAGCGGGAGAGGGTTCTGGAAGCGGGAGAGTGAGAGTCTCTCCATCGGTCCCATCAGCACGAAGGAGCGCGGCGTCTTGCGGAGCGGGTCGAGGATCGTCGAGGTCGCGTCCCCGTAGAGCGTCGCCGGCGAGAGGAGCGAAGCCGCCCTCTGGACATCCGCATTCTTCACGAAGGAGTCCTGCGCCTGCGCCATGTCGGCCGTCTGGTTCATCGGGGCGATCGCATCGGCGAGCAGGCTGCCGCCCAGGCCGACGAAGAAGGAGAGGCCGATCCAGACGGCGAGCGATGCCAGCGCCGAGGTGGCCGTGCTCCGGAACACCACGGAGAAGAGGATCGCCGCCCCCAGCCAGAACGAGATATAGAGAATGCTGAGAACGAGGTAGATCAGAAGCCGCCCGAGCTCCTCCGCTCCCGGAACCACGCCGATCAGGCGGATGCCCAGGCCCGAGATGATGAGCACCAGCGAGACCATTACGATCGCGATCATCGTCACGCCGGCCAGGAACTTCCCGTTGATGATTGCGTCCCGGTAGATCGGCTGGGCAACCAGCTTGCTCAGCGTCCTTCCGGTCCGCTCGCGGTTGATCGCGTCGAAACCAAGGATAATCCCGATGAGCGGCCCGAAAAAGCCGATGAACTGGACGAAGGAGAAGAGCTTCCCCGTCGAGGTGAACAGAAGCAGGAAGATGAAGTCAGGCTTGGCCATCCCCTTGAGCTCCTCCTGCATGGACATGCCGACCATCGAGGCGATGATCACCCCGACCATGACGATCAGCGCCGTGATGAGGAGGAACCGCATGCTGCTGAAATGATCCTCCATCTCCTTCCGGTATATCGTGAAGATTCCGTGCAAGGTCACGCCTCCTTGAAATATTTCATGTAGATCTCTTCGAGGGTGTACGCCTCGCCCTCTTCCAGTCCCAGCCCCCGTTGAGCCAGATCGTCGAGGGAACCGACGGCAACGAGCTTCCCCTTGATCATGATCCCGATCCGGTCGCTTACCCGCTGGACCTGGTCCAGCAGGTGGGACGAAAAGAAGATCGTCATCTGCCGCTCCCGGCTGAGACCCTGGATCAAATCGAGCATCCGGTTCGTTCCGTCGGGATCGAGGCCGATCGTCGGCTCGTCCAGGAAGACCACCTTCGGCTCCTTGATCAGCACCTCGGCGATCCCGAGGCGCTGCCTCATCCCCTTCGAGTAGGACCCCACCCTCTTGTCCGCCTCCTTCGCGAGGTCGACCTCCTCCAAAAGGCGGTCGATCCGCCCGGCGGAAACCTGATCCGGGATCCGGTTCAGGCGGGCGATGTAGCGTAGGTTCTGCCGCGCATCCATGTCCTCGTAAAAGCCGACGTTCTCCGGCAGGTAACCGATCATTTCCTTCACCTTCAGGGGATCGCGCGCCGGATCATAGCCGCAGACCCGGACCGTCCCGGAGGTCGGCTCGGTGAGCCCGAGGAGCATCAGCATCGTCGTCGTCTTTCCGGCCCCGTTCGGTCCCAGAAAGCCGAAAATCTCCCCCTCCAGCACCTCAAGGCTCAGACGGTTTACCGCCGTCTGCGCCCCATAGCGCTTGGTCAGCTCTTCCATTCGGATGACCGTCTCTTTTTCCACGTTCAGCGTCTCCCCATCTTGATGAACAGGAAACTCAACCCCGCGATCACCAGGAGAATGAGCCCGATCCCGATCCAGCCCCAGGCCGAAGAGGCCTTCACCGTGACCCGCATCTCCACCGTCTTGTCCGACTTTTCCCCATTCGTGAGGACGCCCACGGAGTAATCCCCGACGAGGGACTGGGGACCCGGTTTGATC
>JAPLJY010000196.1 GCA_026388345.1 Deltaproteobacteria bacterium
CACTGGAAACAGCGGCCGCAGGGGACGTGCGTCTCCGCCGCCACCCGGTCCCCCGGCCGGAACTGCTTCACCCGCCGGCCCACCTCCACCACTTCGGCGGCGTATTCGTGACCGAACAGCAGGGGGAGCCGGATTCGCGAAGACGCATATTCATTCCACTGGTAGATGTGGATATCCGTACCGCAGATGGCGGCCGCCTGAACCCGGACCAGCAGGTCCTCTTCGCCGATCTCCGGCAGGGGCAGGTCCGTCAGGGTCGCCCCCCGGACCGGCTTGTCCTTGATCAATGCCCTCATCGTCCTTCCTCCCTAACCCGTTTCGGTTGTCCGCCGTCCCATGAAAATCCTGCCCATGCTCAGTGAAAGAGAAAGTTGGGAACCCATAAAACGAGGCCCTGGACGAAGATAAAGAGATAAAGCAGCCCGATCATGTAAAAGATATACGGGATGCTCTCCCCGGCAACATCCAGGATGGTCACACCGGCGAGATAGGCCGACAGCATCATCGTCGTGCCGACCGGCGGCGTGATCAGACCGATCGCGAGAGCAAAAACCATCATCACCCCGAAGAAGATGGGGTCCGCTCCAACGGAGGTCACCAGAGGCAGCAGGACCGGCCCGAAAAGCAGAACCGCCGGAGAGACATCCAGCACGCAACCCACGAACAGAAATACCGTTGCGAAGATGACCATCAACAAAACCGGCGAGTGAATAATCCCGGTAAGGTAGACCGTAAGCTTCTGCGGTACCATGGAATAGGCCAGAAGCCAGGTTAACAGGCCGGCCGTTGAAATAACGATCATCACCACGGCGGAAGAAATGGCGGCATTCAACAGCGCCGTGTAAAGCCCCTGCCATGTCAGCTTCCGGTCGATCAGGCCGATCAACAGGGCATACAGGACCGCTATGACGGAGGCCTCGGTCGGCGTGAAAATGCCGGTCATGATCCCGCACAGGATGATCATCACCATGATGAAGGCCGGCATCCCTTTGAAAAGCGCCCGCAGCAGTTCACGGCCGGAAACGCGCGGATACTTCGGGTAGTTCCGCCGTTTGGAAATGAACGTCGTGAGCACCAGCATTCCCAGGCCGACCAGAACACCCGGCACCAGCCCCCCGAAAAAGAGGTCACGGATAGACAGGCCCGTTGCCGCCCCCGCCAGAATCATCGGAATGCTCGGAGGAATGATGATCCCCATTGTGGAGGCGGTGGCATTGATCGCCCCGGCGAATTTGGAACCGTAACCCTCCTTCTGCATGGCCGGGATCAGGATGGAGCCCAACGCGGAACAATCGGCAACCGATGAGCCGGAGATACCACCCATGAACATGTTGGAGACGACACAGACGTTGGCGAGCCCGCCCCGCAGATGGCCCACCAGCGCGCGTGCGAGACCGATGATGCGATGGGCCAGGCCGGTTGCGCCCATCAGGTTTCCTGCCAGCATGAAAAAGGGAATGGCCATGAATGGAAACGAATCCACGCTGGCAAACATCCGTTGAAAGGCAACAAGGGGAGGAAGGGAGGTCTGAAATGAAATGTAAGCCATGGCCGTCAGCCCGAGGGTGAAGGCCACCGGCACGCCAATGAGCAGAAGAACGACAAAAATGGCCGCGATAATCATTCCAATTCACCTCCCGGCGTACAGGGAAGTTTTCTTCCTTCGCCCTTGCGCATTCCGAAGAGTTCGAGACCGGTTTTGACCATGATCTCAAGGTTGACGATGAACATGAGAAGCCCGCTGACCGGCAGGGCGGCGTACACAAGGCCCATCGGGTAATGAATGGCGCTGGATCGCTGTACCATGGTCTTTTGGGCAAGCGTCCAACCATGGACAACCATCATGTAGAAGAAAAACGCGAGAATGACGGACCCGATGATCTGCATAACCAGTTGCTTCTCAGGCTTGAGCCTCTGCTGCAGCAGCGTGATGCTGAGGTGAAGCCCTCTTCGAACGCACAGCACGGAAGCCAGGAATATCATCCAGATCATCACGTGCCGGCCCAACTCTTCCGTCCAGTAAAGCGACTGATGGAAGATGTATCGCGCAAAGACCTGCGAACCGATGGCGGCCACCATGATGACGAGCAGGAAGACGACCGTCCAGCGGATCAGGATTTCGAGCATATCCAGGTATCGCGTCATTTTCATCCCCTGACCTCCCCTTGTCGTACTTATGACCGGCGGTCGGTCAGAATCCTTCACCGACCTTGCGAATGGACAGGTAGATATCTTCGAAGCCGTCATACTTCAGGAATCTCTTGTAAACATCCTTGGCTGCCTGGCGCCAGGGACCGTTGTCGATTTTCGCAACCTTCATCTTCGCGAAAAGCTTTGCTTCGATGTCCGCGTTGATGCTCTTGAGCAGGGTGTCGTTGAAACGGGACGCATCGACGGCAGCCTGGCTGAGCGCCTTCTGCAAGCCGGGATCGAGCTTGTTGAAACTGGCATTGTTCATGACAATCATCATGAAGCCGACAAGATGGTCGGTGAGGGCCAGATAATCAACGACTTCGTAAAACTTGTTGGCGTAAATGACGCCGAGAGGATTCTCCTGCCCGTCGACCGTGCCCAGTTGCAGGGCCGTATAGACTTCGGTAAAGGCCAAGGGCGTGGGGGTGGCTCCGAGGGCTCTCCATGTTTCCAGATGGGCCTCCATCTCCGGGACCCGGACTTTCATGCCTTTGATATCCGCCAGGTTTTTGACGGGTTTTTTGGTGGTAAGCTCGCGGGGTGTCCGCATGACATGGTAGAGGATGCGGAGACCGGTCTTCGCGATCAGCCGGGCCCTGATCTTATCACCCACCGGTCCTTCCATGACGGCCCGCACATGCGCTTCGTTCTTGAAGAGAAAGGGAAACTCGAGAATGGACATGGCCGGGTCGAAATTCTGGAGGATACCGCCGAGAATCGCCCCGTTCACCGTGCCCATCTGGATCCCCTCCGCCACATCCCGCTCACCCCCCAACACGCCCCCGACCGCTACATCTACCTTCAGCCGGCCTTGGCTGTACTTCTCGGCAAGCTCGCCGAACTTGACCAGGGTTTGGCTCTGGTGATCGATCGGCGCGTACGCGGAGGCGAAAACCAGTTTGATGGGTTGGTCGGCCGCCAAAGCGCAGGGGACAGCACCGATCGCAATGGCCAAGGTAAACACCAATGACAGCAAATAAAACCGTTTCATAGCATCCTCCTTTGTTTATTAAAGGTTTTCATGGCGGCTTGCGGCCGCCCCGCATCCACGATTCCGAGGCCTCCTCACGACCTCTTCTTCTTTTGCCATCCGGACGGCAAGAATAGTCGCTTCCTGAGCGCACCGGCGGCTCCTTTGCTGCCCGTTATCGACAGAGGTCCTGATATTGGAGTCTACAATCTTTCATGACTTTTGACCAGGGGTTATGGTGTCTTTTTCCCGCTCAAGCAAAGGTTCCACCGAATCCCGCGTCAGCCTTTCCACGATTCTCACCAGCGCGTCCTCCTTCCCGAAGGCGCCGGCCTTGGTGACAATGGTGAGGCCGTCCCATGGCCCGCCCCGCAGGTTCCCCCGCACGATCCCCTCGAGCAGTTCCCCTTCCAGTTCGATTCCTTCATAATCCAGCAATTGCAGGACGCCCAGGGCCGTATCGCCGCCGGTCAGGATCAGGGCCAGGTCGCCCACGCCGACCCCGGACTCCTGCAGGGCCTCAAGGGCCACACCGGCCATCACGCCGGTGATCCGCTGCGGGATAGGGGCGTCCCCGCCGCCGTTACCGGTCCAGCGTTCGGCAAAGGTCCGGAAGATGACGCTTCCGCCGGCAAGGGCGCTTCCCAGCAAGCGGGCGAGCTGCCGCCGACCCTCCGTCTCCGCCCGGCCGTCGCCGGAGACGAGATCCCTGGGGAGTTCGAAGGAGGGGAGACCACCGTCCCGGAGTCGCTGCAACTGTGCATGCGTCACGGCCGAGGCGCTGCCGCCGATGATCAGGATATGCCGGAAGGTTCGTTGCCTCTCCGGGCCGATCTTGACTTGCCCGCGAACGAGGATCCTCGCAACCTCCCCGGCCAGGCCGGCGGAGCCCGCGAGGAGGGGGACCGTCTCCATGGAAAGGGCGACCTCGGCAATCGTGGCCAGGTCCCCGCGGCTCACGGCATCAAAGGCGATGATTCGGCGGCCCGCCCGCTGTTCCCTCTCCACAACGCTCCGCAAGGCCTCCTTTCCGGACGCCACCTGTGTCAGGCCGATCGTCCCGATGGACAGAGAAGTCTGGTTTGCCAGCAGCTTGCAGACATGGGATTCCTGTACGGGGGATGCCGCGTCCCGGGCCGCCTCCGTGAGCGCCAGGGGCTTCTCCCCGACCATCATGATCCCCCCGACCAGCACCCGGTCCTGCTCCGGGTAGGAGGGGGCCAGGAAACAGAGGGGGAGATTCGTTTCCTGCAGGATCGCATCGATCTCGGAACCGATGTTGCCTCGGAGGGTGGAATCGATCTTCTTGTAAAGGATCGGGAATCGTTTGGGGTCGAAGCCCTTCAGGAGATTGGACAGCATGCGGAATGCCTCCGCCGGGGGAAGACTCCGGGAAGCGGTGTTGAGTACGAGGACGTCCTGCGCCGGTTGGGCGGCAAGGGGGACGGCGTCCTCCCCGCGGAAGGGGATCAGTAGGGTCTTCAGGCCCCGCTTGGCGAACTGGGCGCCTGCATCGGCCCCTCCCGTCAGATCATCGGCAATGAGCAGGCAGCGTTGCTTTTCCAGTTTTCGGGCGATCCCGGCCATACCCGCGCAGGGGGCGATCAGCGCCACCGGAACGGCGTTCTTCGGTTCAACACCCACGGCATGCCTCCTTCCCGAATCCGCAGAACAAACGGTCGTCGCGAATCCGGCTCCCCCGGCGCGCTCCCTTTCGGGGGCATCCCCTCATGAAATTAATGAATCGCATTACCGGACTACGGATTCCCGAAGCACGAACCAAGATGATTTGGATTCCCCTCTTTGAGAGGAGCCCGCTTCTATAAGATGGAAGCATACGATGGGCGGCCTTGTGCGTCAATGAAAAATGAAAGTCTCAACAACATATTGAATAAATAAAAAATCTCTGATATTTTATCCGCGTTCCTTCACCGCTCCAGCGTTCATCAGGAGGTTGGTTTTTCCGGATACTTTCCAGAAAGGAGATAAGCGATGTCGGATAATCTCGATGTAATTGTCCTGGATGACGATCCCCAAATGTGTTCATTGATCGCAGAAATCTTGAAAGGCTTCTATGTATGGGGGGATGTCCACTCTTTCACAAAATTTAACGAGGCGTTAGCCTTTTGTAAAAAGAAAAAATTGGGAGTGGCCATATTCATCCTGGATGTTTATCTGGACAAGAAAACCGCCTTTGATTTCCTGGATCAAATTTCCGATCAATGTGCCTGGGCATCCGAAGACACGGTGATTATCACGGGGAACGCCAGCGATGACATCGTGAATATGTGTATTGCCTCGAACATCACCTATTTAATCGAAAAGCCCATGAAGGCCTATACGCTGAAATTGGCCGTCAGGGCTATCGTCGGCAAGTATCTTCGGTTCGCCAAAAGACTGCTCGGCGATTCCGCTTATGCCGATAGTGTTGCAAAAATCTGATTACCCGCCCCCGGTTTTTTAGTCGGGAAGCGTCATTCAAACCACTCCGGTTTCATCGTCACCGTGATTCCGTCGCCGCTTTCCTTCAGGCGGGCGGCGAGGCCCCGGATCTTCGGAAGCTCGTAGGCGAAGAAGTAGATGCAGGTCCGGATCTTCCCCCGGTAGAAATCGGCGTCGGCCGACGCGGGGGTTTCTCCGAGGGCTTTTTCCGCCGTTGCGGCCTGGAGCAGCCACTGCCAGGCGATGGCGACGATCCCGAAGAGTTCGAGGTAGAGCGTCGCGTCGGCGAGGAAGAGCTCGATTTCGCCCTTCATCGCGAGGCCCGTGAGCGACGTGGTGACCTCGTTCAGGATCTCCACCGCCCCGGCGAGGGCCT
>JAPLJY010000247.1 GCA_026388345.1 Deltaproteobacteria bacterium
CAGGCAGTGGTATAGATTCTTTTCCCGGATAGCCTCGCCGTCGATCCCCATGCCGCTCGTTGCGTTTCCCTGGGAGTCGCAGTCGATCAGAAGGGTTCGCTTCTCCGCTGCCGCCAGCGAGGCCGAGAGATTGATGGCCGTCGTGGTTTTGCCCACGCCCCCCTTTTGATTGGCCATGCTTATGATTTTACGCATCATTTAATAGAACAAGCCCCGCGTGATCGTGTTTGCCAAACCGATGTCGAAGGTAGCACAAAACCGGATTTATTGAAAAGGTTTTTTCAAGAAAAGATCAACGAACAACGCGATTGTAAATTAGTATTTTTCTTAACGAATCAGCTCCCGGCGGACGGACGGCCCGGCAGGCCGTGAAGGACATCCCGGCCGCCTCCGAAATCCGCTCCGTTTCTTCCATCTCTTCCTGCGGATCGGGTCCCTTCATGGCGATGAGCTGACCCCCCGGTTTAAGGAAAAAGGAGGCCATCCGGATCAGATCCGGGAGCTTGAAGGCGGCCCGGGAGACGACCGTATCGAAGCGGCCGGCAAGGGCCTCCCCGGCCGCCAGCTCCTCGACGCGCTTCCGGACCACCTGAACTCCGCCGAGGCGGAGGGTCCGGATGAGGTGGGAGAGAAAGGAGGACTTTTTCCGGGAGACCTCGATGAGGGACGCTTGCAGACCCGGCAGCGCAATCCGCAGCGGGACGCCGGGAAAGCCGCCCCCGCTCCCGAGATCGATCAGGGCCCCTTCCGGATGATCCAGAAACGGCGCCGGCGTCAGGGAATCGAGAAAATGGCGGATGACGATCTCCGGCGAAGAGCGTTCCGAGACGAGATTGATCCGCCGGTTCCAGAGGAGGATCTCCCGATGGTAGGCGGCAAAGAGCTCCAGTTCAGCCGGTCCGAGGCGGACGCCGATCGCCGCCGCCCCATCGGACAGGGTTTTGATCAGTGTTTCATCCATGCCTCTCTTTTGACAGAGCCCCGCTCCCCTGTCAACCCCTCTATGATCGAATCATGACGAGCATCATCTTGAATCTCTTCACCGCCTTCAATGCGTGAGGTTTTCCACCGGGCATGATGATCATTTCGCCTGTTTTCAGTTGATGCGGCTCCCCCGATATGATGATCTCGGCCTCGCCATCGAGAATGTAGACCAGAGCGTCGAAGGGCGCCGTATGTTCGCTCAATCCCTGATCCCGGTCAAAGGCGAAAATGGTTGTTGTCCCGGTCGATTTCTTGATGATTTCCTTGCTGACGATGGAACCATCCTGATAGGCGACCAGCCCCTCCAGATTTGATATTTTCTCGGTCATATTCCCTCCATTCTGAATCATCAAATGGCTCGCTTCCATCGCCCCGGAACCCTCCGTCTAATCCCCTTCCTCATAGGGGCCGAGAAAGTGTTCGCCTTCACGCCAGAACTTTACCGCCCCGGGCTGCTCGGTCGATGGCCTCGCCCATGGGAGCCCTTCAGGGAGGTCAGGGTCTCGATGGCCATGTACTGCGCCAAATCAAGCTTTCGATTATCGCCTTTATCTTATCAATACCCCTGATTCATCCAAGATGTCATCAATTATTTATTGTAGTCAAGGCTCTTGGAAAAACGGGATATGTGGCAGCTTTCGTTTGGTAATGTTGGAGATACCTCAACAAACCTTCGCTCTAAGCGTTGCTTCCGCTTGAACGAGGTGGCCGTCTATTTTGCCATCTCTGCGCGGACTGTCTACCGCCTCTTGGACGAAGGCGATCTTCAAGCGGCCCGGATCAGGGGCTGCGTTCGGGTATCGGCGGAGGAGATCAGGAGGTTTGAGGAGATCCTGGTTGAAACGGAACATTACCGAAAGTGATTAAAGATCGATCTGACGCACTCCATCTAATGTTATTTTGAGTACTCAAACCCTTCAGCCACCATTCTTGTACGGATCTCAAGTAATTTTGGACATTGAAAATCGGGCGGGATCCTATTTGGTATCCGGGCGGCTATACCAACAAGCTTCTTTTCATCGGGTGTCAAAAGGTTTTTCTTTTCAGCCCAATATATAAGTTGTTGCCAATACTTGCCACCAAGCTGAACAACCTCTGCCTGCTCGGCAATTCCAGTGTCCGTCTTTTGCAGTTTTTTCGCATCTTTTTTTGCAGCCAGAAATTCAGTTCTATCAACCAAATCTGCACTGAATGATGGGAATAATGCTATTTTGAGACATTCCACCCGCTCCCAGCAGAGTTTTTTCTTGCACCACTCTGTAACATTATCGACGGGCCGGTCTTCGGCCACGATCGTGTTAAAAACGGCCTCAGCTATCTGTTCGAGCTGTCGCTCCATTCCTTGTGAAAGACGTTGCTGATTCCATATAGTCCGGAAGTCGAGAACTTTGTCGTTTGCTGCTGTTCTGATCAGCAGAGCGAGTTTGGCAATTGTATAGGCAACGACGTTAGCCCTGTAACCACCTTAATACCACGATTGTCTTGATACCATCCGTTCCGTGTATTTCCAGATGATTGCGCGCGTCACAATGTTTCTGAAATGCTCCTCATTGAAATCGGAATCGGACACTTTCCATAATTCGTCAATGTGTTCTGCAAAATTTCTGAAATTCTTTTGCGCACCGAGGCTTATAATATGAGGGATTCCCCGCCATGCATTTTCGTACTTGGCAAGGTCAGTTTTTGTAATCAGTTGTTCGCGTGGATTCTGCTGTAAAAATATGCGCTTATCTGCCGATGACATCCTCACACAAAAGCACTCAACTGGGGTAATGAAACAGGGTTGAGGCTTCTGTCTGGCTGTGTACATAGAAGGCTGTTGGTTCATTGCGAAAAACAAGATCAGTGTGTGGCAG
>JAPLJY010000221.1 GCA_026388345.1 Deltaproteobacteria bacterium
GCAGGTAGAGGCGGATGTCGAGGGCGATCTGGTCGTTCCGGCTCCGACCCGTGTGGAGTTTCCCGCCGGTCTCGCCGATCCGGGCGGTCAGGGCCTTCTCGACGGCCATGTGAATGTCCTCATCGTCGGGGTGAAAGGCAAAGTTCCCCGCCTCGATGTCCGCCAGGATTCCCCGGAGGCCGGTCCGAATCGCCTTTGCCTCTCCCTTCGCGATGATCCCCTGCTTTGCAAGCATCCGGGCGTGGGCGACGCTCCCCTCGATGTCGTACCGATAGAGGCGGCGGTCGTAGTGAATCGAAGCAGTGAAGGCCTCCACCTCACGATCCGTCGGCTCGTTGAACCGCCCGCCCCAGGGCTTTTCGTCTTTCTTCATCTTTGCTCACCGCTTATTCTTTTTCCACCGCCCGGGTTACCCCCGGGCATTCATCATCGCCAGGATCCGGAGGCGCAGCGCGTTCAGGCGGATAAATCCCGTCGCATCCTTCTGGTCGAAAACCTTATCCTTCTCGAACGTCGCGAAGTCCTCGCTGTAGAGGGAAAGTGGGGATTTCCTCCCGACGACGATGCAGTTCCCCTTGTAGAGCTTCAACCTTGCGGTTCCCGTCACGCGTCCCTGCGTATCGTCGATGAACCGCTGGAGGACCTCCATCTCCGGGGCATACCAGAAGCCGTTGTAGACGAGCTGCGCGTACTTGGGAATCAGGGAATCCCGCATCATCATGACCTCGCGGTCCATCGTGATCGATTCGACGGCGCGGTGCGCAGCCCAAAGGGCGGTTCCGCCCGGCGTCTCGTAGACCCCGCGCGATTTCATGCCGACGAAACGGTTCTCGACCATGTCCATGCGGCCGATCCCGTTCGCCCCGGCGATCGCGTTCATGTGATCCAGAAGTACGGCCGGGGTCATGGCCACTCCGTCCACGGAGACGGGGGTTCCTTTTTCAAAACGGATCTCCACGTAGGTCGGCCGGTCCGGCGCCGCCTCCGGGGAAACGGTGAGAACGAACATGTCCTCCTTCGGCTCCGCCCAGGGGTCCTCGAGAATTCCCCCCTCGTGGGAGATGTGGAGCAGGTTCCGGTCGCTGCTGTAGGGCTTCTCGCGCGTCAGCGGGATGGGAATACCGTGCTTCTCCGCATAATCGATCATCGAGGCGCGCGAATCGAACGTCCAGTGCTCGTCCTTCCAGGCCGAGATGATCCGGATCGCCGGATTGAGGGCCATGTAGGTCAGCTCGAAGCGCACCTGGTCGTTCCCCTTCCCCGTGGCTCCGTGACAGACCGCATCGGCGCCCTCCATCTTCGCAATCTCGAGCTGCCGCTTGGCGATCAGCGGCCTCGCGAGGGAGGTCCCCAGAAGATAGGTCCCCTCGTAAATCGCATTCGCCCGGAGGGCCGGAAAAACGAAATCCCGGGCGAATTCCTCACGGAGATCGTCGATGTAGATCTTCGCGGCCCCGGTTTTGATTGCCTTTTCCCGGAGTCCCGACAACTCCTCCTTCTGGCCCACATCCGCAGCGAAGCAGACCACCTCGCACCGGTAGGTTTCGATCAGCCACCTCACGATCACGGACGTATCCAGTCCTCCCGAATAGGCGAGAACGACCTTCTTCACCTCGTTCACGATTTAAATCCTCCTTAGCGCATCAAGATTTCCATCACGGCCTTCTGGACGTGCAGGCGGTTCTCCGCCTCATCGATGACGACGGAGCGGGGGCCGTCGATCACCTCCGCCGTGATCTCCTCGCCCCGGTGGGCGGGCAGGCAGTGCATGACGAGCACGTTCTTTCTCGCCCGTTCGATCAGGGCCTGATTGACCTGGTAGCCCTGAAACCGCTTCATCTTTTCGTCCCGTTCGGCCTCCTGCCCCATGCTGACCCAGACATCCGTATAGATGACGTCGGCATCCCGGACCGCCTCCGCCGGATCCCGGTGGAGAACGACCCCGGCGGGCGCCTCGGCCATCCCCCGCGTCAGGATCGCCGCGTCCGGATCATACCCGTCGGGGCATGCCAGGTCAAGGTGAAACGGCAGTTTCGCCGCGGCGTTGATCCAGGAATTCGCCATGTTGTTCCCGTCGCCGACATAGGCGACCTTCAGTCCCTCGTAGCCGCCCCGCTTTTCGATGATCGTGAACAGGTCACCCAGAAGCTGGCAGGGGTGGAGGAGATCGGTCAGGCCGTTGATCACCGGAATCGTTGCATAACGGGCAAATTCCTCCACGGATTCCTGGGAAAAGGTCCGGATCATGATTCCGTTGAGATAGCAGGACATGATCCGCGCGGTATCGGAGATAATCTCCCCGCGGCCGAGCTGCGTATCCCGTCTGCTGAGAAACAGCGCGATCCCTCCCAACTGGAACATTCCGACTTCAAAGGATATCCGCGTCCTCGTTGAGGATTTATCGAAGATCATCCCCAGGGTCTTCCCCTTCAAAGGGGCAGAATCCTTCCCCTCCCGGAGCAGCCGCTTCAGGCGGCGCGCCCCTTCGAAAATGGATTCATAATCGTCCCGATCAAGGTCGTATTCGCTGAGCAGATCCTTTTTCATTTTCCCTCCAGCGCCTCATCGAGTATCCCCACGGCCTTGTCTACATCCGGACGGGTCAGGATCAGGGGCGGGACAAAACGCAGCACATTCCCGTTCGTGCAGTTGATGAGAAGCCCTTTTTCCATGCACTTCAGAACAAACTCCGCCCCGGGCACGGTCAGTTCGACGGCAAGGATCAGCCCCCGTCCGCGGACCTCCCGGATCCGGGTATGTTTTTCCTTCAATTCTCCGAGCCGGGAGAGAAAATACGCACCCACCTTCCGGCAGTTCTCGAGGATCCCCTCTTCCAGGATGGTTTCCAGCGTGGCCATAGCAGCAGAGCAGGCCAGAGGATTGCCGCCGAAGGTCGATCCGTGGCTCCCCGGGACGAAGGCTGCGGCGATCTTCTCCTTCGCCAAAAGCGCCCCGATGGGAAAGCCGTTCCCCAGCGCCTTCGCCAGCGTGATCATGTCCGGTATCACATCCTCGTGTTCGCAGGCAAAGAGCGTCCCTGTCCGGCCGATTCCCGTCTGGACCTCGTCGGCGATCATCAGGAGCCCCTTCTCGTCGCAGATCCGGCGCACCCCCTGGAGATACCCGGGAGCGGGAATGACGACGCCGCTCTCCCCCTGGATCGGTTCGACCAGGACGCCGCAGGTCTTCTCCGTCACGGCCGCCTCCAGCGCCGGAAGGTCATTGTAAGGGACATACCGGAATCCCTCCGGAAGCGGTGCAAAGCCGACATGAAATCTCGGCTGCGCCGTCGCTGTCACGGTAGCCAGCGTCCGGCCGTGGAAGGAGTCCTGCATCGTGATCAGTTCGTATCGCCCCTGCATGTTTTCCGAGGCGTATTTCCGGGCAAGCTTGATCGCCGCCTCGTTGGCCTCCGCCCCACTGTTGCAGAAAAACGCCTTGTCGAACGGAGAATTCTCCACGAGAAGGCGCGCCAGAAGGATCTGCGGCGCGATATGGTAGAGGTTCGAGACGTGGAAAAGGTTCTCCGCCTGCTCCTTGATCGCGGCGACGACCCCGGGATGGGCATGGCCGAGCGCGCAGACGGCGATCCCCGCGACCAGATCGAGATAGCAGCGGCCGTCGCTGTCCCAGACATGAACGCCCAGTCCCCTTGTCAAGACGATGGGAAAACGCTTGTAGGTCGACATGATGTAGCGATCGGACAGATCGATCCATTCCTGTGTGCTCATCTTTCTTACCCCTTTAGCAGCATATTGAAAAAGTCTCTTTTGCAGGCTGTTCAAAAATGTCCGGATGCAAGGCCCCCGACATCCTGAGCCGTGAGGCGTACTTTATGGTACGTTGAACGGTGAAGGATGAGGGAAACTTGAGCAGATGGGCGTTTCAGCCTATAACACCATCTCCGTCCCGATCCCTTGGTCGGTGAACATCTCCAGGAGGATCGTGTGTTTCAGACGGCCGTCCACGATATGGGCCTTCTTCACCCCGGCCCTGAGCGCCTTGAGACAGCACTTCACCTTGGGATACATCCCCCCCTCGATCGTCCCCTCCTCGATCATCCGGCGGGCGGTCGGTTCATCCATCGTCTGGATCAGCTCCTTCTGCTGGTCGAGAACCCCCGGGACGTCGGTCAGCAGGATCAGCTTTTCCGCGGCGAGGGCGGCCGCCACCGCGCCGGCAACGAGGTCGGCGTTGATGTTGTAGGTCTCTCCACCGTCACCGACCCCCGTCGGGGCGATGACCGGGATGACGCCGTCGGCCATCAGCGAGACGATCAGGGGCGCGTTGACCTCCCTGACCTTCCCCACGAGGCCGATGTCGATGATCTCGGGCGGCATGTCCCGGACCTTCTCCGCGCTCAGATAGTACTTCTCCGCCCGGATCAGGTTCGCGTCCTTGCCGCTCAACCCCACCGCCATGCCGCCGTGCCGGTTGATCAGGCCGACGATCTCCTTGTTCACCTTCCCCACGAGGACCATCTCGACGATGTCCATCGTCTCCTCGTCGGTTACCCGCATCCCCTGGACGAATTTCGATTCCTTCCCCAACTTTTTCAGCAGGCTGCCGATCTGCGGGCCGCCGCCGTGGACCACGACGGGGTTGATCCCGATATACTTCATCAGGACCACATCGCGGGCGAAATTGTCCTTCAGTTCCCCATCCACCATCGCATGGCCGCCGTACTTGATCACGACGGTCTTGTTGAAAAACCGGCGGATGTAGGGAAGGGCCTCGATCAGGATTTCGGCCCGCTCCACGGATTTCTTC
Organism: Deltaproteobacteria bacterium; assembly: GCA_026388345.1. Next base: position 4,771 of record JAPLJY010000221.1, read on the forward strand.
ACATCGTCCATCGGCTTCTCCTCATGCAGTTTGCTATCCAATTGCCTCTCCGGCCTTCTCACTACGGTTTTCGGCCCGTCACCCCCAAACTCCGCCGTTCCCTACAATATGTACCGGCTCAGATCCTCATCGTCGACGATCTCGTCCAATTGGTCGGATACATAATCGGCGTCGATCACCACCTCCTGACCCCGCATCTCCGGGGCATCAAAGGAAATCTCGTCGAGGAGGCTCTCCATGATCGTGTAGAGACGCCGCGCCCCGATGTTCTCCATCCGGTCGTTCACCAGCGTCGCCGTCTCCGCGATCGCGGCGATCGCATCCTCCGTAAAGGTGATCCGGACCCCTTCGGTTGCCATCATCTCCGTGTACTGCTTGACGAGGGCGCTTTGGGGCTCGGTGAGGATCCGGATGAATTCGTCCCTGCCCAGGGAGTTGAGTTCCACGCGGATGGGAAAACGCCCCTGGAGCTCCGGGATCAGATCCGACGGCTTCGTCGCGGTGAACGCCCCGGCCGCAATGAACAGGACGTGGTCGGTCCGCACCATCCCGTAGCGGGTATTCACGGTGGATCCCTCAACGATCGGTAGGAGGTCCCGCTGCACCCCCTCCCGCGAGACGTCCGGGCCGTGCGTCCCGTCGCCCCCCACGATCTTGTCGATCTCGTCGAGGAAGACGATCCCCGACTGCTCGACCCGTTCGATGGCCGTCTTGGTCACCTTTTCCATGTCCACAAGCCGCTGCGCCTCCTCCTCGGCAAGGATCTCCAGCGCCTCGGGGACCTTCACCCGCCGCTTTTTCTTCTTCTGCGGGAAGAGGTTTCCCAGCATGTCCTTGACGTTGAGCCCCATATCCTCCATGCCGGCGGAGGAGAAGATCTCGACCATCGGCCCGCTCCGGACCTCGGCCGTCTCGATCTCAACAAAACGTCCGCTTAGGCGTCCCTCGTGGAGGAGGCGCCGGAGTTTCTCGCGGGTCGTATCCTGCTCGGGAACGTACTCCGCCTCGATCGTCGTCCCGTTTCCATCGGCAATCATGTCCGCCACCTTCTTTTCCGCCGGTTTCGGCGGGAGGAGGATGTCGAGGAGCCGGTCTTCCGCCAGTTCCGCGGCCTTTACACGAACGCGGCTCTGCTCCTCCGACTTGACCATGCCGATCGCGAGCTCCACCAGATCGCGGACCATCGATTCCACATCCCGCCCCACATAGCCCACCTCGGTGAACTTTGACGCCTCGACCTTGATGAAGGGAGAGTTATCCAACTTCGCGAGCCTGCGTGCGATCTCGGTCTTGCCCACGCCGGTGGGTCCGATCATGATGATGTTCTTCGGGGAGATCTCCTCCCCCAACTCCTTCGACACATTCTGGCGGCGCCAGCGGTTCCGCAGCGCAATCGCGACGGCCCGCTTGGCCTCCTGTTGTCCGATGATGTACTGATCCAGTTTTTCGACAATCTTTCTCGGTGTTAAATCATCCGGTGACATGGCTACCCTTTTTCCTTATCCTTCGTGGATTTTTCTTCCGTTTCTTCTTCGAGATCGATCTCCTCCACGGTAATGTGGTCGTTCGTATAGATGCAGATCTCGGAGGCGATTTTCACGGATTCCCGCGCGATCTCCGTCGCCGTGAGCTCGGAATAGCGGACCATCGCCCGGGCCGCCGCGAGGGCATACGGTCCGCCCGAACCGATGGCCATGACGTTATCGTCCGACTCGATTACGTCGCCGTTCCCGGAGATGATCAGAAACGAATCCCGGCTGACGGCAATCAT
>JAPLJY010000131.1 GCA_026388345.1 Deltaproteobacteria bacterium
TGCCGCCATCCGTCACCATCTTTACCGCTTCCTCTCGAAACTCTTTCGTGTATCGCCCGTTCGGTATCCTTTCCATTTCCACACCTCCGTCTTGGTCTCTAACCTAAACATTGGTGTCCATATTTTTCAACCTATCTCAGATCGTGCAAGTCATAATCAGCGCAACAGCCGCGATTAAACATAGCCATTTCATCCCTCAATCTCCTTTCCCCTTGACTTTTGATGATAGCCTATAAGGCCCAATCTGTCGATATGGAAAGTTATTCCAAACTGAGACACTACCCGGTCTTGAACTGAAGATTCTCAAGGAAGCTGACAGAATCGTGAATAAGCTGGAAGGCGACTGAGGTGATGTCGGCGCCTCATGGCGGGTCTCTTGATATGCGAATTGCAACTGCGAGGGCTTGCCGAGCGGGTCATGATCATTTGCCCGGCCAACCTCAGAAGACTTGTTGTCAGAAGCGACCGGCCTTCTTCAACCGGAAAGTCTGACGACATTGCTGAGCTCATTGAAGCGGCGGGCAAAAGGAAACTTGAACCGGAGGAGATGAAGCGTCTCCAAATTTCAGCGCCCCGGAATTTCTCGAAGATGGTTTCCAGGTAAGGCCGTCGGGCATAAAAGCCACGCCGGATTATGTCAGATTATAGTGGAGCTTCAGGGCGGTATCGATTTTGCGCAGGTAAGATTCCTCCAGGATTCCGATCTGTTTCAGGATGCGCATCTTGTCGATGGCCCGTGTCTGGTTGACCATGACCTTCGATCTTTCCGTCCGTCCCCCGACATCTGCCGGGATTTCCACTTCAAAGGAGAAGATCCTAACAACCCGCGAGGAGATGGGCGCGATGGAAATGATGGGTGAATGGGCATTGTTGATGTCGTTGGAGACGACGGCGGCCGGCCGGATCTCTTTGACTTCCGCGCCCACGGTGGGATCGAAGTTCACGGGATAGGTGCCGCCCTTTCTAATGGATGCCATCCGTCAGTGTTCCTTCCAGATCATTGTAGTGTTCCTGGATTTCCGCGGCCGCGGCTCGGTATTCGGCGGTAAGCCGTTCCTTATGCCGTTCGTCGAGCTGCTTTCGGACGGCAGTGGTAATGAACTTGCTCGTCTCCCTGGGCTGAACCTCCTGCTTTAACTGCGATAAAAGTTCTTCAGGGAGACAGATGTTGATTCGGATGGAAGCCATGACGCACCTCTTTCTCAAATTGTATTGTGGAATAGATTTACACACTATCTTTGTTCCCATCAAGGGACTTATACGCCTCCGCCTGGAAGAGGGGCAGACCCAGGTGTTGGCGGCGGGTCTCGCCGTAGAGCTGCGTCTGTTCGCGGACGGTGGGCGTTCCCCGGCGGCCTTTGCCCCGGACTTCGAGGGGATGGGAGGCGCCGAGGTGGAGGGTGTGCTTGCCGTATTTGCCGCTGAGGGCGTCGACGGCCTCGTAGAGCTCCCGGATCTTCTCCGCCCGGAGGGGGTCTTCGAAGAGGGAGTACTGGATCCGCGCATCCTGGACGAGGTCCATCAGGACGACGCCGGTCGCCCGGTAGAGCTCGTAGCGCTTGTACATCCCGTTGAACAGGCCGCGGAGGAGCTCGGAGAGTTCCAGCGAGAGGGAAGAGGGGCGGTTGAGTTTCGCCTCCCGCCCCTCCGTGTCGAAGTTCTGCTTCTTCAGGAAAGCGGCGATCCGCCGGGGGGCGAGGCCGTAGCGCCGCGCCTTGA
>JAPLJY010000363.1 GCA_026388345.1 Deltaproteobacteria bacterium
GCCGACCACCCCCTTGCGCGTCCGGACGCCCGCCTCGACGAGCTCTCCGCTGGGGAGAACCGCCTCGAGTCCCAGGATGTAGTCGCGGGTGGTGCCGTACTTGACGCAGGCGGGACCGCCGGCGTTCGTGGCGGCGTTCCCGCCGATCGAGCAGGCGTCGTTGCTCGCCGGATCGGGGGGATAGCAGAGGCCGTGCTCGCGCACCGCGTTTTTCAGATCGAGGTTCCGAACCCCCGGCTCGACGACGGCGATCATGTTCCGGGGCTCGATGGCGATGATCCGGTTCATCCGCGCCAGCGACAGGACGACGCCGCCGTGGACCGGAACCGCCCCGCCGGCGAGGCCGGTCCCCAGCCCCCGCGGTATGACGGGGAAGCGGCATTCGTTGGCCAGGCGCAGCAGCGCCCGGATCGGCGAAACCTCCGTCGCCTCGACGGCCAGCTCGGGGCGGTGGAAGGCGCCGGGGGTCTTGTCCCTTCCGAACTCTTCCAACTTCCCGGGGTCGTCGATGACGACCAGGCCCGGAATATCGGCGATGCGGGCCCGGATTTCGGCGGTGACGGGGGTGTAGTCAGGCATGGCGTTATATCCTTTGATGTTCGAAGCCGGGAAGCCGGAGGCGGTTCTCCAGGCGGCCGAGGAACAAGGCCGCAACCGAGGTCATCGCCAGGTAGCAGGCCCCGATCATCAGGAAGATCTCCGTGTATTTGAAGGAATTTGAGGCGAGGATCTTCCCCTGGCCGGTGAGCTCGATGCAGGTGATCATGTAGGCCAGGGAGGAATACTTGATCAGGTAGATAATCTCGTTCCCGCAACCGGGCAGCGCCCGCCGGATCGCCTGCGGAAGGATGATGGAGAAGATCATCTGGACCTTGGTGAAGCCGAGCGACTGGGCGGCGAGCATCTGCCCGCGCTTGATGGACAGGAGCGCCCCCCGGATGTACTCCGAGTGGTAGGCTCCGCTGCAGAGGGAAAAACCCAGTACCGCTGCCGTGAAAGGGCTCAGGTAGATCCCGATGTAAGGGAGGCCGAAGTACCAGATGAAAAGCTGCACGACGAGCGGGATCCCCCGAAAGATGGCCACGAAGGCATTCGCGGCGGTCATCACGGGGCGGCTCCCGTAGACCCGGAGCACCCCGACCATGATCCCGATGACGAGGCCGCAGAGCGCCGAGGGAAGGATGAGCTGGAGGCTCACCCAGAACCCCTTGAGCAGGGCGGGATAGACCTCGGTCTGGATGTAGAGCCACTCTTCCATCGTCAGCGTTCCCCGTAGAGCTCCGTGATCTTGGAGCAGAATTCCCGCGTCCGGGCGTTTTCCGCATGGTTGAAGATCTTGTCGGGCGTCCCCCGCTCGAGGATCCGGCCGTCCTCCATGAAGACAATCTCGCTGGCGAGCGAACTCGCGAAGCCGATCTGGTGCGTCGCCATGATCATCGTCATGCCGTTGTTCCCGAGATCGCGGATGACCGCGTGGACCTCGCCGATCAGTTCGGGGTCGAGGGCCGATGTGGGCTCGTCGAGCAGCATCACCTTCGGGTCCATCGCCAGCGCCCGGGCGATCGAGACCCGCTGTTTCTGGCCGCCGGAGAGCTGGGCGGGGTATTTCTGCATGTGGTCCCCGAGGCCGACGCGCTTAAGCTCCATCACGGCGCGCTCTCCGGCCTCCGCCTTCGCCATCCCCTTCACCTTGACCATGCCGATCCGGACGTTCTCCAGCGCGTTCAGGTGGTCGAAGAGGTTGAAATCCTGGAAGATCATCCCGACCTTCTGGCGGTAGGCGTAGAGGTCGCGCTTGTGTGCATAATGAACCTCCTGTTCATCCAGCCAGATCCGCCCCTCGTCGGGTTTGACGAGGAAATTGATGCACTGCAAAAGCGTGCTCTTCCCCGCGCCCGAGGGACCGATCAGGATCTTGAGGTCTCCTTTGTTCACCTCGAGCGACGCCCCCTTGAGGACGTCCTTCTTCCCATAGCGCTTCGATACGTTTTCGATCCGCAAAATCGGTGCTGCCATAGCGTTCCTACAATCCATGCGTCGAATATCCCGGAATCCGGACCTTC
>JAPLJY010000286.1 GCA_026388345.1 Deltaproteobacteria bacterium
CGAGCGCCCGGCGCATCAGAGAGGCGTTCATGACCGATTTGCCGTCATCGGAAAAACCGACAGCGCCGGCGTCTTTGAGGTCCCAGAACTCGGAGAGGAACACGCCTTCCGACTTCAGGCTGATCGCCGCGATGGGATAGACGTTCGCCAGGCCGCATTCCGCCGCCTTTCTCCGGATGAATTCGGTGACGGACCGGTTGTCGTTCACGGGGTCCGTGTTGGGCATGCAGGCGACGGAGGTGAAGCCGCCCGCCACGGCAGCCTCGCTTCCGGAGGCGATCGTCTCTCGGTACTCGAAGCCGGGCTCCCGCAGGTGGGTGTGCATGTCGATCAGGCCGGGGACGACGATCTTTCCCCGGAGATCCAGGACCTCCATGCCGGGAGCGCTTTCTCCAAGTGTGGTCTTTCCGGTGCGGGGCAGTTCCTTTCCGCTTTGGACGATCTTCCCGTTTTCGATCAGCAGATACCCAGTCCGGTCTACCTTCCGGGAGGGATCTATCATCCTGCCGCCTTTGAGCAAGAGAGTCATGAATCATCTCCTCGTAAAAAAATGATGAAGTTTTAATTTGGGGACGGCTTCGCAAAAAGCGCCAGAGGCAAGGCGCGCGAAGACTGAGGAGTGCGGCGTACTGTTCCGTACGCCGCAGCGACGAACGATGAAGCGCAACGCAGCATAGGGGGCTTTTTCCGAAGCCGTCATGAGTTGCCTCCCGTCAGCAGATAAAGAAGGGCCATCCGGACGGCCACGCCGTTCGTGACCTGGTCGAGGATGATCGAATGGGGTCCGTCGGCGATATCCGGCGAGATTTCCACTCCGCGGTTCATCGGCCCCGGATGCATGATGAGAACGTCCTTGCGTGCAAGGCCGATGTTCCTGCGGTTGAGGGAAAAATACTGGGCGTATTCCCGCAGGGAGGGGAAGACGTTCTGTTTCTCCCTTTCCGTCTGGATACGGAGCATCATAATGATGTCCGCATCGCGAATCGCCTCTTCGATGCAGGTATGGGCGACGACGCCCATCTTTTCGATGTCGCGGGGAATCATCGTCGCCGGGCCGGCAACGCAGACCCTGGCCCCCATCTTCGTCAGACCGTGGATGTTGGAGCGGGCGACGCGGCTGTGGGTGATGTCGCCTACGATCGCCACCTTCAGTCCGGTGATCCCCCCCTTTTTCGACCGGATCGTCATCATGTCCAAGAGCGCCTGGGTCGGGTGTTCATGCGCCCCGTCGCCCGCGTTGATGATCGACTGCCGGAGGATGCCGGCCAGCATATGGGGCGCCCCGGCGGCGCTGTGGCGGATCACGATGACATCCGGATTCATGGCCTCCAGGTTTTTAGCCGTGTCGATCAGGGTTTCGCCCTTTACGACGCTGCTGGTCGTTGCGGAGATATTGATCATATCCGCGCTCAGCCGTTTGCCGGCGATCTCAAAGGAGGTCCTCGTCCGGGTGCTGGCCTCGTAGAAGAGGTTTATCACGGTCTTCCCGCGGAGTGTGGGGACCTTCTTGATCTCCCGGGTGGATACCTCGATGAAGGAATCCGCCGTTTCAAGAATCAGGTTGATCTCCTCTACGGGGAGTTCCTGGATGCCGAGGATGTCTTTCCGGTTCAGTTTCATGGTCAAACCTCTCTGGTTCGGGATCGCGCCCGCAGGACAGGGTTTCCCCGCGGCGGAGATTCTTGGAAAGGCAGAACAGACAAGATCCGGCCTTACCTATGCATTTTCGTCTATGACCACCTCATCCCTGCCATTCTTTTCCGTCAGGACGACGATGACCGCCTCCCACAGGGAGGAGGGAAGATTCTTGCCGACGAAGTCTGCCCGGATGGGCAGTTCACGGTGACCACGGTCGATCAGGACGGCGAGTTGGATCAGTTTCGGCCGGCCGAAGTCGATCAGGGCGTCCATCGCTGCCCGGATCGTCCGGCCCGTAAAAAGGACATCGTCCACGAGAACAACCTTCTTCCCGTCCAGGGAGAAAGGGATGTCCGTTTTTCCGAGCCTCGGTTTCCTGTGGGCGGTCTGCAGGTCGTCCCTGTAGAGGGTGATGTCGAGGATCCCGAGGGGGACCTCCCTGCCTTCGATTTCAGAGATCTTCCGGCACAGGCGCCCCGCGAGAAAAACCCCCCCGGTACGGATTCCGACGAGAACCAGTTCCTCAACCCCCTTGTTCTTTTCCAGGATCTCATAGGCGATTCGCGTCAGGGAACGGTCGATTCCCTCCGCATCCATGACGATCTTCGCATCCATGACGATCTTTTTCTTCTCCATGGTTTCCCTCTTTCGATGTTTAAGTAAATCAAAAAAAAAGCCTCCCCCGACGGGTGAAGGCTTGAAGACCGGACTTATAGGAGATAAATTTTTTCATGGACCGTCCCTTTTCAATCTCGCGGGATTCAATTAAAAGGGTTGACCGCCACCGATTTCCTGTCTGTTCTTACACTATAAAAACGGGAAGTGTCAAGCCCAAATATGGTGAGGAAAAAAGTTTTGAAATATTTACAAATGGTGTTATAGCCACCAAACCGGGAGGCAATGAACATGGCGGTGAATATGGCGGCGAACCATGAACCTCAGGTGTTTTTATTTTTAAGCGAACTCCTGGGAAGAAAAGTCGTTGATGGCGAAGGCCGTCCCATCGGCAGGGTCGTCGACTTGACCGGGAACATCGGGGATATCTACCCCCCGGTCACGGATATTCTCCTGCGCCTGAAAGGGAATAAAAAAGTCGTTCTCTTCCCCTGGAGAAGGATCGCGGCGATCAACGGGACGCTTACGGCCCATCCCCTCCTGCCGGAGGATTTCCGGGAACCGGTGCTCCATCCCGGCGAACTCCTGCTGAAGGATACCCTTCTGGACAAGCAGGTGGTCGATACGGACGGGGCGAAGATCCGGCGGGTCAACGACCTGCAGTTTCTCCAGGCAAAGAAGATCCTCTATCTGGTCCATGTGGATGTCGGTTTTCACGGTCTCTTGCGGCGTGTCGGCCTGATGAGGCCGATCGGCTTTGTGCTCCGCAAACTCTTCGACTACACGATGGCGGATCAGTTGATTGCCTGGAAATTCGTGCAGCCCCTTTCCTCGCCGGATCTGCTGCGGCTGACCATCGCCCAGAACCGTCTCGCCCAGCTCCACCCGGCGGATCTGGCGGACATCATCGAGGATCTC